>NZ_FNOA01000061.1:0-1255 GCF_900106885.1 Pseudomonas sp. NFACC14
CGCGAGGCGGCCTGATAGCCGACCTGCTCTTGCAGGTGTACTCAGTCCAATTGTGGGAGCGAGCCTGCTCGCGAAGGCGGCGGTACATTCAGCATAGATGCAAGCAGACCCACCGCTATCGCGAGCAAGCTCGGCTCCCACAGGGATCGGCGATGGCGGTCTGACAGCCGACCAAGCTTTGTGGGAATGGTCGGACACACTTTCTGATTCAAGTAGATTTTTCCGACGAGCCCTGGCGGTTGCCGGGTGGGAAGGGCTGTCGGTAACCTTTTTCCGTCGCTGAAAATTCAGCGGTCGGGCCTGGAAACCCGATAAGTGAGCATGCAACAGCGCGCCACATGAGATACTGCATCGCTTTTTTTGCGTGTGCAGTTCTGCGTTATGGCGGCTGTGCGCGGGAGACTTTCGAGTCTGCCGGGTTTGCTCCTTCCGGTTTTCCAGCCCGCGCATAGCTGCCACCTTCTCGCCTGGAAACGGGAAATGGCGGTTCCACTACACAACAGGAGCTGCATCATGTTCAAAGCCACACCCAATCCCCCCGAAACCGATTCCCAAAAGCACGATGAAGCCGCCAAGCGCGCCCTCGATTATTATCTCGACCCCAAGCCTCAAGCCAAAAAGACACAACCCTCAAGCCAGCTGTTCTTTGTCGCGGAAAGCGCAGACACCGAAACTCTCCTAGCCAACCTCAGCGAAACCCTGGCCTCCGCCAGCGCCATGCTTGGCGACCTAACCTTTGACCTGGAAGGCTCGCGTCGGCATTTCGCCCTGGGGATCCAGCAGATGGTCGAGCTCAGTGAGCTATTGGCGAACCGGGCGTTGGACATCGTCGATCCGCGCTAACACCGAGCGGAAGCAATGTGTGGGGCACTCATCTCCTTGGGTTGCGAAGCACCCCCAAAAACTGCCGGTTGCCACAAACCTAATGTTGGAACGAAAAGGCAAGCTTATAGCCGACCTGTCTCTGGCGGCTGTACTTCTAGCCGGAATCCAACTGTGGGAGCGAGCTTGCTCGCGAAGACGGCGGCACATCCAACGCTCATGCAAGCTGTTCCACCGCCATCGCGAGCAAGCTCGCTCCCACAGGGGAAACGCGATCACCCTAAACCAGGCCGGCTATCAGGCCGCCTCGCGGAGGACGTTGATCTCGGCGCCCCGTTAACCACGCTGGCCGAACGCAGGCATTGCGCAGTGGGCACCTCGGCATGGATGCCGAGGTAGCCGCGCTGGGCCATGGATGGCCCTTCGCGGCGGC
>NZ_FNOA01000060.1:0-1350 GCF_900106885.1 Pseudomonas sp. NFACC14
GCGCTGTCCTCGATCATGAAGGCCAGGCGCTCCAGGGGGTAGGCCGGGTCCAGCGGTACATAGCCGGCGCCCGCCTTGAGGATGCCCAACAGGCCGACGATCATGTCCAGACCACGCTCGACACAGATCGCCACCCGCTCATCCGGGCGAATACCCAGTGACAACAGGCGATGAGCAAGCCGGTTGGCCCGGGCGTTGAGTTCACCGTAGGTCAGCGTCCGGCTCTCGAACACCACCGCCACTGCGTCGGGCTGAGCCACGGCGCAGGCTTCGAATTGCCCGTGGATCAGCGTGTCATGGGCGTACGTCTGCGGCGAGGCGTTCCAGGTGTCCAGCAACTGGCGACGCTCCGTCGGCGGTAACACCGCCAGGCTTTGCACCGGCTGGCGCGGTGCATGTTCCAGTGCATCGAAGAGACTGCGCAGCGCAACGTGCATGTAGTCACAGATGCGTTGTGCCCCGATCCGCGCCTCGACCAGTGCCGTCAGGCTGAAGCCGTCCCCGAGGTCATCGACGTTCATTGTCAGCGGGTAGTTGGTACGTTCTTCGCTGGACAGCATCTGCATGCCGTTCCAGGCCGACAACAACGCATCCGTCACCTCGATCGAGCTGTGCCGGTAATTGAGCAACGCGCTGAACAGCGGTGTCGACGAAGCCACGCTGCTGCAGCGCTGGGCCAGGGCCAGGGAGGCATGCTCATGGGCCAGCATCGCGGTCAGCCGTGCGTGGGTCATCTTCACCGCATCACGCACACTTTGCTCGCCCACCGAAACGCATATCGGCAAGGTGTTGATGAACATCCCCAGCGCTCGATCAGCACCGTCGCCACCCTGCATGCGGCCTAACAGAACCGTGCCGAACACCACGTTCTCCTGACCGGATGCCAGGGCCATGACCCGGCCCCATGCTAAGTGAATCAGGCTCGCGGCACTCACGCCCAGGCGCCGGGCCTGACTGCGCAGCCCCAGGCTCAAAGCCTCATCGACTGCAACCGTCACTTCTTCGATGCCACGCCCGTCCCCCTGGACCTGTGCCAGTCCGAACGCCAGCGTCGGCTCATCGATCCCGCCGAGCATCTGGCGGAAAAATGCTTCGTGTTCCGCCTCGCTCGTTCCCAGACGTGCCTGGGCCACATAGTTGCGATAAGGCACCGGATCGACCAGTTGTCCGGCCTCGCCCATCAGGTGCGCCTGCATTTCCTGCTGCACGACCTCCAGGGCGGTATGGTCCAGCGCCATGTGGTGGAACAGCAGGATCGCCACCCAGCGGGCCTGGGCCTCATCCTGGGCGTAGACCAACTGCAGCATCGGCGCACGGCGCAGGTCCAGGCGGTAGTGGCGCGCATCGAAG
>NZ_FNOA01000059.1:0-1686 GCF_900106885.1 Pseudomonas sp. NFACC14
GCCAGTTGGCTGACCAGCAGCTCGATCGAACGCGCCAGCCCCAGCGCCACGCTGTCGCCCGGCTGTACGCCCAGGCCGACCAGATGACGGGCCAGACCGTTGGCCCTGGCGTTGAGCTCGCTGTATGTCAGGCATTGTCCATCCTGTACCACGGCGATGGCATGGGGACGGACCTCGGCTTGAACTTCGAACAGGCCGCTGACCGTCTGGTCCTGCGGATAAAAACGCCCGGTCTTGTTGAAACCCGTCACCACCTGCCGATGCTCGGCAGGCGAGAGAACAGACAGCCTGTTCAACGGCGTCGACGGCGCCTGTTCCAGGGATTCCACCAGGTTATCCAGGGCAATATGCATGGAATCACACACCCGCTGAGCGCCGATCTGCGGCACCGCCAGCGCGGTCAGGTGGAAACCTTCGCCCAGGTCATCCACCGACAGGGTCAGCGGGTAGTTGGTGCGCTCTTCATTGCTCAGGGTCTCGATACCCTCCCAGCCGGCCAGCGCCTGGCTCGAACTCGCCAGGCCAGCGCTGTGGCGATAGTTGAGCAAGGCACTGAACAGCGGCATCGGCGCGACCACGCCGCTGCAACGCTGGGCCAGGGCCAGGGACGCGTGTTCATGGCCCAACAGGCCGGTCAGCCGGGCGTGGGTGGCTTTCACCCCCTCACGCACACCCTGGGTACCCACCTCCACGCGCAACGGCAAGGTGTTGATGAACATGCCCAGCGCCCGGTCGGCACCGTCGCCGCCTTGCATCCGGCCCATCAGCACGGTGCCGAATACCACGTCGTCCTTGCCGGACACGCGACCCAGCCACTGTGCCCAGGCCAGGTGAACCAGGCTGGCGGCACTGACGCCCAACTGACGGGCCTGAGCCCTGAGACGCAGGCTCAACGCCCCGTCGAGCGGCCGGCGGGCTTGCTCGATATTCCCTCCGTCGCCCTGTACTTCCCGCACACCGAACGGCAAGGTCGGTTCGTCGACATCACCGAGCATCTCGCGGAAGAACCCTTCATGCTCCTGCTCGCTCACACCCAGACGGGCCTGCGCCACATAGTTACGATATGGCACCGCCGCCAGTGGAACGGCCTCGCCCAGCAGATGCGCCTGCATTTCGTGTTGCACCACCTCCATGGCGGTGTGATCCAGCGCCATGTGATGGAACAGCAATACCGCGACCCAACGCCCATTGACCGCATCTTGCGCGAAAGCCAGACGTAGCATGGGGGCCCGGGTGATATCGAGACGGTAATGCCGTGGATCGAAGCGGTCCTGCAACTGCGTCGCGATATCCCCCGCAGCGTCTGCCAGCACCACCTCTTCCACCGTCAACTGCGCTTGACGCCAGACCACCTGTACCGGTGTGTCGAATCCTTGCCACACCACACTGGTGCGCAGGATGTCGTGGCGGTCGATGACATGCTGAAGTGCATCGACGAAGGCTGTCAGCCGGTCACGACGCTTCAGATCGAAGAGTATCTTCAGCACATAGGGATCGCCCTGTTCGGCGGCCAGATGGTGATAAAGGATGCCTTCCTGCAACGGCGCCAGCGGGTAGATGTCCTGTACGTTGCGCGCACCGCCCGGCACCGTCGACACCAGGCGATCGATCGTGTCCTGGGTCAGGTCGACCAGCGGCAACATGTCCGGAGTGATGTGTTCACAATCCAGTGGAATCAGGTTTTCG
>NZ_FNOA01000058.1:0-2078 GCF_900106885.1 Pseudomonas sp. NFACC14
GCCAGTTGGCTGACCAGCAGCTCGATCGAACGCGCCAGCCCCAGCGCCACGCTGTCGCCCGGCTGTACGCCCAGGCCGACCAGATGACGGGCCAGGCGATTGGCCCGGTCGTTCAGTCCGGCGTAGGTCAGGCTGTGCTCGTCATGCACGGCCGCCAGCGCCTCGGGATTAGCCCGCACTTGCGCTTCAAACAGACCATGGACCGTCTTGTCTCGTGGATAGTCGCGTGCGGTTGCATTGAACGCGTCCAGCACCTGTTGACGTTCGGCTTGCGGCAGCACGGTCAGGTCCTGCAGACGTGAAGCAGGGCTGGACTCCAGCGCAGTGGCAAGGCTTTGCAGTGCGCGCTCCATGTAGGCGCAGACCCGTTGAGCGCCCACACCGCTCGCCGCCAGGACCGTCAAGGCGAAATCTTCACCCAGGTCGTCCACCGACAGCGTCAGCGGATAGTTGGTGCGGGCTTCCCCCCCCAGTGTCTCGATGCCCTGCCAGGCCAAGGCCTCACTCTGCGTATCCAACTGTTCACTGGAATTGCGGTAGTTCAGCAACGCGCTGAACAGCGGGATCGGCGCACTCACCCCGCTGCAGCGCTGTGCCAGCGCCAGCGAGGCGTGTTCATGCCCCAACAGCGCGGAGAGACGTCCATGAACGGCCTGGACACCCTGCCGCACGTCCTGCTGACCCACCGCCACCCGCAATGGCAAGGTATTGATGAACATCCCCAAAGCACGATCAGCGCCCTGGCCACCCTGCATCCGGCCCATCAGCACCGTACCGAACACCACGTCAGGTGTGCCCGAGACGCATGCCAGCACCTGAGCCCACGCCAAGTGATGGAGACTGGCCGCCCCCACCCCGGACATCCGTGCCAGACGTCGCAGACGGCGGCTCAGATCGCGGTCGAGCAGCCGCCTGGCCTCCTCGATGTCATTGCCGTCACCCTGCACCTGTTGCAAGCCGAACGGCAACGTCGGTTCATCCACGTCGCCGAGCATGTCGCGGAAGAACGCCTCGTGCTCTTCACGACTCACACCCAGGCGTGCCTGCGCCACATAGTGACGATAAGGCACCGGCGCATCCAACTGTCCGATCTGCCCCAACAAGTGCATCCGCATCTCGTGCTGCACCACCTTGAGCGCCGTGTGATCAAGGGCGATGTGGTGGAACAGCAGCAAGGCAACCCAATGCTGGTTGGGCTTGTCTTCGGCGAACGCCAGGCGCATCAGCGGTGCCTGGGTCATGTCGAGCCCATAGTGACGAGCGTCGAAACGCCGATGCAGCTGTTCAATGACGTCCCCGCCTTGCGGATCCGGCGTGAACGCCTCCAGGCCCAACCGCGCTTCGCGCCAGACCACTTGCTGAGGCTCGTCGAGACCCTCCCACACGATAGCGGTGCGCAAGATGTCGTGGCGATCGATGACGCCCTGCAACGCCCGAATGAAGTCGTCGAGGCGCTGCCGGTCCTGCAGGCCGAACAGGGCCTGCAAGACATAGGGATCGCCCTGCTCGGCCGAGAGGTGATGGTAGAGAATGCCTTCCTGGAGCGGTGCCACGGGATAGATTTCTTGCACGTTGCGCGCGCCACCCGGCACCGTCGCCACGATGCGGTCGATGGCATCCTGATCCAGGCTGGTCAACGACAGCATTTGCGGCGTGATCTTCATGCAGCCGTGGGCAATGCCGTTGGCCGGCACCACGATTTCGCTGCGCCCGCCCACTGCCGCCGCCAATGCCGACAGCGTCGGTTGGCCGAACAATACACGCACGTCGGCACTCAGGCCGACTTGACGCATGCGCTCGATCAGGCTGACGGCCAACAGCGAATGACCGCCCAGCTCGAAGAACTGGTCGTGACGGCCGACGCGCTCGACCTTGAGCAGGTCCTGCCAGATCTGCGCCAGGGTCGTTTCGACTTCGCCTCGGGGGGCTTCGTAGCCGCGGGTGATGAGTGCATCGTGTTCCGGCGCCGGCAAGGCCTTGCGGTCGAGCTTGCCATTGGGGGTCAGCGGCATGGCGTCGAGACGCACATAGGCCACGGGCACCATGTATTCCGGCAATTGCCCTTGCAAGTAGCTGCG
>NZ_FNOA01000055.1:0-2559 GCF_900106885.1 Pseudomonas sp. NFACC14
GGCTTGCGAAGGCGTCAGAGAGGCGGTGGTCATCGCCCGTGAGGACGCGCCGGGGGACCAGCGCCTGGTGGCTTATGTCATCGCCAAGGAAGACGCGCGGCCAGTGGCTGGCGAGCTGCGCACGCAGTTGCTGGGCTCGCTGGCCGACTACATGGTGCCGAGTGCTTTCGTGATGCTCGAAGCCTTCCCGCTGACCACCAACGGCAAGCTGGATCGCAAGGCGTTGCCGGCACCGGATCAGTCGGCGGTGATCAGCCGCGAATACGAAGCTCCCCAAGGGGAAGTGGAAAGCGCCATTGCCCGAATCTGGCAGGATTTGCTCAAGCTCGAACGAGTAGGTCGCCACGACAATTTCTTCGAACTGGGGGGGCATTCGCTGCTGGCGGTGAAGCTGATCGAGCGCATGCGCCAGATCGATCTGAGCGCCGACGTGCGGGTGCTGTTCGGCCAGCCGACATTGGCTGCGCTGGCTGCTGCGGTTGGCGGACACGCGGACGTCGTGGTCCCGGCCAACCTCATTCCCGCTGGCTGCACACGAATCACCCCGGACATGTTGCCCCTGGCCGATCTGGACCAGGAGTCCATCGACCGGATCGTGGCGACAGTGCCTGGCGGCGTCGCCAACGTGCAGGACATCTATGCCCTGGCGCCGTTGCAGGAGGGCATTCTCTACCATCACCTGGCTGCGGAGCAGGGCGACCCCTACGTGTTGCAGGTGATGTTCGGCTTTGACAGTCGCGAGCGCCTGCAAGCCTTTGCCCAGGCTTTGCAGAGCGTGGTGTCGCGCAACGATATCCTGCGCACCGGCATGGCCTGGCAGGGCCTGGAGTCACCGGTGCAGGTGGTCTGGCGCCACGCGACGCTGGCCTTTGAAGAAGTCGGGCTGGATCCGGCGGCGGGCGATGCAGTGCAACAGTTGCACGAACGCTTCGACCCGCGTCACTACCGCCTCGACATTGCCCAGGCACCGTTGATGCGGCTGGCCTATGCCCAGGATCTGGCGAATCAGCGTTGGGTCGGCATGCTGCTGTTCCATCACGTGGCGCTGGACCACACCGCCCTTGAGGTGGTGGTGCATGAAATGCAGGCCAGCCTGCTGGACCAGGCAGAGCCGCTCGCACCGGCTGTGCCGTACCGCAATCATGTCGCCCAGGCCCGGTTGGGCGTGAGTCGCGAACAGCACGAAGCGTTCTTCCGCGACATGCTGGGTGACATCGACGAACCGACGTTGCCGTTCGGTCTGCTGAATGTGCAGGGCGACGGCAGCGGCATCGAAGAAATGCAACAAGGCGTGGATGGGGCATTGGCCCAGCGCTTGCGGACGCAGGCCCGTCAGCTCGGGGTGAGTGCGGCGAGCCTGGTCCACCTGGCCTGGGGCCAGGTGGTCGGGCGCGTCTCAGGGCGTGAGGAAGTGGTGTTCGGCACCGTACTGATGGGCCGGATGCAGGGCGGCGAGGGTGCGGACCGGGCGCTGGGGATGTTCATCAATACCTTGCCGTTGCGGGTGAGTGTGGGGCACATCGACGTCCGTACAGGCGTGAAGGCTACCCACGCCCGGTTGAGCGGATTGTTGGGGCATGAACATGCCTCCCTGGCATTGGCCCAGCGTTGCAGCGGTGTACCGGCCTCGCTTCCATTGTTCAGCGCATTGTTGAACTATCGGCACAGCGCCGGTGAAGCCGCGTCCGAGCAGGCCATCTCGGCCTGGCACGGGATTCACACCCTGGGCATGGAAGAGCGGACCAACTACCCGTTGTGCCTGAACGTCGACGACCTCGGCGAAGGTTTCCTGCTGACAGCCCAGGCGGTGGTCGAAGTGGGTGCGCGACGTGTCTGCGGCTACATGCATATGGCGTTGGAGAGCCTGGTGCAGGCGCTGGAGCATGCACCTGACGCCCCGTTGCGCGAGTTGTCGATCGTACCTGCCGACGAGCGCGAGCAATTGCTGGTGGCGTTCAACGCCACTGACGCCGAGTACCCACTGGAACAGACCATTCACGGCTTGTTCGAGGAACAGGTGCGACGCACGCCGGATGCGCTGGCGGTGCGTCATGGCCGGCACCAGCTCAACTATCGCGAGCTCAATGGGCTCGCCAACCGGTTGGCCCATTACCTGCGCAAACAGGGTGTGCAGCCGGACTCGCGGGTGGCGATCTGTGTCGAGCGTAGCCTCGACATGGTCGTGGGCTTGCTGGCGATCCTGAAGGCGGGCGGCGGTTATGTGCCGCTGGATCCGGCCTATCCGGCGGATCGGATTGCCTACATGCTCGAGGACAGCGCCCCGGCGGCGATCCTGGTGCAGACGGCCACACGTGGCTTGCTGGGCGAGACGGCGATCCCGTTGATCGATCTCGACAAAGGCATCTGGCAGGACGAGGTGGCGCCCAATCCGCAGGTGCCTGAGCTGACCTCGTCCCATCTGGCCTACGTGATCTACACCTCCGGTTCCACCGGTATGCCTAAGGGTGTGATGATCGAGCACCGCAATACGGTGAACTTCCTGACCTGGGCTCATGGCGCCTTTGACGCTGAAACCCTGTCGAAAACCCTGTTCTCGAC
>NZ_FNOA01000054.1:0-2978 GCF_900106885.1 Pseudomonas sp. NFACC14
TCGAAGTCAACCTTGGCCGAACCGAAAACTTCGGAGCAGACACGGGTCAGAGCAGCGGTCAGCGTGGTTTTACCGTGGTCAACGTGACCGATGGTACCGACGTTGACGTGCGGCTTATTACGTTCGAACTTTTCCTTAGCCATCGAAATCACCCCTAGGAGAAGAATTTAGCGAGTCACACAAGCCATTAAAACAAAGGCAGATATTTGCATATCTGCCTTGTAATATGGAGCTCTTGAGCGGATTTGAACCGCTGACCTCACCCTTACCAAGGGTGTGCTCTACCAACTGAGCTACAAGAGCAAAACACTTTGCACAATCTGCAAACTTGGAGCGGGTAGCGGGAATCGAACCCGCATCATCAGCTTGGAAGGCTGAGGTTCTACCACTAAACTATACCCGCGGAGCTTGCAGCTCACGCTAAAAATGGTGGAGGGGGAAGGATTCGAACCTTCGAAGTCGTAGACGTCAGATTTACAGTCTGATCCCTTTGGCCGCTCGGGAACCCCTCCTAAGCGAGCCGGCATTCTATATCATGCCAGCCTTCTGTCAAGCATTTTCTCATTAAAAACCTGAGGTTAGCTGCGTTGACGTCGCTTCGTATCGCTTACCTTTAAAGGTCTTCGCTGCGAAGCGGGCGCCATTCTATGCAAACTACCCTACGGGTGCAACCCCTTCGCATGGCATTATTTTATGTTTTAACTCATTGAATTCTTTAGAAAGGTTTTGGAGCAGCGTTTCACTCACCTTTCCCGCGCCTTCCTGGGGTACCTGAACCCAGAACCCTCCTCCCTCTGAGAGATTTTGCGCGTTCGATACCACAGAGCGACCTACGACACCCAAAGCCGCCAGGCGCTGCTCCAGCTGCCTGGCCAGCTCCGGACGAGCAAAACCACCCAGATAGACACAAGTTTTGGGCACCTCAGCAGACTTGGCCGAATCGCGCCTGACAAGGGCATCCGCCGTTTCGCTCAAGAGATGAATATCCTGTTGCGACCCGCGATATAAGCTCAACGGCGTGACATCCTTGGCGCGAAGCGGGGCCTCCTGCTGATGCCAGATGTAGTAGAAGACATTCAAAACCAGCAACAACAGAAACAGCCACCGCATAGAAACCTCAATACAAAGGACAGGCCATCGCCAAACCGACGAAAACCAGGTCAGGTACCACCCTGGCATCTGGAACGACTCCGGAAACCAGATTGGCATCCCCCCCAGTAAGAAACACCACGAAATCCTTTCCCCAATATTGCTCCGCCAATTCAAGTTGAGTCAGGACGAATCCCCTAAGCATCAGCATGCAACCGCGCTCGACCGCCTCGACAGTCGCACGACCTGGAGCGAGGCTCTCATGGGCCCGCTCGGCCGCTATATCGTCATAACGAATTTTCCGCGTGTGGGTACGCAATTGATTACGCATCAGAGGCATGCCAGGACAAATGAACCCTCCCAGATGCCCACCATCCGCGGCCACGAAATCGGCTGTGACAGCAGTACCAAAATCCAGCACCAGGCACGCCCCCGAAGCGAGATGAAAACCACCAAGCAGGGCCAACCATCGATCGAGGCCTAGCCGCTCGTAGTCCTCGTAGCCGTTTCTCACACCCGCCATTTCCCGGGCAGGCACGGCACGAACTACCGATACCCCGAACACATCGACCAGCGAAGCGACCAATGAATCCGTCTCCGCCTGGGTCCTCACACTCACAAGACGACACTTCTTGAGCTGGAACTTCTTCGCGTCATTCAGGCTCGCGAGCAAATCGTCGTCAGAGCCGACCACACCACCTTCGACCGGCGTTATTCCATCAGGGCGCAGAACGCGCCATTTGATAAAGCTGTTGCCGCAGTCGAGCTCAAGAATCATCACGCAACCTCAAACTGAGCTCACCACCGCTAAAGTTTTTTTCCACACCATCCACCTTCAAACGCAGCGCACCCTGGTGATCAATGCCCAGCACAATGCCGTCAATTTTATTAACACCGGCAATCAGAGACACAGCCCGCCCCTGCCAAAGATGGTATTGCTCCCATTCCGACTGGATCGCAGCAAACCCCGATATGCGATGAAGCTCCAGATACTGCTGCAGCTTCACCCCCAATCGGGCCACCAGCTCATTTCGATCAAAATCCCTGCCCGCTTCAAGGCACATGGATGTCCATTGCTGGTCGACCTCATCAGTCGATTGCATATTCACATTGATCCCTACGCCCAGGACAACATGGCAAACGTCTGCAGGATCTCCAACCAATTCAAGCAAAATGCCCGCGATCTTTTTCTCACCCACCAAGACATCATTAGGCCATTTCAGCCCCGCCGCCGCGATCCCCATATCACGCAAGACGTGCATGACCGCAAGCCCGACAACCAAGCTCAGACCTTCGATTTGTCGCATGCCACCGCTAATGCGTAACACCAGGCTGTGGTAGAGATTTTCGGCAAATGGGCTGACCCACTTACGGCCACGACGACCACGACCGGCTGTCTGTCGCTCAGCCAAAACCATGAATGGCGCCGCGTCTCCGCGCTCGATGAAACGCAGCGCCTCGGCGTTAGTGGAATCGATAGAGTCGAATATATGGACAGGCCACTCATGAAGGCCTTTTGTGCAGATCTGTGTCGCATCCAAAAGTAGCAGGGGCTTAGCCAACTGATAGCCCCTACCTCGAACTTTATGAACAGACAATCCTAAATCCGCCTCCAAGTGCTGCAACTGCTTCCATACAGCACTACGACTGATACCCAGTGCAGCACCCAGGGCTTGCCCCGAATGAAAGCGGCCATCCTTCAGAAGTTTTAGCAACGTGAGCATGCGGACTGCGCCCTGATAATGAGGCCCGCATGATAGCCATGCGCAAGACAGTTGCATAGAAACACAAAATGACTTTCCTGCGGGCAAAACAAAACCCCTACCTGCGTCAGCAGATAGGGGTTTCGGAATTTAATCTTGACGATGACCTACTCTCACATGGGGAAA
>NZ_FNOA01000053.1:0-3145 GCF_900106885.1 Pseudomonas sp. NFACC14
AACGACGACCAGGTGAAGATCCGTGGTTTCCGCATCGAACTGGGCGAGATCGAAGCCAAGCTCGCCCGGCACGACGCCGTGAAAGAGGCGGTGGTGCTGGCCCGTGAAGACGTACCGGGTGACAAGCGTCTGGTCGCGTATTTCACCCAGCATTCGCCAGGCCAGGCAGTGGGCGTAGGCCATCTGCGTGGGCATCTGCAAGCGCAATTGCCGGAGTATATGGTGCCGGCGGCCTATGTGCGCCTCGACACCTTGCCGTTGACCCCCAACGGCAAGCTCGATCGCAACGCCTTGCCACTTCCCGACAGCGAGGCGTTCGCCACTCATCTTTACGAAGCCCCCGTGGGTGACGTGGAAACGAAGCTTGCTTCGTTGTGGGCCGAGCTGCTGAAGGTCGAGCGCATCGGCCGCCACGACCATTTCTTTGAACTGGGCGGGCACTCGTTGTTGGCCGTGGCGCTGATCGAACGCATGCGCAAGGAAGGCATGGAAGCCGATGTCCGTGTGTTGTTCGGTCAACCGACGCTGGCGTCTGTGGCCGCGGCGGTGGGGCAGGTACAACGCATCGAAGTGCCCGAGACGAAGATACCGGCGCTCACGCGTCAGCGACGCATCTGAGTCCGATGGGAGAGAGCCTGTCTGCCGGTATGACGCCATCGCGAGCAGGCTCGCTCCCACAGTTTTCCGCGGCGCCGCGCAAATCCTGCTGGCCCTAAATCCCTCTGTGGGAACGGGCTTGCTCGCGAAAGCGAAGTGTCTGTCACGCAGATGTTGAATGTGCCACCGCCTTCGCGGGCAAGCCCGGCTCCCCCAGGATTTACGTCCGCTTGCTCCCCGCCGGGACTTGTCCCTGCTTCCCATGACAGACATGACCTACTGAATGCTCTAATTTTTTTTGGCCTGTAAGGAGACGGACCTCCTTCGGTTGAACATGACGATATTCATGCATCGGCCCGCACGCGGTGATCGGCCCGTCCACCGCCAATTCTCGCGTCCAGGCGACACGCCGTATCTGAAAGCCACATTGATCGTCAACCACTCCGAACCAGAAAAGCAGGTCCTTCGATGCAATTCAGCGAACTGATGGCAGTGCTTTCCAAGCACCCGATTCGTCTCCAACAGGATGGCGAAAACCTTGTGATCGAGGGCGATGACGAAGGGCTGGAGAACACGGTATGGGACAGTCTGGCCGTCCATAAGCGTGAACTGCTCGCCCTGGTGGAGAGAAACGGTGGCGACTGGTTGAGCCCGGCGTTCCGCATCACACCGGACATGTTGCCGCTGGCGAGCCTGACCCAGGAGCAGATCGACCGGATCGTCGACGGCGTACCCGGTGGCGCCGGCAATGTCCAGGACATCTATCCGCTGGCGCCGTTGCAGGAAGGCATTTTCTACCATCACCTTGCCGCGGAACAGGGTGACCCCTATGTGTTGCAGACCTTGTTCGGAGCAGACCAGAGGGCTCGCCTGGACGATTTTCTCCAGGCCTTGCAAGGCGTGATCGATCGCCACGACATCTTGCGCACCTCGGTGGTGTGGGAAGGGTTGGAGGAACCGATGCAAGTGGTCTGGCGCGAGGCCACTCTGGCGCTGGAAGAACTGGTGCTCGATCCGGCCGAGGGCGATATCGATTGGCAACTGCATCAGCGTTTCGATACCCGACACCACCGTCTGGACGTGGGTCGGGCGCCGTTGATGCGCCTGGTCTGTGCGCAAGACCGGGCTAACAACCGCTGGGTGGCGATTCTGTTGTTTCATCACATGGCGCTGGACCATGCAGCCCTGGAGCTGGTGCAGCATGAAATGCAGGCATTCCTGCTCGGCCGGACCGATGAATTGCCTGAACCGGTACCTTTTCGCAACTACGTGGCACAGGTGCGCCTGGGCATCAGTGCTGAGGCCCATGAAGGGTTCTTCCGCGAGATGTTGGGCGATGTCGATGAGCCGACCCTGCCATTCGGCCTGCAAGAGGTGCAGGGCGCAGGGCCGGGCATTGAGGAAGCTACACTGGCACTCGCCAGCCGCTTGAGTCTGGACTTGCGGACCCAGGCGCGTCTGCTCGGCGTGAGTGCAGCGAGTCTGGTTCACCTGGCCTGGGCGCAGGTGCTGGGCCGGGTGTCGGGCCGGGACGATGTGGTGTTTGGCACCGTGCTGATGGGGCGGATGCAGGGCGGCGAAGGGGGCGACCGCGCCTTGGGCATGTTCATCAATACTCTGCCGTTGCGGGTGAACATTGGCGGGCAGGGCGTACGCGCCGGGGTCAAGACGACCCATGCACGGTTGACCGCATTGCTCGGTCACGAGCACGCCTCCCTGGCCTTGGCCCAGCGTTGCAGCGGCGTGGCTGCACCCGCGCCGCTGTTCAGCGCCTTGCTCAACTACCGTCACACCGGCACCGCGACTTCGACCGAAGCGGTGTCTGCCTGGAACGGTATCCAAGTGCTCGGTGGCGAGGAGCGGACCAACTATCCGCTGATGCTCTCGGTGGACGATCTGGGTGAGGGCTTCAGCCTGACCGTCCAGGCTGTGAGCGGGATCGACGCGTCGCGGATCTGTGCCTATATGGAAACGGCGCTGGCGACTTTGGCGCAGGCGTTGGAGTGTGCACCTGCGTCGTCGCTGGCCGATTTACCGATTCTGCCTCCGGCGGAGCGCGAGCAACTGCTGGTGACGTTCAATGCCACCGACGCCGAGTATCCGCTGGAGCAAACCATTCATGGGTTGTTCGAGGAACAGGTGCGGCGCACGCCGGATGCGCTGGCGGTGCTGCATGGCGGTCAGCGCCTGACTTATGCTGAATTGAACGAGCAGGCCAACCGCCTGGCGCATTACCTGCGTGGACAAGGTGTGCGGCCGGATTCGCGGGTGGCGATCTGCGTCGAGCGTGGTGCCGACATGGTGATCGGGTTGCTGGCGATCCTCAAGGCGGGTGGCGGTTATGTACCGCTGGATCCGGCCTATCCGGCGGATCGGATTGCCTACATGCTGGCGGATAGCGCTCCGGCGGTGGTGCTGGCGCAGGCGGCGACAGTGGGGTTGTTGACCGGTGTTTCGATGCCGGTGATCGACCTCGGTAGCGGGCTCTGGCAGGACGAGTCCGTCTCGAATCCGCAGGTGCCTGAGCTGACCTCGTCCCATCTGGCCT
>NZ_FNOA01000052.1:0-3414 GCF_900106885.1 Pseudomonas sp. NFACC14
GCCGAAATCCGTGGCGGTGCGGTTGAAGTCCGCCAGCAGCAATTGCCGCTCGGTGTCGGGGAGCACGTCCAGATCGCTGGCGAGGCGTTCGGGAGCCTGTTCAAGGGCTTCGACCAGCGCGGCCACGGCCTGGGCGAGGTAGGCGGCGATGCGTTGCGGGTCGATGCCGGTGATGGATTGGGCGGTCACGGAGAAATCCTCCCCTTCATCCGCCACGGCCACTTCGATCGGGTAGTTGGTGCGCGCTTCGTTGCTCAGGAACCGCACGCCGTCCCAGGCCAGGACCTGGTCGTCGTTGGCCAGCGAGCCGCCGTCGGTCTGGTGGCGGTAGTTGAGCAGCGTGGTGAACAGCGGCAGGCCCGCGCCAACACCGCTGCAACGTTGGGCCAGGGCCAGGGAGGCCTGTTCGTGGGCGAGCAGTTCGCTGAGGTCGCGATAGGTTGCGTCCACCAGCGCGCTGGCGCTGAACCCGGCCAGTTGCACCCGTACCGGCAAGGTATTGATGAACGCCCCAAGGGCCCGATCGGCGCCCAGTGAACCTTGCAGGCGTCCGGCGACCACGCTGCCGAACACCACGTCGTCGCGGCCGGTGCAGCGCGCGAGCACCTGGGCCCAGGCAATATGAAACAGCACGGCCGGCGTCACCCCGGCCAGGCGCGATTGAGCGCGGATCCGCAGGTTCAGGGCCCGGTCGAGGCGCATGCTGGTCTCCACCACCTGGGCACCGTCACCCTGCACATCCAGCACACCGAACGGTGCGGTGGGCTCCTCGATGCTGGCCAGGCGCCGGGTGAAATAGGCTTCATGGGCCTGGGGCGGCGTGGCAAGTACCTGGGCGACAAACTCCCGATAAGGCATGGGCGTCGGCAGGTTGGCGCCTTGGCCCTGCATCAACAGCTGGATTTCTTCGAGGACGATGCCCAGGGACACGTGGTCGCTGATCATGTGATGGTCCAGCAAGGCCAGCCACCAGCGTTCGGACTGCGGGTCCTGGGCGATGCAGGCGCGCATCAAGGGGGCCTGTTGCAAATCCAGGCGCAGGTGGCGCGGATCGCTCAAGCGCTCCAGTTGGACGCGTGGATCCTCATCGGCCGTCAGGGTGATGGGATGGATCGGCAGCCCGGCCTGGCGCTGCACCACTTGGACCGCTTGCGGCTGCCCGACCCAATGCACGGCACTGCGCAGGATATCGTGGCGGTCGATCACCTGTTGCAGGGCGGCGATGAAGGCATCGAGCCGCTGACGGTCGTCGAACTCGATCATCGAGCGCACCAGATAGGCGTCGCCTTCGTGCCCCAGCAGATGATGGAACAGGATGCCCTGTTGCAAGGGGGCCAGGGGATAGATGTCCTGGATGTTCGCGGCCCCGCCAGGGACGGCGTTGACGATTCGTTCCAACTGCGCCGGGGTCAGTTCCACCAGGGGCAGCATGTCCGGTGTCAGCGCCGTGCAATCGGCCGGGATGCGGTTGGCCGGGGCCAGGAACAAGGTTTCATCGCTGCGACTCAGGGCCTGGGCCATTTCCCGCAGGCTGGGCGCGGTGAACACGGTGCGCACCGTGGCGCTCAGGCCATGCTGGCGCAGGCGATCGATCAGGCTCACGGCCAGCAGCGAGTGCCCGCCGAGTTCGAAGAAACGGTCATGCCGGCCGACTTTCTCGATGCCCAGCAGGTCTTGCCAGACCGTCGCGACGATCTGTTCGATCTCGCCCCGTGGGGCCTCGTAGGCTCGGCTGGCGAACGCTTCCTGGCCCGGTGCGGGCAGGGCGCGGCGGTCGAGCTTGCCGTTGGGCGTCAGTGGCAGGGCCTCGAGTTGAACGAAGGCGCTGGGCACCATGTATTCGGGTAGGGCTGCCAGCAAGACGCTGCGCAAGTGCTCCACCGGCACCGGTTCACCGCACAGGTAAGCGATCAGCCGCTTGCTGTCCGATTGGCCGGGTTGGCTTTCCTGGGCCACTACCACTGCTTCACGTACACCGGCACAGCCCGCGAGGACGGCTTCGATCTCGCCCAGTTCCACGCGGAAACCGCGGATTTTCACCTGGTCGTCGTTGCGTCCCAGGTACTGCAGGGTGCCATCTGCCAACCAGCGGCCGAGGTCACCGGTCTTGTACAGGCGTGCGTCCGGGTCGGTACTGAACGGGTCGGCGATGAAGCGCTCGGCCGTCAACGCCTGGCGGTTGAGGTAACCGCGCGCGACACCGACGCCGCCAATGTGGATCTCGCCGGCGACCCCGAGCGGGACGAGGTTGCCGTTGGCATCAAGGACATGCAGTTGGGCGTTGCGCACCGGTTTGCCGATGGAGCGGAAATCGTCGTGGTCGCTTTCCATCAGGCGGATCGAGGCATTCACGGTGGCCTCGGTCGGGCCGTAGGCGTTGAACAGCGCCGGGCGATGGCCGGCGCGGGCGAACCATTGGCTCACGGCCTGTTTGCCCACCGCTTCGCCACCGATCATGAACTGGCGCAACGAGGTCGGCAGCGGCACATGTCGGTCGCGGCTGACCTGTTGCCAGAACACCGTTGGCAGGTTCGCGACAGTGATCCCATAGTGTTCGCACAGCGTGGCGAAGGCAGCGGTGCCGGCAATCCAGGCATCGCTGCGCAGTACCAGGGTGGCGCCGGAGAGCAATGCACCAAAAATCTCTTCCACCGACATGTCGAACGTCATGGTGGCGAATTGCAGGATGCGATCACGAGGGTTGAGGCCATAGCGCTCTTGCAGGGCACCGATCTGGTTGCACACCGAGCGGTGCTCGAGCATCACCCCTTTCGGTTTGCCTGTGGAGCCGGAGGTGTACATGACGTAGGCCAGGTGCCGGGAAGTCAGGCCTTCGATCCGTGGGTTGTGGTCATCGCCTTCAGTCGTGTCGTCCAGCAACAACTGCGTAATCTGCAATGGTGGCAGTTGTTCAGCCAGCAGACCCTGGCTGAGCAGGACCCGAGGCGAGCTGTCGCTGAGCATGTGCTGCAAGCGATCCTGCGGATAATTCGGGTCCAGCGGCACATAGGCACCGCCGGCCTTGAGGATGGCCAGGATGCCAATGATCATCTCGGGGCTGCGTTCCACCAGCAGCGCCACACGCTCATCCGGGCGAAGGCCGGCGGCGATCAAGCGGTGGGCGATACGGTTGGCCCGGGCATTGAGTTCGGCGTAGCTGAGTCGGGTGCCCTCGGCCTGGACCGCGATGGCCTGTGGCTGGGCCTGCGCATGCTGTTCGAACCACTCATGCACCAGCCTGCCCTCGGGAAAGGGGGCGTGGGTCTGGTTGAAACCGCCGAGCAGTTGCCGGCGCTGCGCATTGTCCAGCAACGGCAGAGTCGCCAGTGGCTGCGTCGCGTCGTCGAGCAGGGCGTCGAGCAGGTGCAGCAAGTGCTGGCCCCAACGGGCGATGGTGCTTTCGTCGAACAGGTC
>NZ_FNOA01000048.1:0-6668 GCF_900106885.1 Pseudomonas sp. NFACC14
TGGGGCGCCTCGTAGGTTTTGCTGGCCAGGGCTTCCAGGCCGGGGGCCGGCAGGGCGCGGCGGTCGAGCTTGCCGTTGGCGGTCAGGGGCAAGGCATCGAGGTGCACGAAGGCGCTGGGCACCATGTATTCGGGCAAGTGCTTGAGCAGGGTGCTGCGCAGTTGTTCGGCCGGGATCGGCTCGCCGCAGACATAGGCGACCAGGCGCTTGCTTTCCGACTGCCCGGGATGGTCTTCCCGGGCAATGACCACCACTTCACGAACACCCGGGCACAACGCCAGGGCCGCTTCGACTTCACCGATTTCGATGCGCAAACCACGGATCTTCACTTGGAAATCGTTGCGCCCCAGGTACTCCAGGGCACCGTTGGCGAGCCAGCGGCCGAGGTCGCCGGTCTTGTACAGGCGCGCGTTCGGCTCGCTGTTGAACGGGTCGGCGATGAAGCGCTCGGCGCTCAATTGCGGTTGGTTCAGGTAACCCCTGGCCACGCCGATACCACCAATGTGGATTTCCCCGGCGACACCCAGCGGTTGTGGTGCGCCACGGCCATCGAGCACGTACATCTGGATATTGGCGATCGGTCGGCCGATGGGCACGCTTTCGCCAGGGTCACTGGGGCGGCACTGCCAGGCCGTCACGTCGATGGCCGCTTCGGTCGGGCCATAGAGGTTATGCAGCTCGATCTCTGGCAACTGCCGTTCGAAACGCCGTTGCAGGCTGCGGGGCAGGGCTTCGCCGC
The DNA here is from genome assembly GCF_900106885.1 of Pseudomonas sp. NFACC14. Taxonomy (NCBI): domain Bacteria; kingdom Pseudomonadati; phylum Pseudomonadota; class Gammaproteobacteria; order Pseudomonadales; family Pseudomonadaceae; genus Pseudomonas; species Pseudomonas sp. NFACC14. Next base: position 740 of record NZ_FNOA01000048.1, read on the forward strand.
TGCACAACACGCGTCGCAGGTCAGGAAAGGCCTGCCCGTCATGGTGTTCGAGGAACAGGTCGAGCATCGACGGCACGAAGTGCAACATCGTGACGCTGGCCTGGCGCATCAGCCGGGCCAGGTAGTCCGGTTCCTGATGGCCGCCCGGGCGCGCCATGACCAGTTCGGCCCCGGCCAGCAGTGGCAGGAAGAATTCCCAGACCGACACATCGAAACCGAACGGGGTCTTTTGCAGCACGCGGTCGGTGGCATCGACGCCGTATTCATCCCGGGCCCACAACAGTCGGTTGACCACGCCGAGGTGTTCATTCATCACCCCCTTGGGGGTGCCGGTGGAGCCGGAGGTGTAGAGCACATAGGCCAGGTGGGTGGGGCTCAGGCCGAGGACTTGCGGGTCCGGATTGTGTTCGGGTTGAGCGGCCAGTTGTGCGTGATCATCGAGGGCCAGCAGCGGGACACTCGAGGCTGGCAGCAGGCCTTGCAACGCCTGGCTGGTCAGTACGGCCCGAGGGCTGCTGTCGTCGAGCATGAATACCTGGCGTGCATTCGGCAGGTCCGGGTCGATGGGCACGTAGGCCGCCCCAGCCTTGAGAACCCCCAGTAGGGCGACGACCATGTCCGGTCCCCGCTTCAGGCTCACGGCCACTCGCTCATCCGGTTTCACGCCCAGCTCGATCAGGCGATGGGCCAACCGATTGGCCTGGCGGTTGAGTTGTTCATAACTGAGCAACGGCCCGGTATCGCCGCGCACGGCACAGGCGTGCGGACGCTGCCGGGCTTGCTGTTCGAACAGTTGGTGGATCAACACATCCTGCGGATAGTCGCGGGCGGTGGCGTTGAATTCGACTTGCACGCGTTGCCGCTCGGCGTGGTTCATGAGCGGATACTGCCCCACGGGCGTTGCATGCTGCTCCAGCACTGCCTCGAGCATCGAGACGATGCGTTGTTGCAGGTGCCGGGCCTCTTCCAGGCTGAAGTAGGCGGTGTTGAAGTTGAAATCCAGGTGGACGTCTTCGAACGGATGATAGTCGCGCACGAAGATCGCCATGGGCGTCTGCTCATAGCCGTTGTCCATGGTGATGACCGTGGACGAGGTGCCGCCGAACTGATCGTCGCCGTCCAGGCTTTCGAACGACAGTGACACGTCGAACAGCTGTCGACGCCCGGTCTGTGCCAGGCGCAGGGTGCGGTTGAGCTCGGCGATGGGGAAGCGCTGATGGCGGTAGCAGCGGCGCAGTTGACCGCCAGCGGTGTGCATCAGGTCCAGCAGCGAGGCGTCGAAGTCGACGGGCAGGCGGATCGGACTGACCGAGGAAAACATGCCTGCGGTTTCTTTCGCCCGGGCAGTGGTGCGGTTATGCACGGGCATGCCGATGACGATTTCGTCGACGCCCACGGTGCGGCAGAAATAGGTGGCGACCACGCTGATCAGCACATGGGCGACCGACAGGCTGCGTTCGCTGGAAAACTGCGTCAACGCGTTGTACAGCGCCCGGGGCAGCATCGCCTGGACCTGGGCACTGGGGGCCAGCTCATTGGCCTGGCCTGTCTTGAAATCGGCCCGGCGCTGCAGCAGCGACGGCGGCATCTGTGCGTAGGTTTCCTGCCAGAACTGGCGGTCGCGCTCATAGCGGGACGAGGCCAGGTAAGCCCGGTCATCTTCCAGGAACGACAGGTAGGAATGCCCTTGGGCGACTTCATCGTTGCCGGCCAGCAGGGCATTGTAGGCCGTCCCCACGGCATGGCCGATCAGGGCCACGCCAATGCCGTCGGTGACCAGGTGGTGGTAGCGGGCGAGCCAGTAATGGCGGTTCGGGCCGCAGCGGACCATGCGTGCCTCCCAGAGCCGGCCCGTCAATGATTCAAAGGGCTGGCGAAAGGCATTGCGCAGATAGTCCATGGCCAGGCCGGCCTCGGCGTCGGCCTCGGAGAACTCCACCACCTCCATGCTCACCTTGACCTCGGGCAGCACCCGCTGGCGGCCGGTGCCGCCTTCATGACTGAAGCTCAGGCGCAGGGTGTCGTGCCGGTTGGCGACCAGCTCGATGGCTTTCTCGAACAATGCAATGTCGATCCGGCCCTTGATCTCCAGGGACATGCCGATGTTGTAGTAGGGCAGGTCCGGGTGTGCGAGCTGATCCAGCCAGATGCCCTGCTGGACGGAGGCCAGCTCGTGGGACACGGAGTCTTGGGTAGGCAACATATCGGTCGACGAATCCATTTCGGAGCACCTGCTTGCAGAATCGATTGAGGTTTTTCTCCGTTCGAATGGCAGTGGTGAAGGCCTGGACGACTGCCAGTCGGCGGAATCAATAGCCGTGGAGAAGGACATCGGGGGCGGTGCAAAGCGCTGGGTGCGACGGGGCGGCGAGGGCTGCGTTGCGAGCCGTCGAGGGTCCCGTCCTGCCGTTCGGCTGCGCCTGATATCCCTTCACAAAGTGAGAAAAAATTAGAGCATCCGCCTTGGGATGTCTGTCATGGGAAGCAGGGACAACGGCGCGGAACGTGGCTTTGCGGCGCTTGGGCGTGGTCGCGCGAGTCTGTTATACCAACGGCCCTGAGTGTGCTTGCGAGGGTCGAACATGCCATTAACCGCCGAATCGGACCGCCCAGCGACGAAGTTCTGGAGCTTGTCCCGCTTTCCCAATCACCCACAGGCAGGCGCGGTCGACGTGATCGATGCGCTGGCGATTTCCAAAGAGGAATTCACCCGCCGCTACGTCAATCGCAACCGTCCCTGCCTGGTCAGGAATGCGGTACGGCATTGGCCGGCTTTCCAGAAATGGCAACGCCTGGATTACCTCAAGGCGCACTCGCGCAACAGTGCGGTGGTGGTGCGCTCGCAGATCGTTTCCGAGGTCATCGGTTGGTCCAACCCGAAGGTCAAGGCCGAGCTGACCGAGTATGCCAACACGGTCTATCGGGAAATGCCGTTCCACCAGTTTCTCGACGACCTGAACGTGGGTGATTCGCCGTTGGTGGCCGACAGTTGCCGGTTCTCCGAAGGCTCGGCCATCGAGCCGATGAAGGAGGATGTCGGCGGGTTGCCGTTCATGCCGCAGTTGGGCAAGTCCCGGCACTACCCGCCCCATCGCAGTTTCCTGTACCGCAATTCCTATACCGATTGGCACTTCCATGTCGTCGATGAAACGTTCATGGCCCAGGTCGTCGGTGCCAAGGAAGTGTTGCTGTTACCGCCGGATGAAGCCAGCTGGCGGGCCTTGCGCCCGGTGATCGAAGAGGCGGGCTACCTGTACGACATCGACACCGGGCGTTTCCCTGGCACTCGAGCGTTGCGGGCGCTGCGCACGGTGGTGGAGCCGGGGGATGCGCTGTACATCCCGGTCTACTGGTGGCACGCCGTGCAATCGATGGACGATGAATTCGGTGCGACCGTCGCGGCGACGTTCCCGACGCCCTTGCACGTCAGCGGCAACATCAGCTCGCCCATCGCCAGGCGGGTGTTGCGGACCTATCTGTTTTCCCGTTTTGCGCCGTTGATATTGGGCGCGGTGCTTTATTCCATGGCCTATCGGCTGCTGGACAAGTTGCTCGGTGTGGTCACGCCTCGCGATGTGCGCCCATGAGCGTGGGGAGCGGTCGCCGGGGTTTTGACCTGGGGCGCGGTTTCTATTTCCTCTGGTGCGGCGAGTCGCTGGCGGTAGTGGGCACGGCGCTGATGGAATTCGCCCTGGGTGTCTGGGTGTACAACCATACCGGTTCGGCGGTGGCCTTCGCCAACGTGGTACTGGCGGCGACATTGCCGGCGGTGTTGTTCTTGCCCTTGGCGGGTGGGCTGGCCGACCGGATCAGCCATCGGGTGATCATTGTCTGTTGCGATGTGACCCTGGCGGTGCTGCTCCTCGGAGTCATGGCGCTGCTCTGGTTCGAACGCCTGGAGCCGTTGCATCTGTACATTTTCAATTGCCTGGCGTCGATTGTCGGCGCCTTTCGCAAACCGGCCTATCAGGCCGCTGTCAGTACGATTGTCGCCCCTGACAAGTTCACCCGGGCCTCGGGGTTGATCAGTATCAGCAAGAACGCGTCGGCCCTGGTGGCGCCGTTGTTGGCGGGGGCGATCATGGCCAGTGCCGGGTTGGTGACGATCCTGGCGGTGGACCTGATGACCTTCTGCTCCGGCACCTTGCTGGTGATCAAGGCGTTCTCCCATGTGCGAGGGGCGCCGGGTCGTCAGGACGGCGGGCCCAAAGGCACGGTGTTTGGCGGGGCGCTGGGGAATGTCGCCGCGGCGCTGAAGTTCTTCGTCGCCGAGCGGCTGATGGCCGGGCTGCTGGTCTACACCATGATGCGCACGGCGCTGTTGTCACTGGCCACCTTGATGATGACGCCATTGCTGCTGTCGACCCTGGGCAGCCAGGCCTTGGGCATGGCCTACACCTGGGCGGCCCTGGGCGGGCTGGCGGGCGCGGGGCTGCTGATCTCGATGGGCAATCCACGCCGGTTGATGGCGCTGGTGGCCGTGGCCGACCTGTTGTTGGCCGGTTGTGTCGTTGCCTTGGGGCTGGTCTCGCAGACCTTCGCCTACTGCGCACTGGCTTTTGTCGCGATCACCATGGCGAGCATCGCCGATGCCAGCGTGAACTCGCTGTGGATGCGCAGGATTCCCGCCGGCAGCCGTGCCAGTGTGTTTGCGTTGATCAGCATGTTGACCATCGCCACCACCAGCCTGGCGGTGATCGTCGGCGGTTTCCTGGTGGACCACTGGTTCCAGCCAGCGCTGATGCCCGGCGGTCTTTACGCCGACTCGATCGGACGCTGGCTGGGCGTGGGGCCGGGGCGTGGCGTGGGGTTGCTGTTCGTGGTGGCCGGCGGGTTGTTCGCGATCCTGCCGTTGAGCGTCTTGCTGTATGGGCCGATGCGTCGACTGGACGAGCCCCCGGCGCCGGTGGCGGTCGTGCGGATGACCGAAAACCCCCAGGCCGAGCCCCTGTAATGCCGGTCGGCCCCGGTGTACCTGATTCCCGTGACAGACAGGCCAAGCCCGGTGGGTCAACCTTGGCAGGCTCTCCTGCCGCGCCCCTTTCACCCGGCGGACAGGACTATCTGGCATCGCCAACCTCAATAAAAGGAGTACCTATGCGCCCGTCGTTTTATGATCCCAGCCGTTTTCCGCAACTGAAGAACCTGGCCGACAATTGGGAAGTGATCCGCGAGGAATTTCTGGCCCTCGATGCGCCAACCCTGACGATCAACCGCGTCGGCAAGCAGATCGCCGAGATCGTCGAGGAGATCGACGCTCACATGGCGGCTGGGGGAGAGTATGGCTGGCTCTGGGGATGGGGTGACGACATGGATATCATGCCGGAGTGGACCCAATACGGCCTGGTGGCCTACGACACCCCGATTCCCTACGCCCGCGACGCCATGCCCGGGACCATCGAGCTGCTGAGCAAGATTCCCGGCATCAAGCTTTGCGCCTTGTTGCGCATGGAACCCAACGTGTTCCTCGGTACGCATTCGCATACCGGCACCTGGGAAGAAGGTCTGCTGCATATGCAATTGACCATCGATGCGCCTACCACACAGAACTATGCCTACCTTAATGTCAATGGCAGCTTCAACCAGAGCACCAACGGGAACCTGGTGATTTTCGATGGATCCCTGGATCACTTTGCGGTCAATGCGTCCAGGGCTCACCGTACTGTGCTGTACCTTGAGTTTCATCGTGAGAAGCACATGGTGGCCTGAGGTGGATCCCCGTCACCGGGAAGTCTGTGGGCACAGAAGACCCCATGTGAGAGCCGAGCTTGCTCGCGATGACGGCGGTACATTCAATCCCGATGCAAGCTGAGCCACCGCTATCGCGAGCAAGCTCGCTCCCACAGTGGATTGTGGGTGGCTGCTGAATCTGTGGGCCCCCAAGACCCCCATGTGGGTGGCTGCTGAATCTGTGGGCCCCCAAGACCCC
>NZ_FNOA01000047.1:0-7408 GCF_900106885.1 Pseudomonas sp. NFACC14
AGTTTTTCTGGCAGGGCGACCAGCTCGTCGCCGAAAACAGCCCGCACCACCACCGCAGCTACGTCTACGAACCGGGCACCTTCCGCCCACTGGCCCTGCTCGACGGCGAAGGCCCCGACGCCCGCCCGTTCTACTACCACCTCGACCACCTGGGCACGCCCCAGGAACTGACCAACCCCGCCGGCCAGATCGTCTGGTCGGCGCGCTACAACGGCTACGGCAAACTCACCGAACTCCAGCACGGCGGCGGCGAACAGCTGGAACAACCGCTGCGCTTCCAGGGCCAATACTTCGACCCGGAAAGCGGCCTGCACTACAACCGGCACCGCTACTACAATCCCGAGACCGGCCGCTATTTGACGCCTGATCCGAGCAAGCTGGCGGGTGGGCTCAATGGGTATCGCTACACGGTGAACCCGACGGGGTGGGTGGATCCGTTGGGGTTGGTGGATTGTCCGGGGCAGGGTGGGTGTCGGCCGGCGGTTGGGGATCAGGATCCGGCGGGTAAGGTTGGGGTGGATGAGGGAGTAAAATCTCCCCCTAAACCTACATATCTTTATCGTGGAGACTTGAGGAAGCCAGAAGTCATCTTTAAAGAGGGCTTTATGAGCTTGGGGAAAAGCACTGATTTATTGCTTCATGTTTGGGATAACAGAGATCCACCCAGTAATTTTGTTAGTACAACTACGGATGTTAATGTTGGGACCTATTTCGGAACAAAATATAATACACGGAAAGGATATCTGTATGTTCTAAAGAGAATTCCTGGGCGTGATGTGAATAAGGAGCTGCCTCGCAACGATGTTCCATATAGCTATGAGCGTGAGATTGCCATTCCTGATCGAGTAAAAGCTGAAGATATTCTCGGAGCCACTCCCCTGAATAAGGATGGTTCCTATGTTGGATATTCTATACCCAATCCTCAAAGGAAATAAAAATGACGAAGCAAGTTATCCCAGTTATTAAAGAAGGTCGAAGGGAAGAGGTAGTACTTGATGTTAATGCAAGTAAATCAACCGTCATGCTGACCTTCAAAAGCGGTTGGTCAAAAAAATACTCCGGAGTGGATGTGTATGAGTGCCTTGGCAAAATTATTCAAGAGCACTCTGATTTAAAGTTTTTATGTAAGGGGGCTAAACTGAGTGTGCGACCTTCTAGTATGTCCTCGCAAATGTCTTCAGGAATAGCTGCTTATGAACATGTCTTAGGTAAGCGTGCATCGAGAGCGGATCTTGTTAATATATTCGATTATGAAGACCAAGATATAGTGAGTGATCCTCAGCTACAAAAAAATTATTTCTTTCTCTGGTTGGATTCTATTAAGGATGTGGATGAATAGAGTGTGGATGCGTGGAACAAGATATTTTGAGCGATTTTAGCGACATAACTTACGGCCCACTGCACAGTCAAAAGTCAATGAAATCCCAATGTGGGAGCGAGCTTGCTCGCGATGGCGGAGTATCAGTCACCCTCAATGGCAACTGACCCACCGCCATCGCGAGCAAGCTCGCTCCCACAGGGTTAATCAGTGACTTACAGGTCGCTGCTTCGCACTCAGCCATTAAAAAAACCACCCCTTTGGCACCGATAACATCGTTTCTCGGCCCCGCGGCTTTTCCCTATATTGGCCCTCAGATCCGGTGGATGGCTCAACGTCCACCCCCTCAGTGTGAGTAGCCTCAATGAACAATAAACCTGACAGCACAGGGCTTGATAACGCCGGCGCGGGAACCCGGGCGGTCTGGGGTGGGGAGCAAGTCAGGCACCCCTACAACGCCACGCAAACCCCCATCGTGGCCAGCGCCGCGTACGGTTACGACGACATCGACGTCTGGTACGACGTTGCCTTGGGCAAGGCCCCCGGTTTTATCTACAGCCGCATGAGCAACCCCACCGTCGAGACCCTCGAAGCCAAGATTCGCGAGTTGGAAATGGCCGAGTCTGCCGTGGCCTTCAGCAGCGGCATGGCGGCGATCAGCAGCGTGCTCTACACCTTCCTGGCCCATGGCGATCGCGTGGTATCGACCAAGGACAGTTACGGCGGCACCAACAAGATCTTCGAAGAGTTCCTGCCGCGCACCGGCGTGGCGGTGACCCTGTGCGAGACCTTCGATCACGACGACATCGAGCGTGAAATCGCCAAGGGCTGCCAGGTGCTGTACCTGGAAACTCCCACCAACCCGACCCTGAAGATCCTCGACATCCCGCGCCTGGTGGCGGCGGCCAAGCGTGTCGGCGCGGTGGTGGTGGCGGATAACACCTTTGCTACGCCACTGAACCAGAGCCCGCTGGCCTTGGGGGTGGACGTGGTGATCCACAGCGCCACCAAGTTCCTCAGCGGCCATGGCGACGTGCTCGGTGGCCTGGTGTGCGGCCGCGAAGCCTTGATGGCCAAGGTGCGTCATTACCGGGAAATCAACGGCGCGAGCCTCGACCCGTTCTCGGCCTACCTGATCATCCGTGGCATGAAGACCCTGGCGCTGCGCATGCGCCAGCAACAACACAGCGCCCGGGCCCTGGCCGAATTTCTCTGCACCGAACCCCTGGTGGAGATGGTGAATTACCCCGGCCTGCCCAGCCACCCGAACCACGCCGTGGCCTGCGCGCAAATGTCTGGCTTCGGCGCCATCGTCAGTTTTGTCCTGGTCGGTGGCATGGACACCGTCAAGCTGCTCCTGCCACGCCTGCGCTTCGCCCATTGCGCGGGCAACCTGGGCGCGGTGGAAACCATCTACGGTCCGGCCCGCACCACCAGCCATGTCGAGAACACCTTGGAAGAGCGCCAGGCCCTGGGCATCTCCGAAGGCCTGGTGCGGGTTTCGGTGGGCATCGAAGACACGGACGATTTATTGGACGACCTGAAACAGGCCTTCGCCTTTGTCAAAAAATCACTTGATCCGCAACTCAATGAAGTCCTCACCGAGACAGTGACCTGAAGTGTGAATGTTGATACTCCGCGACAAGGCTGTCAGCGGGGCGTTCATGAATAGGAATAATAATAAAAGCTCAGTGGCGCTTGTCTTACTCGCGCAGAGGTAGAGGCGCGCCCTGGCATTTCATGAGAAACAACCATGTCCATAACAGAACAACAAGCTAATACGCGGACCGGCTTCAAACAGGAAATGCAGACGCGCCATATCGTCATGTTGGCATTAGGCGGCGTCATTGGTACCGGGCTGTTCCTCACGTCCGGCTACACCGTCAACCAGGCCGGCCCCATGGGCGCGGTGATCGCCTACATCATCGGTGCGCTGATGGTCTACATGGTGATGATGTGCCTGGGGGAACTGGCGGTGCAGATGCCCGAAACCGGTTCGTTCAGCACCTACGCCACGCGTTTCCTCGGGCCCGGCACCGGCTACACCGTGGCCTGGTTGTATTGGCTGACGTGGACGGTGGCCATCGGTTCCGAGTTCACCGCTGCCGGTATCCTCATGTCGCGATGGTTTCCTGACACGCCGGTGTGGATCTGGAGCGCGCTGTTCGCCGGCGTGGTGTTCCTCACCAACGTGGTCTCGGTGCGTTTGTTCGCCGAGACCGAGTTCTGGTTGTCGTTGATCAAAGTACTGACCGTGGTGGTGTTCCTGCTGATCGGCGGTGGCGCGATTCTCGGCCTGCTGGACATCGATCAGGCCCACAGCATCGGCTTGAGCAACTTCACTCGCGAAGGACTTTTTCCTACCGGCTTCATGCCCATTGCGATGACGCTGCTGGCGGTGTCCTTCGCGTTTTCCGGCACTGAACTGATCGGCATCGCCGCTGGCGAAACCAAGGACCCGCAACGCAATGTACCGCGGGCCATCCGCACCACCGTGCTGCGCCTGGCGGTGTTTTTCGTCGGGACCATTTTTGTCCTGGCGACACTGCTGCCCCGCGAGCAAGCCGGCCTGGTGGAGAGCCCGTTCGTCACGGTGTTCACCTACATCGGCATCCCGTACTCCGCCGACATCATGAACTTCGTGATCATCAGCGCCCTGTTGTCGGCGGCCAACTCCGGGTTGTACGCCGCCTCGCGGATGCTCTGGACCCTCAGCGACCAAGGCCACCTGCCCAAGCAGTTCTCGGCCCTGACCCGCATGGGCACGCCGCTCAACGCGATCATCGTCAGCATGGCCGGCGGCGCCGCCTCGTTGCTCAGCAGCGTGTTCGCCGCCGACACCATCTACCTGGCACTGGTGTCGATTTCCGGCCTGGCCGTGGTGGTGGTGTGGATGAGCATCGCCGCGAGCCAGATCGCTTTCCGTCGTCACTATGTGGCCAACGGCGGCGATATTCGCGACCTCAAGTTCCGCGTTCGCGGTTATCCGTGGGTGCCGCTGGGGGCGCTGGTGTGCTGCAGCCTGGCGTGTGTCGGGATCGCCTTCGACCCTGAGCAGCGGGTGGCGCTGTACTTCGGCTTGCCGTTCATCGCCTGGTGTTACTTCGTGTATTACATTACCCGCAAAAGCCGCGAGCGACGCTTGTCGGTTGCCCTCGTGGCACAACCGTCGGACGCGTTCTAAACCGCGTCGACGGGGCGGGCAAACGTGCCCGGTGCGTGGGGGTCAACGAGGTCCAGATCATGAAGCAAAAAACGTTGCCCCCGTTGAATTGGCTGCGGGCATTCGAAGTGTCGGCCCGCTGCCTGAACTTCACCCACGCCGCCGACGAATTGTTTTTGACCCAGGGCGCGGTCAGCCAGCAGATCCGCCAATTGGAAAGCCACCTGGGGGTGGCGCTGTTCAAGCGCTTGCCCCGGGGCCTGGGCCTGACCGAGGAAGGCCAGGCGTACCTGCCGGTGGTGCAGGACGCGATCACGCGACTGGCAGTGGGCACCAACGAAATCTTTGGCCAGCACAAGCGCCGGCCGATCAAGGTGCGCGGCAGCCTGGCGTTTTTCGTGCACTGGCTGGCGCCGAAACTGGTGGACTTTCGCCAGGCTCATCCCCACGTCGACATCCGCTACATCAGCAACATCTGGGTCAAGGAACTGGACGGCGAAGACGACATGGAAATCCGTTGGGGCCACGGGCAATGGCCCGGCCTGGTGTCCCAGCGCCTGACCTGGGACACCTTGTTCCCGGTGTGCTCGCCGGCCTTGATGGCGACGTTGAAGGTGCCGGCGGACGTGGCGAAGCAGCCGTTGTTGCACGTGCTGGGCTACGAAGAAGGGTGGGGGTACTGGCTGAAAATGGTCGGTGTCGACAGCGTCGATTCCTCGACCGGCATGCAGTTCGACACACTGGTCTGCACCTTGCGCATGGCTGAACTGGGGCAAGGCATCGCCCTGGCGCGGTCGTCGATGGTCAGTGAGTTGCTGGACGACGGGCGCCTGGTCGAACCCTTCGCCCAGCGCATCGAAGCCAGCGAATCGTTTTACCTGGTGCGCAGTTCCGGGGCCGAGCAACACCCCGACGCGGCGCGGTTTTCCACCTGGCTGGTGGAGCAGGCGCATCGTTTCAAGTGAGCCGTTTCAAGTGAATATCCGGAGTTGACCATGCGCTATGTGAGTACCCGAAATTCCGCCGTGCAGGTCGATTTCGAAAAAGTTGTGCTGTCGGCCATCGCCGAGGACGGCGGGCTGTTCGTCCCCGTTGAACTGCCGCAGTTCGAACCCCAGGACATCGCTAACTGGTCCACATTGGCCTACGACGAACTGGCCTATCGAGTGATGCGTCCGTTCGTGGGCGAGGCGATCCCCGAGGCCGACTTCAAGCGGGTGCTCAAGGACGCCGGCAGCCAGTTCAGCCATCGGTCCCTGGCGCCGTTGCATCAGGTGGATCGCAACGAGTGGGTCCTGGAATTGTTCCATGGGCCGACCCGCTCCTCGAAGGACTTTGCCGCGCAATTGCAGGCGCGACTGGTGCAGTACTTTTTGCGCAAACACGGGCGTCGCGCCGTGGTGATCGGCGTCACCAACGGCCACACCGGGCTGGCCGCCATCGAAGCCTTCAAGCACTGCGACGAGACCGATGTGGTGGTGATTTATCCCGAGGCCGGCGTGCCGCAAGACCAGCTTCAAGACCTGCAAGCGACGGCGCATCCGCGGGTTCATCAAGTGGCTGTCGATGGCAGTTTCGATGAATGCCAGACCTTGGTCACCCGACTGTTCCGACAGCACGAGGCGATCAGTTTCAATTCCAGCAACTGGGTCAGCGTCATGGCGCAGTTGGTGTTTTATTTCCACGCGGTGCTGCAGTTGGGCGGCGGCCAGCGGCCCATTGGCTTCAGCGTGCCGGCGGCGAGTTTTGCCGAGGTCTATGCCGGCTACATCGCGCAGAAGATGGGCTTGCCGATCACGCAGATGATCGTCGCCACCAACCAGAATGATGCGCTGCATCAGTTCTTTTTGAAGAATCACTACTCGCGGTTGCGCGCCAGCAAGACCCTGTCGCCGGCCATGGATTTGTCGATCTTTTCCAACCTGGAGCGGTTTCTCTGGGAGCTCTATGGGCACGATGATCAAGCGGTGAGTGCGCTGATGCACACCTTCGAAACCCGTGGCGAAATGACCATCGCCAACGAGTTCTGGCTACAGGCGCGGATGATCATCGACTCGTACGCGGTCAGCGATGAACAGACGCTGGAGGAAATCACCTCGCTGTACCGCGACACCGGCTACGTCATCGACCCCCACACTGCCACCGGCGTGCTCGCGGCGCGCTTGTATCGCCGCAGCCTGGTGGCACCGATGGTGACCTTGGGCGAGATCTCACCGGCCAAATCGGCGCAGTTGCTCGGTGAGTTGGGGATCACGATTGCGGCGCAACAGCGTCCAGTTTCCGAACATGGCCCGGCGCAGATTCATCGCATCCAGCCGGACGACCTCGCTGCCCTCCATCAACTGCTCGGCGCCCTATAACCGGAGGCCCCATGAAGCGAATCCTCGACCCTCTCGACGAACGCATCATCGCCGAACTGCGCCTCAACGCCCGCGCCGCCCACGCCGAGCTGGCGGCCAAGGTCAACCTCTCGCGCAACGCCGTACGCCAACGCATCGAACGCCTCGAACGTGACGGCGCGATCCAGGGCTATACGGTGCGCACCGGGGAGGGCGCGCAAGCGTCGTCGAACATCAACGCCGTGATCTTTGTCTACCGCTACGACCGCATGCGCGGCGCCGAGGTGTTGCAAGCGCTGCAGGCCATGCCGGAAGTGCTGCAGTGCGATGTGATGAGTGGCGAGTTTGACTTGATGCTGCGGGTGGGCGCGGCGAACCCGGAGCGGGTGCATAAAGTGTGGAAAGAAATCTCCGCGTTGCCCGGGGTGGAGAACACCGTGACGTCGTTTGTGTTGTCGTCGGTGGTCTAGGTGCGCTGTCTGCCTAAACAGTGACCCCTGTGGGAGCGAGCTTGCTCGCGATAGCGGTACACCAGCCACCACTGATGTACCTGACCTGGCCCCATCGCGAGCAAGCTCGCTCCCACAG
>NZ_FNOA01000004.1:0-121736 GCF_900106885.1 Pseudomonas sp. NFACC14
CTTTCAACCACTTTTTGATGGCCGCTTTGTTGTTGGGAATCGCTTCCAGTACATCAAGTTCGGCGTGATAGATCACCAGTTCGTTCTTGGCGACATCCACGCCCACCATCGGCTTTGTGACAGAAACCGGCATTGCCATTGAAAATTCTCCGGGCTAAGGTTTGAACACTTGAAGGGTTCTCCCAGAGACGCAGGCTTGTTCCTATCGTCGGTTTAGGCCAGATGCATTCTTTATCGGCGCTTGGGTGAAAGGAGGAGGGGCGAAATCTCCCACGGTCTGTACTGCGGCTAACAGTCAGAATCGAGCCTTGTCCCTCCTCCTCCCTTCAAGTCCTACCATACAAGCGAGCTTGAACTGGCCTAATGATTTTGGACACTTCAATCGGGCGCTATGATGGCGCCCAAATCTGAGGTGTTTGGATATGCGTAAATCTTATTCGAGTGAGTTCAAGCTCAAGGCTGCCAGCATGGTGCTGGACGAAGGCCAGCCGGTTACCGAGGTGTGTGCCAGTTTGGATATAGGCCCTACCGCCTTGCGTCGTTGGGTCGATCAGGTACGCAAAGAGCGTTTGGGCTCGACGCCGGTAGGCGCTAAGGCGATTACCGCCGACCAGCGAGAAATTCAGAGGCTCAAAGCCCTGCTCAGGGAGAAAGACCTGGACATCGAAATCCTAAAAAAGGCCAGTGCTCTCCTGCTTTTGGACTCCAAAGATCATTCTCGTTGATCAATGAGCTGGACGAGCAGTACGGCGTTAATCGGTGTTGCCGGGCGTTCGGCGTCAACCGCAGCAGCTTTTACGCTTGGCGTCAGCGCCAAGGTAAGACTAATCCTCAGCGAGAGCAGCTTAAAGCCGCGCTGGTCAAGCATCACAAGGCATCGCGAGCTCCTGCGGGAGCGAGGACTTTGGCGAAGGAGCTGCAACAGAAAGGGCATCGCATCGGCCGGTACTTGGCTCGCAGTTTGATGCGCGAAGCGGGGATCGCCAGCCGCCAGCGCCGACGCCATAAGTACAAATCGTCCGGCGTAGAAGCTTTGGTGGCACCGCACGTGCTCAAGCGTGAGTTTGATGTCACGGCGGTCAATCAGGTGTGGTGTGGTGACGTGACGTACATCAAGGTCGGCAAGCGCTGGATGTATTTCGCGGCGGTGCTGGATCTGTTTGCTCGCCGGATCGTGGGCTGGTCGTTTTCGATGATTTCCGATGCCACGCTGACCTGCGAGGCTTTGCGGATGGCGGTTGAGCTCAGAGGTCGTCCTAAAGAGGTGCTGTTTCATTCAGACCAAGGCTGTCAGTACACCAGTCATAAGTTCAGGAATGAGCTGCTGGCGCATGGCCTGCGGCAAAGCATGAGCCGTAAAGGCGAATGCTGGGATAACGCTCCGATGGAGCGTTTCTTTGGAAGTTTGAAATCAGAGTGGGTGCCCGAGACGGGTTACGCATCAGAACATGAGGCCCGAGCAGACGTGCAGCGTTATGTCTCGCGCTACAACATCACCAGGCTTCACAGTTACAACGATTACCGGTCGCCGGTCGTCAGTGAGAGACTGGCGGCATGAACCTTAAATGGTGTCCAAGAATACTTGACCAGTTCAGCTTGCTCGCGATAGCGGCGGGTCAGCTTGCAGAGATGTTGAGTGTGCTGCCGTCATCGCGAGCCAGCTCGCTCCCACAGTATTTTGAGTCGCTCGCCAACATCCCATGCAGCTTCAATCCCCTGTGGGAGCGAGCTTGCTCGCGATAGCGGCGGGTCAGCTTGCAGAGATGTTGACTGTGCTGCCGTCATCGCGAGCCAGCTCGCTCCCACCGTTTTTTGAGTCGTTCACCAACATCCCATGCAGCTCCCACCGTTTTCAAAGGCGAAAATCTTCAGGCCCACGGATCGGCGCTTCAATCCTCGTACCTGTCAGTCGTTCTTCATTGGAAAAGCCGTCGTAGTCAGCCAAGTCGCCAAAGCGGATACCGGTCAGCGCTTCAATTCGATCGACGCTGCGTCGGTAGGTCTTGAGCGCTCCGAACACAAGTTCCAATTTTTCCAGCTCCTGACGCTGGTCAATCATGTAGGCACTGGCCGAAGGTTTGCCGTCGTCACCGAGAAAGGCCACGACTTTCCAGAACGCAGTGGGGATCTGTACGCCTCTGTACATTTGATCATCGTCCCGGAATAAAGGCCCGGTGAATATCGTCGCCCTGGCTTTCCACCGGCGCGTGTTATCGAGGATGTAATCCTCAAGCTCGAGCCAGGTCTTTTGATTGAAGGCTGCCATCTGTGGCGAGCAATTGGTGAAGTGGAAGGTGTCGTTGTTGGCGGTCTGTGCATCGGAGCCCCAATTGGGATCCTGTCGTCTGACCAGATGACCGCGATCCAGCAAATTGCCAGCGTACAGCGCTTCTCCAATCTGGGCATCGCTGGGGATTCGACCGTCGTATGCCCAGGCATCACGACCCCGGGCGATCTCGACACTGCTGGCGCCATCGATGTTGACGCCCGCCACCAGGGCCAGGCGTCGCCGTCGCGACAGAACGATGGAGAAGTGCTGATAATCCAGGCGATTGTCGACGGTGCCGGTCGGGTAGACATCATCGACCAACGCCGCTGCTACGCTCGGCCAAGGCACGATGAAGTCGCCGAGAAAGCCGCTGTCGTATCCCCGTCGGTCTTGCAACTGCACCGCCGGTGTGACGAGCGGCTCTGGCTGTTTGCCCAGTGTGCCGGACACGCGCCTGACGGGTTCCTGCAGGGGCTGCAGATCGGCAAGCCGTGGTCGATGGGCGAAGTCCACCGGGAGTCCTTGTGGTGGCATGATCCTGCCTCGCTGAATGGGAACGAAAGTAATCAGCAAACGTAGTGATCATGCTCCGGCACCATGAATTTTTTATGATGCTGCCTTGCGGATACAACCGCGAAGTTGATCGCTGGCCGGTGGCTAGGCCGCCTCCGCCGCCATGGCCGCCCGGACGCTGGGGCGTGCGGCGACTCGGGTCATGAACGACGCCAGCACCGGCCAGTCCCCGATCTCGATATCGAACGACGGCAGCCAGTTCAAAACGGTAAACAGATAACCGTCGGCCAGGCCGAAGCTGCCCATCAGGTAGTCCTGTCGAGCAAGGGCCTGGCTGAGGTAGTCCAGGCGCTTGAACAGTCTTGCCTTGAAGATCGCCTTGGTGGGCTCTGCGATGTCGGCGTTGAACAGCGGGGCGCAGCCGCTGTGGATTTCGGCGCTGATGAAGTTCAACCACTCCTGCAGGCGAACCCGCTCCCAGGTGCCATTGGCCGGGGCTAGCATGTTGCCGGGAGCCAGGTCGGCCAGGTACTGGACAATGGCGGGACCCTCGGTCAGCACGCTGCCGTTTTCCAACACCAGGGCGGCCACGTAGCCCTTGGGATTGATGCTCAGGAAGTCGAGCCCGTCGGCGGTTCGCTTGGTCTTGTTGTCGACCCGGATCAATTCGAAGGGCAGGCCCAATTCCCGCAGCACGATATGCGGGGACAATGAGCAGGTCATGGGGGCAAAGTACAGTTTCATGGTTTCCTCACAGGCGGGGGACGGGCCGCCAGAATCGGTGAGGCGCGGAACATTTTCAAAGGACATCTTCAGTGCTAGCGTATGACAAAATCTCATGAGCGCAGCAAACCTCCATGGCCAGCCGAATTCCTTCTCTCAATGGCCTTAAAGCATTCGAGTCAGCCGCCAGGCACATGAGCTTTACCAACGCCGCAGCAGAGCTGAACGTCACTCAAACAGCCATAAGCCATCAGATCCGCCGGCTCGAAGAGGAACTGGGCGTGCGCTTGTTCCTGCGGCTCAAGGACGGCCTGGCCCTGACCGCTGAAGGTCAGGCTTATTTCCCAGGCGTTCGGGCCGCCTTCCATGAACTGCGCTATGGCACGCAGATGTTGCTGGAAAGCCGCAACAACAGTGTCTTGACGATCAGCACCCTGGTTTCGTTTGCCTCCAAATGGTTGCTGCCGCGCCTAGCCTCCTTCCAGCAGGCGTTCCCCAATATCGATGTGCGCGTCACTGCATCCACCGAACGGGTGGATTTTCGCAAGGGTGGCGTCGATGCGGCCATCCGTTACGGGGTCGGCGACTGGAAGGGCGTGCGGGCCGACTGGCTGATGGCCGATGAAATCTTCCCGGTCTGCAGTCCCAGGCTGTTGCAAGGTCCCACCCCCTTGCAGGACCCCGGCGATCTGGCCCGGCACACCTTGTTGCAAGTCAGTGGGGTGACCCGTGATGACTGGCGTTCGTGGTTGAGTGCCGCTGGCCAACCGAAAAGACTGGCCGAAGGCGGCCGGCTCACCTTCGACCTGGCCATGATGGCTGTGCAGGCGGCGGTCGACGGCCTGGGGGTGTGCATCGGCCGTTCAACGTATGTCGAGGACGACCTGAAGGCGGGCCGCTTGGTTGCGCCCTTCGATCTGCGACTGAAGTCTGACCTGGGGTTTTATTTCGTCACCCCACATGAACTGGCCGATGCCCCGAAGGTGCAGGCCTTTAGAACCTGGCTGATGGATTCGGTGGGTTTTGGCGCCGAAACATAATTACGCCATACCGTTCAGCCCCCGGCAAACCAGCCGATAGCCTATAAAGGTCCGGTTACTTTCAGGGTTCACCAGAGGGTACGTCATGTTTAATAAAAAACTAAAAGATGAACTGACGGCTAGGACGGCCGAATTGGCAACTTACAAAGGGCTGGTCGGCGCTCTGGAGCGGTCGATGGCTGTTATCGAGTTCAGCCCCGATGGCAAGGTCCTTCGGGCGAACGAGAATTTCCTGAGCACGATGGGCTACCGTGCGGAACAATTGGCCAGCCTGTCCCATCGGGATTTCTGCCCCCCTGCGTTGGCGGGCAGCGCCGAGTATCGTGAATTCTGGAACAAGTTGCGCACCGGTCAATTCGTATCCGGCACGTTCCAGCGCCGCAGCGCATCAGGCCAGAACGTGTGGCTGGAAGCCAGCTATAACCCGGTGGTGGACGAACAAGGCCGTGTCGTGAAGGTGGTCAAGTACGCACTCGATGTCACCGCCAAGGTGACCGCCGAGGCCGAAACACGCGGCCGGCTGGCGGCCCTCGACCGGGCCATGGCGGTCATCGAGTTCGACCTGGGTGGCAACATCCTGACCGCCAACGACAACTTCATGAATGTCATGCATTACTCACTGGCAGACCTCAAGGGCAAGCACCACCGGATGTTTTGCGAAGCGAGCCTGGTGAGTAGCTCGGAGTACAGTGATTTCTGGCGTCGACTCAATGCCGGCGAGTTTTTCAGCGGGCAATTCAAGCGTCTCGGCAAAAACGGCAAAGTTGTCTGGCTGGAAGCCAGCTACAACCCGGTCTACGACGCCGAAGGCAAATTGTGCAAGATTGTGAAGTTCGCCAGTGACATCACCGAACGGGTAGAGAAATTCGAAGAGGACTCGCGCGGTGCCTCCCGCGCGTACCACATCTCCGCCGAGACCGAACGCGTGGCCGAGCAGGGCGCCCAGGTGATCCACCAGACCGCCAAGGAGATGCGCGAGATCGCCGACAACATCGGCGCCTCCGCGCGCCTCGTTGGGCAACTGGGCGCACGTTCGGAAGAGATCACCGCCATCGTCAATACCATTCGCGGCATTGCCGACCAGACCAACCTGCTGGCCCTCAACGCGGCCATCGAGGCTGCGCGGGCCGGCGATCAGGGGCGGGGGTTCGCGGTGGTGGCCGACGAGGTCCGGCAACTGGCCGGGCGCACCAGTCGTTCCACCTCGGAGATTGCGGAAATGATCGGCATGATCCTCTCCGAAACCCGCGATGCCGTCGCGAGCATGAACGTGACCCACGAGGGCGCCTTGCGCGGTGTCACCCTGGCAGACCAGGCCGGATCGGTCATCGTGCAGATCCGGAACGGGACCACCGATGCCCTCGATGCGGTGAGCATGTTCGCCTCCAAGCTCGATGAGTCCGAGGTGATTCCCAAGACGGCTATCGGCTGGGTGGGTTGAGGTGAGCTGAGCCCTCGCCCTGGCGATCCATGGACTTGAGCAGTTCAAGCAAGACTGTTCGCAGCTCCGGCGGTCGCACGGGCTTGGCCAGCACCGAGATGTTCAGGCTTTGCAATGACTGGCGTATGCGCTCGATCTCGTGTCCGGTGATGACCAGCGCCGGGACTTGCCAGCCGCGCTGCTCGCGTATCGCGGCAATGCATTCGGCACCCGAGACTTTCGTGCCCAGGTCGAAGTCGGCGATGACGATATCGCAATCGCTGGTCAGCCCCTCGCCGTCGCTGTGGGCCTCAACCTCGCAACCCCATTTTTCCAGGAGCGCCGACGTCGCCATCAGGACGTTGGCGTCGTCTTCCACCAGGCACACCCGTAATCCGTCCAAGCGATTCTGGACGGGCGACACCTTGGGTTCCATGGCCCTCGGCGCCGCCAGTTCCAGGCCGCTGATCGCCACCTTGGTGCCTTGTCCGACCGTGGAGCGGATGTGTATATCGACACCGAGTATCTGGCTGATGCGCTTGACGATGGACAGGCCCAGGCCAAGGCCCTCGACATCCTTGTCGCGCACATGGCGCACGCGGTAGAACTCCTTGAACACTTCGGGCAAATGTTCGGCGGCAATGCCGCGTCCCTTGTCGTAGATCACCACGGCCAGGCGCTTGCCCTGGCGGCGCACGCCGATCAGTACCGGTTGGCCGGGCGCGTATTTGAGGGCGTTGGACAGCAGGTTCTGGACCATCGTGGTCAGCATGCCTGGATTGACGCTGACCCAGTAAGGGCTGGCGCGCAGGCGCAGTTCGACCCCGGCCCAGCGAGCCGCCTCGGTGTTCTGCTTGACGACGTCCTGTAGGAGCGCGCCCAAGTGGACAGTATCGGCCTTCGGCATCAGTTGGCCATGGTCCAGGGTGTAGATATCGAGGATCGAACGGAACAGCTGCGACACGGTGTGTAGCGAACGGTCGATGTTGTCCACCAGCCGCAATTCCTCCAGGCCCAGCCTGGCGTCACGCAGGCAGGCGGTGAACAGGCCGATGGAGTGGATCGGTTGGCGCAGGTCATGGCTGGCCTGGGCCAGGAAGCGGGATTTCTCCTGGTTCGCGGCAATCGCCTCTTCCGAAGCAATGCGGGTGCGCTTGAGCAAAATGTGCGCATAGGCCGGCACCACGATGGTGGTGACGATCAGCATCAGGAACATGTAGGGCTGGGTACGCCAGAATGGGTTGAGCCAGAAAATCAGCACCAGGGTCGACAGCGCGATAACGGTTGCCAGCGCCAGGTAGCGCGAGCCGAAGCGCATGCCGTTGCCCAGGGTGACCCAGAGCAGTGCCGCGTAGATCGGCAGGGCGCTTTCACCGCCCAGCACCATGGCGAAAGCGATGCCCGTGTAGTCATGCAGCATCGAGAAAAGGCGCCGCCAGAAGAAGTGTCCTGGCCAACGCTTGATGATCATGCGCAGGAATACCGAGGCGACGATAAACGTTACGATGTAAATGATGATGGGCACGTAGCCTGTGGCACCGCCGGGATGGAGGCTGGCCAACACGACGATGTACAACAGCGCACAGGCGCTGACGATCAGGCGCAACGTGGCCTGGTCGAGTTCACTGTTCTTTTCCACTGGCTTTCGAACCTCATGTGTCTCTGGTGCCTTGGGCAAGCGTAGCGGCTAGCCCATCTGTGCTATTCAGAATTGTTGCCCGAGTCAGGATACTTCAGGAGGTATGACCACTCAGGACGTCGGGAGAGTACATGAACGGAGTCGTTCGTTTTTTCAGTGTGATCAGCGCCACGATGCTGTGCGCTTCAGTGGCCTATGCAGGTAGCCAGGCGTGCACGATGGAAGGTGAAATGACCGTCATGGGGCAACACATCGAGGCGAAAGACTGCGTGCAGGCGAGCGATAAGCAACCGGTGGCCAAGTTCCGCTCCAGCTGTGAATCCTTCGCCAACATGCCGGTCGCGCTTGGTGGCGAAGCGGGCAGGATCACCTACTCGCAAACCTGCCCGGAGAATCCCCAGGGCACCTGTGTGAATGTGAACGGGCAGGGCGTGGACTTTTACTACTACAAGCGTACCGCTGAGCTGTTGGACAGCACCCGCAAGAGTTGCGCCTTGAGCGGAGGTACGTGGAAGGAGTGATCGGTGAAGGTTGGGGACAGGCTTGATGCTGCCCCCAGCGGAGGAGTCATTGCTTCAGTAGACCCTGTAGTACTTCACGACGTCATCGACGAAATAAATGGTCAATACCGAACCCTGGGTCTGGCTTTGGCCTGTTTTCCCGCCGGTCACGCTGCTGACGTCGTTAGCCACGGTCTGTGCCTTGGACAGTTGTGTCGAGGTGTCGGCCATCTTCAGGCGCGTCTCGGGCGACACGTACTTATTGGCCAGCTTCATGTATTTATCCAGGCCCTCATCACTCTTTTCGTAGGTCCAGTTCGACTCGTTGCTGGTGCTGGTCGAATTGAGCTCTTCATTCGTCGGCGCGCCGAACATTTGGGTGATCTGGCTTTTTGTCGTCTTGCCCGGAATGATCGTTTGCTTGAGGTAAGAGACGTCGTATTTTTTGGCGCCCTGGTTCAAGGAGCCCATCAAGTTGCCCAAGTTGCCCAAGTCACCGGTGTTTGCACAACCGTTGAGTACGCCCGCCAGCACGCACAGCGCCAATCCATTTCTAAGTGTTTTTCCATATTCGAAGGACATGATGACTTACCTTGAGTTAATGTCAGGACCATTCCATTTCAACCGCGCAGACGGTGAAGTTGACCCAGCATTGCGCCGCCTGTGGACTTATTTAATCCATAGGCTTCGCACGCCATGACGTTTCGATAGGCACAGTGATACTGCACGGCGAATGGCGCGTTGGCTTTCTTTATGATTGGCTGTTCGAACAGCCTTTGTATGGAACGCCCACAGCTTAGGGGGAGAGTACTGGGCGAAGCTATAGTACAAGTGTGCTATGGCTTGGGAGGCGAGCAGGGAGGGTAACGCTCAATGAATATTGGCGGCCGTCATACATTTAATTGTCTTGTTTCTCCGACCATCCTCCATTGTTTGGAAAGTTGGAAAATTGCGCCGCGGCCGCCGCGCGCGTGGGGACACCCAGGGCTTTGAGCAGGCTCGAGACATGGATGCGCACCGTGAAGGGGGAAATGCCCAGGTCCCGGGCTATTTCCTTGTTGGTCTTGCCGGCCGCGACCAACCCAAGCACTTGCCGTTGACGCACGGTCAGCTGGGAAAGCGCGTCGTCCAGTACCGGGTTTTCGGCTTGATACTTCACCACCACTTCGCCTTCGCGTATTGCCATGATGGCGTCGGCAATACCGGAGGGGTCGATATTCTTGCCGATGAAACCGTCGGCACCCAGCGCCATCACCTGGGAAATAACATCGATGTCATCCATCATTGAAACCACAATAATGGAGGTCCGTTTGAATTCACTGCGCAACTGGCCTATGACTTGCAGCGATTTGATCCCGGGAAAGCGCAAGTCGAGTATCAGGGAGTCCACTTCCACCCCGGAACGCGCCAGCGCCAATACTTCATCCAGATTGCCCGCTTGTTCTATGGTGGCTGTCGGCAGAAGCCGTTCGATGGTTCTCAACATACCTTCACGAAACAAAGGATGGTCATCTGCCACAATGACTCTGCACGTCATGCTTCAGATCCTTCTGACTTCAAGTTCGCGCATCGTAACCCAAACTGCCCCTCGGATTTCAGTTTGAAACAAACTTTCATGTTGGAATAGTCCTGTGAATATGACGGAAAAGAATAGTGAGCTTGATCAGGCTACATTGAGATTGACGGTCGGGGCGTGTACTGCGCTCTACGTCATCGTGGTGGCCTTTCTGGCCAGCGACTTCGAAACCTATGTACCGATCCTGTGGTACATGGTTTTTTTCTTCGGCACCGCGGTCCCGCTGCGCATGGCGGTCAAGCGCTGGCCCGGGCACTTTTTCCTGCGTCGTCTTTTTGCCATGACACTGGATTATGCCAGCCTCGCCTTTGCCTTGATCGTCGGTGGAGAGGGCACGCTGCCGGTGTACGCGGCAGTGCTCTGGGTCACGTTGGGCAATGGCATGCGCTTCGGCTCGCGCTACCTGGCGCTGGCAACCGTTCTGGCGCTGTCGACCCTGGGGGTGATTTTCATGCTCACGCCGTTCTGGCGTGGCCAGCCCTATCTGTTCCTGACGTTGATCGTCACCACCATCGTGGTGCCTGCCTATGCGCATATCCTGCTGACCCGTACCCGCATCGCTTCGGAAGAGGCGATTGCCGCGAACCAGGAGAAATCCCGCTTCCTGGCCCAGGCCAGCCATGACTTGCGCCAGCCGATCCACTCGATCGGCCTGTTCACCGCCTGCCTGCGCGATGCCCGGCTGGGACAGGAAGAACTGCGACTGGTGGACAACATCGACCGTTCGCTGCACATCGTGTCGCAGCTGTTCCGTTCGATCCTGGACATCTACACCCTCGACAACGGGCAGCTTGAACCGCAAGCCGAACCCGTGCACCTGGGCGCGTTGCTCCAGGACGTGGTCAAGCAGAACACCGAAGCCGCCCGCTGGGCCGGTGTCGAGTTGCGCCTGCGGCCTTGCCGGCACTGGGTCAGTGTCAATGCCGGTTTGTTGGCGACCATGGTGCAGAACCTGGTCTCCAATACGCTCAAATATGCCCCCGGCCAACCGGTGTTGATCGGTGTACGTCCGAAAGGCAGTGGCCTGGCCATCGTCATCTACGACAAGGGCCGGGGCATTGCCGCCGAGCATCTGCCTGAGGTGTTCAAGGAGTTTTATCGGGTACGCCACGTCCGTGACAAGGATGTCGAGGGACTGGGCCTGGGGTTGTCCATCGTCAAGCGGATCAGCCACCTGATCAACCTGGACATCCAGCTGCACTCCCGGCTCGGCCAGGGCACGCGCGCCATGATCCAAGGGCTGGAAAGGGTCGCGCCAAGGACAGTGGTGGACAGACCGGTGCCCACGCAAAGCCGTTTGCACGGCTTGCGGGTGTGCCTGGTGGAGGATGACGCCAACGTGCTGATGGCGACGTCTGCGCTGTTGGAGAAGTGGGGATGCGAAGTGGAAACCCACAGCGACGGGGTGGGTGTGACCAGTGACTGCGACATCATCATTGCCGACTTCGACCTGGGTACGAAAGTCTCGGGCGCCGAATGCATCGCCGCCATTCGCGAACAGCGGGGCTGGGAAGTCCCCGCCATGATCATGACCGGCCATGAAATCGAAAGAATTCGCCACGCGCTGCACCACATGAATATTTCGATCCTGGCCAAGCCCGTGCGGCCTCCGGAGTTGCGGGCGACCTTGCTCGAATTGACCAAGCATTTCGCCAGTGTCAGGCCATGAGCCCACCATTCCACTTTATGAAACGGTGGATTGCAGTTTGTGCGTATTCCTGCGCAACCGCTTTGGGCAGAAGATGACCCCAGCCACTTGCACACCCGTGCAGAAGGTGGCGGAGAATCCCTAACCGTAGCGCACTGGCGCAGGCGTTCATGCTGCGAGCGCGAGGAGTAGCTGATGGACGAAGCCTTGCAAGTAAAAAACTCGCCCTGGCACGAAGGAGAGCTGACCTTGCAGCGCTCCGTCGGCGCGGTCGACATGATGGCCAGTGTCGGCCAACGGCAACTGGCGCGTACGTGGATGCCGGACCAGCACCGGGAGTTCTACGCCCAGTTGCCTTTCGTGGTGCTGGGGGCGGTGGATCGGCAAGGCGACGTGTGGGCGACCCTGCGCACGGGGCAGCCAGGTTTCATGAATTCGCCCGATCCGCAGACCCTGCACATCAACCTCGAGCCCGAGCCGAACGATCCGGCCCAGGAGGGCATGGGCGAGGGAGATGCCATCGGCATGCTGGGGATCGAATTGCACACCCGTCGGCGTAATCGCATGAATGGCGTCGTGCGCCGTCAGCTTGCCCCAGGGCTGGAGATCGCAGTGAGCCAGGCCTATGGCAACTGCCCTCGCTACATCAACCTGCGCCAGTATCAATTTGTCGACGCACAGGCGGTCGCGCCGCGTCAGTTGAGCGTGTCAGACCCGCTGGTGCGGCGCCTGGTGACGGCGGCCGATTCGTTTTACATCGCCACCTACGTGGTGCGCGATGGCGAGCGGCAGGTCGATGCTTCTCACCGTGGCGGCAAGCCGGGGTTCGTGCGCATGGATGAAGACGGGTCGCTGACCATTCCGGATTTTTCCGGCAATCTGTTTTTCAACACCCTGGGCAACATCCTGCTCAACCCACGGGCCGGGCTGGTGTTCGTCGATTTCCAGACCGGCGATCTGCTGCAAATGAGTGGCTCGGCGCAAGTCCTGCTGGACGATCCCGAGATCAATGCCTTCCAGGGCGCCGAGCGGCTGCTGCGCTTCACACCGCAACGCATCGTCTATCGTCCGGCCGCCATCGCGCTGCGCTGGAAGGATCAGGAGAAAGGCGATTCGCCCAATTCATTGATGACCGGCAGTTGGGAGCAAGCCGCCGAGCGTTTGCAGGCCGAGGCGCTGCGTAGCCGCTGGCGTTCGTTGCGGGTTGCGCGAGTCGTGGATGAGAGCCACAACATTCGTTCGTTCTACCTGCAGGCGAGCGATGGCTTGGGTTTGCCCCGGTTTGAAGCCGGGCAACATTTGCCGGTGCGGATCCAGCTGGAGGGGCAGAAAGCGCCGTCGATCCGGACCTATAGCGTTTCCAGTGCGCCGTCGGATGATTTCCTGCGCATCAGCGTCAAGCGCGATGGATCGGTGTCGTCCCACCTGCATGAGCAGGTGCGGGCGCTGCACGAGATCGAAGCGCGGGCGCCCCAGGGCCATTTCACCGTCCAGGCCACCGAGCGGCGTCCGTTGGTATTGCTGGCAGCGGGGGTGGGCATCACGCCGCTGTTGTCGATGTTGCGCGAGGTGGTTTACCAGGGGCAACGCATCAGCCGCATGCGCCCGGTCTGGCTGGTGCAAAGCGCACGCTCGGTGGCCGACCTGGCGTTCCGTGAAGAGATCGACGAACTGGCCGCCCGTGCCGGCGACAAGCTCCAGGTTGTGCGCATGGTCAGCCAACCGCCCACCGAAGCAAAGGTCGGTGAAGGCTATGACCTGGCGGGCCGGATCGATGTGGAACTGCTGAAGAAACTGCTGCCGCTCAACGACTACGACTTCTATCTGTGCGGGCCGGGCAGCTTTACCCAGGCGCTGTACGACGGGCTGCGCAAATTGCGCATCCCTGACGATCGCATCCACGCGGAAACCTTCGGTCCGTCCACCCTTGTGCGGGATGTCGAAGTCAGCATGCCGGCGCCCCAGCAAGTGCCGGCCGCGACTGAAGCGGTGAAGGTCCTGTTCGCCAGTTCCGGCAAGGAGGCCCGTTGGGAACCCGGCGGCGGAACGCTGTTGGAACTGGCCGAAGCGCGCGGCCTGAACCCGGAATTCAGCTGCCGCGGCGGTTCCTGCGGCACCTGCAAAACCCGCTTGAGCCGCGGCCAGGTGCATTACCTGAGCCAGCCGGCCGAACCGGTTGGCGAAGGCGAAGTGCTGATCTGCTGCGCGGTGCCGGCCCAAGGCAGCGAGCCGTTGGTGCTTGAGGTCTAGGCTTGCGATCGTTTCACGGGGTGAAATGCTGGATTGTAAAAGCTGGTTATTCCACTGTCCGGAGCAGGAGCAGAGGATAGCGCCATCGACGCGATCACCGCTTCGAGCCCAAACAACATGGAGTACGTCATGCCTGAGAACGCGATCAAACTTTATCGCCACCCGTTGTCGGGTCACGCCCATCGTGTCGAGCTGATGCTCTCGCTGCTGGGCCTGCCGACCGAGCTGGTATTCGTGGACTTGATGAAAGGCGAGCACAAGACCCCGGAGTTCCTCGCCATCAACAGCTTCGGCCAGGTGCCGGTGATCGATGACAACGGTGTGGTGCTGGCCGACTCGAACGCGATCCTGGTCTACCTCGCGGCCAAGTACGGCAAGGGCCGATGGCTGCCCAGCGATCCACTTGCCCAGGCCCGGGTGCAGCGCTGGCTTTCGGTGGCCGCGGGCCAGATCAACCAGGGGCCGGCCAACGCCCGATTGATCACCGTATTCGGCGCCGGCTATGACGCCGAAGATGCCATCAAGCGTTCCCACGCCCTGTTGAAGGTGATGGAGACGGAGCTGGGACAAAGCCGGTTCCTGGCCGGTGAGCAACCGACCATCGCTGACGTGGCCGCGTACACCTATGTGTCTCACGCACCGGAAGGCAACGTCGCGCTGACCGACTACCCGAACGTGCGTGCCTGGCTGGGCAGCATCGAAGCCTTGCCGAATTTCGTCGACATGCAGCGCACCGCCAAGGGCTTGCAGCAAGCCTGAGTCAAACCGCAGGCGCTTGCCGGGGCCATCTTCCGGCAAGCCTTGAGGCCGTAACCGCCACGTATGTTCAATCTCCCTCAAGCAAGGCTGGATCACCCATGGATCGCTTTCAGGAAATGCAGATTTTCATGGTGGTGGCCGAGGAGGAAGGGTTCGCCGCTGCCGCCCGGCGCTTGCGCATTTCGCCACCGAGCGTGACGCGAGCCATTGCGGCGATGGAAGAACGGATCGGCACCCAGCTGTTGTCCCGTACCACCCGCAATGTGCACCTGACCGAGGCGGGGCAACGCTACCTGGAAGATTGCCGGCGGATCCTGAGTGAGCTCGAAGAGGCCGAGGAGGCCGCCGCCGGCAGCTACTCGATCCCGTGTGGGTATCTGACGGTCACCGCGCCGGTGCTGTTTGGCGAGTTATACATCGCGCCTTTGCTGACGGATTACCTGGATCAGTTTCCCTCGGTGCACCTCAATGCCTTGTTGGTCGACCGTGTGGTGAATATCGCGGACGAGGGCATCGATGTGGCGATCCGCATCGGCCATTTGCAGGAAAACAATCAGCACGCCATCAAGGTCGGTGAGGTACGCCAAGTGATTTGCGGCGCCCCGGGCTATTTCCAGCGCCATGGACGGCCAATCCATCCTGGTGAGTTGAGCAAGGCCAATATCGTGATGTCTTCGGCCAGTCATTTGCTGAGCCACTGGCAGTTCATGGACGAAGCAAACTCGCTGAGCCTGCGGGTTGATCCACGCCTGGTGGTGACCGCGAATCAGGCTGCGATCAATATCGCCCGCCAAGGCTGGGGCGTTACCCGGGTATTGTCTTATCAAGTGGCCCGGCAGGTCGCCGCCGGTGAACTGGAAGTGGTGCTCAAGGCTTTCGAACCACCGGCGTTGCCGATTCACGTGGTGTATCAGAAGAGCAATCGAGTGCCGGCCAAGGTGCGTACGTTCGTGGATTTCCTCGCGGATCGGCTGGGGGACGACGTCACGCTCAAGCCTGTCGTGAAAGACACCGGCTGATGGCGCGCCACCATGAAATGCTGGTATTCCACGCGCTGTCGCAGTGCTCCAGCCTTGCCTCGGCCGCCCAGCGCCTCAACGTCTCCGGACAGACCGTGATGCGTGCGGTCGCTCGACTGGAAGCGCGGCTGGGGGTGCAGTTACTGTCACGAAGCACGCGCGGGGTGGTGTTGACGGAAGCCGGGGTCGGCTTCATGGTCGATTGTTCACGCATTCTCAAGGCCGTTGACGAGGCTGAAGCATCGGCCAGGGGCTGGCATGTCCAGGCGCAGGGCAATTTGACGATTCTGTTGCCCACGTTGTTCAGCCGTTATGTCATGGCCCCGGTATTGGCCGGCTACATGGATCACTTTCCCGAGATCAGGGTATTCGCCCACTACCATGATCGTTTCCCGAACATGCATGAGGAAGGGCTGGATGTCGCGGTGCTGGTCGGGCATCTGCCCAGTTGCTCATTGATCGCACGGCCTGTCGGCAGTGTTCGCTCGCTCGTCTGCGCCAGTCCTGGTTACCTGGCCAGGCATGGTGAGCCGGTTGTGCCGCAGGATCTGCACGATCACCGACTGATCGCCACGCAGGCCAACCAGGACTGGGTCCAGTGGTCCTTTCAACAGCAGGGCGAGGCCAACGGCTTCAAGGCACGCACGCGCCTCAGTTGCGCCACGCTACAGGCGGCCATCGACGCTGCGGCTCATGGGGCCGGGTTGACGCGCTGCTTGAGCTATCCGTTGTACGACTATCTGAGCAGCGGACGCTTGCGCAGGGTCTTGCAAGCCTATGAGCCGCCCTCCATGCCCGTGCATGTGGTCTACCGTGAAAGACGCAAGGCGTCGATGCGTGTGCGCAGTTTCGTGGACTACATCGTCGAGCACCTGCGCGAGCACCCGGCCCTGCGAGCGGATATCTGTTGATTGTCAGCGCGCATTCGGGGCCTGGATCCCACGCCGCACCCGCCCTGGCGCCTCGCCGTAGATTTCCTTGAATTTCTTGCTGAACGCAGCCTGGGATTGGTAGCCGACCTGTACGGCAATATCGCTCAGCCCCAGGTGTGAGTGGCTGAGCAGACTGAAGGCCAGCTCCATTCGCACTTGCGTCAACAGTACCCACGGCGAGACGCCGGCCAGCTTGACGAATGCCCGCATGAAATTGGCCCGGGACATGCTCGCGAGGTCCGCCAGGCCCTGAATGGTCCACTCGTGCGCAGGGTCCGCCAGCATCGCCTGCCAGGCCCGGCCCAGGCGCTTGTCGCCGAGCAGGGCCAGCGAGCCGCTGTCTTGGCCATGGCTCGCCAGGTGCGCACGCAGGATCAGGGTGAACAGGGCCTGGGACAAGGCGTCGAGCAAGAAGCGAGCGCCGGGCTGGTTCCCATCCGCTTCCCCGCGAAGGATTTCCACCAACGCCGGCAAAGGTCCGTTGGCCGGTAATGCGCCGCTGGGAATCACCAGGTAGTCGGGCAGGGCACTGAACAGCAACGAAGCCCGATTGAAGTGGAAACCACCGCAAAGCATGTCCAGCTCCGCGCTGGCACCGCCAATGCGGTGAATCGGCAGGGCGCCCCCGGTCACGATCCGGGGTAAGGTCGGCGTCACCATTTTCCCAGGGCTGTGCATGAGGTGCGGGGCGCCTCGCGGCAGCAGCAGGATGTCACCGGCGCGCATGGGCAAGCGTTGCCCATCGGCAAACTCGACGCGGCATTCGCCGGCCAGCACGATGTGATAGGGCGCGGTGCCCAGGGCCTGCTGGCCGTGTTCCAGGGCCCAGTCGCCCTGGAACTGACAGCGCAGATCCAGGCTGCCGCGAACGTTGGCCAGGCTGATGAGTTTATCGATCGCATCCATTTGAGCGTTTCGCCAAAAAAACTGAGCGGATTGAGCAAAACCGAGTGGCGCCAGGGTGAAAAACTGAGGGCGTCAAAACAGTACACCCAACCCACTCAGGAGTTAATGCCATGTTCAATAACTGGTCCGAATTGTTGCCCACCATTCAGAAAGCGTTTGGCGCGCTGGGCCGCAGCAACCCGAAAATGGTCAAGGCCTATATGGCGCTCGGGGAAGCCGCCAGCGAAAACAACGTGCTCGATGCCAAGACCCGCGAGCTGATCTCGATCGCCATCGCCGTGACCACCCGTTGCGACGGTTGTATCGCCGCCCACACGGATGCGGCGATCAAGGCGGGGGCGAGCCGTGAGGAGGTCGCAGCGGCCCTGGCCACTGCGATTTCGTTGAATGCGGGGGCTGCCTACATCTACTCGCTGCGCTCGCTTGAAGCGTACGACACGCTGCAAAAGCCGGCGTGACTTATAGCCGGTCCCAAGCCCCGGTTCCCTCAACGGTTCCGGGGCTTTTTTGGCTGCCCGGGGCGATTGTTTCAGATAACGCAATCGAGTCATCAGACTCCTGGGCATTCTCTAAAAACCGTTCGCCAGTGAAACTGATCCCAGAAGCGATCGACCGTTTCGGGCCGTCGCAGCGTTCTCCATTCTCCAGGAGATTTCCCATGATCGACGTCACCTGCACCGGCAACCCTTGGTCGGACACCTCTGTCGCGATTCACCCAGAATACGAAGGCGGATTCCTGTTGCCGCAGTTGATGGGCGCCCTGGCCAGCGAGTCCGCAGCACCGGTTTCGAACGCCGTGTGCCAGCCCAGTACGAGCGGCGCCATGCTGGCGAAGGCGGGCGCTTTTGTGATGCGGGTGCTGAGACTGACGCCGACCCGCTAAACACAACGCTGAGCCCGTGGCGGATGTGGATGCGGCATGTCCCCTATACAATGCATCGCAATTACCCAAGCTCCAGGTGGTGGTTCCGATGTTGCTACGTCACTTGCGCTATCTGTTGGCGGTCGCTGACCACGGCGGTTTCACGCGTGCCGCCGAGGTGCTGCACGTGTCGCAGCCGACCCTGTCGCAACAGATCCGGCAACTGGAAGAAACCCTCGGGGTGAGTCTGTTCGACCGCACGTCTCGCACGGTCAGGCCCACGGACGCCGGGGCGGCCTATATCGAATGCGCCCGGCGGGTACTGGTGGAACTGGCCGCCGGCAAGCGCGCGCTGCATGACGTCAAGGACCTGTCCCGCGGCAGCTTGAGGCTGGCCATGACCCCGACGTTCATGGCTTACCTGGTCGGGCCGCTGGTGCGTGACTACCGCGGGCGATACCCGAATATCCATCTGCAAATCTTCGAATTGTCGATGGTTGATATCGAGGAGGGCTTGGCGAATGACACGTTAGACATCGCCATCGCATTCGATCAGGTCAGGAGCGCCGATATCGAATCGATCCCGGCGTTCACCGAAACCCTGGGGCTGATGGTGGGGCGCAATCACCCGTTGTATGACTGCCAGGCCGCGCTGACGGCTGAGCAGGTCGGGCAACTGGAGTTCGCCTTGTTGAGCCCGGACTTTGCCACCCGTACGTGCATCGATGACTACTTCGTCCAGGCTCGGATCACGCCCAAGGTGAGCATTGAGGTCAACTCGGTCAGCACGTTGCTGGAAGTGATCGGGCATTCGGCCGTCGCCACCATTCTTCCGGAACCCATCGCCACCCAGGAGCGCGCACTGCGCAAGCTGGCGCTGCAGGACGCGGCGCCACGGCGTGGAGCTTCGCTGTTGCGGCGCAAGAACAACTATCACAGCGCGGCGTCCGTGGCTTTCATGGAGACACTGTTGCACGGGATGGATGGCTTTGGGGCCGCTGCGCAGCCCAGCGGGAGCAAGCGCCCTCGCCACCGTGATCGAGGTGGGCAGTTGCCCTAGACAAAACAGCGACCCTCACGCGGCAGTCGCCGTCCGGGCCGGTACGGCACACGCCTGGGGGTTGTCCGCCAAGGACCTGAAGCTGCGATTGTCGACGTCCAGGGCGTCGATGGAGCCGGTCTCGATGTCATAGACCCAGCCGTGCAGGTTGAGCAAGCCCTTCTCCTGGGCCAGCCGCACACTCGGGTGCGTCTGGATGTTCGCCAATTGGGCGATGACGTTTTCACGCACCATCGAACTGACTTTCGCCGCGTCATCGACGTGAGGCCGTGACTCATTGATGACCCGTGCCGACTCGGCGTGTTGCAGCCAACCGCTGACCGCTGGCAGGTGATTCATGCAGGCGCATTTGGCGACGGCGGTCATGGCACCGCAATCGGAATGACCACAGATCACGATATCCCTCACGCCCAGCACCGCGACGGCATATTCCACCGTCGCGGAAACACCGCCCGGGTGCGGGCTATAGGACGGCACGATATTGCCGGCATTACGGATCACGAACAGTTCGCCGGGTTCCTGCTGGGTCAGCAGCTCCGGTACAACGCGGCTGTCGGAACAGGTGATGAACAACGTGCCCGGGTGTTGCGTGGTGGCCAGGTGTTTGAACAGGTCCGTGCGTTGTGGAAAGACCTCTTGCTGGAACTTCAGGAAACCTTCGATCAGCGCTTTCATGCTGCTTGCCTCCAATGAATAGGGTGTTATCAGTTCGTGCAGCCGTTGCCGATCAGGCTGTATTCAAGAATGTGGGTTTCACCTTGGGAGTCGCGATAGGTCATTTGCACTGGCGTCGGCCCGCAGACATCGGCGGGCGTGGTGATGTCCAACACCTGGGCGATGTCCAGATGCATGCCGTAGGCATAGGGAACGACGTCCGCAGGTGCGGTGGATGGTTGGGCATGGGCCGACAGCGAGGCGGTCAGCGACAGGGCCAGAAACAGGAATTTTTTCATGAGTCATGCTCCACGCAAGAATGAGTAGTGAGTTCAAATCAGAGATAAGTCGTTTGAAGCGAAGCCCCAGGTTCGCCTGGGGCCAGCGGGACGATCAGAACGGACGCAGGGGCAGGAACTTGCCGTCCAGTGTGATCACCGCACGCGAGCCGCCTTCAGGGTCTTCGACTTTCTTGATGTCGAGCTTGAAGTTGATCGCGCTGATGATGCCGTCGCCGAACTGCTCATGAACCAGGGCCTTGAGGGTGGTGCCGTAGATCTGGATCATTTCGTAGAAGCGATAGATCGTCGGATCGGTCGGTACGCCAGCGAGGCTGCCGCGCAAGGGAATGATCTGCAGGCGGGCGACCGAGTCAGCGGTCAGGTCGAGCTTCTCGCCAATCACCTTCGCCGCATGTTCCGGCAATGGATGCTGGCCGAGCAGGGCGGCGGTGACGTAGGCAAGGCTCAGGCCGGTGCCATCGGCCAAGTCCTGCCAGGACAGGTGCTTGCGTGCCTTGGCATCCAGCACTTCGGTGGTCAGGGCCAGGCTGATGTCGTTGTAGGCGTGGGACTGTTGCATGGCGTAGCTCCTATCGGTTTGGATCGGGTTGATGTCGCTTGGTTGAAGCCATCATCTGCCGCTTTAGCTATAGCGTCCAAGACCGATATGCAATGCAATGTATTGGTTCTGCCTATGGATTGGGGCGATGAATGCTGACCTACCGATCGTACAAGCGATGTTCGCCGCTTATCATGGAGCGCCGGATGCCTATGTCTATGGCCCGATTTGCGTGGGCGAGGCGGAACGTGGCAAGGGTTTGGCCCAGCGAATGTTCGCGGAGCTCCGGCGGCTCGAGCGGGGGCGTGAAGGTATTCTTTTCATACGCAAGGACAATGAACCCTCGCTCCGTGCGCATTTGAAAATGGGTATGAAAGAAGTTGCTTCCTTTCCATTCAATGGGTTCGATTTCGCCGTTTACTCGTACATTGGCTAGACAGGAAAAAGCGCTCACTAGACGATAGTGCCAGTCAGTTAAACCTCATGCCCCTGGGAGCAAGCTTTGCTCCCACAGGTTTTGTGCCGTTTGATCTCTGACTGGCATTACCCACTAGACGAACACCTGAGCGGCAGAAAGAGCTCGGTAATGGCTTGGTTCTCCGCAACGTCCGGAAAGAACGTAATACGCTGGCAGTAGAGGGGGAAATCTCCCGGCTCCTCACCGCTGGCCGGCAACCAGTCCCTGTACAGGTACAGCGCGGCGGGCTCGAGGTTGTCGGCACCCCCTTCGACCCGCAGCACTGCACAACGCCCGGCGGGAATACTGCCGGCCTTGATCGTTTCCCCGTTCGGCACGACAGGTCGGCCCGTCCCCGCGCATAAATCCAGGCGATAGTCTTGCGGCGGCGTCGTGCGCGGGTCGGTGTGAAATACATTGAACGTCGGGCTGATCGAGGGGATCAGGCCGACACTTCGCCGCCAGGCAATGAAGCGTTGGAGGGTCGTACCGATCGTCGAGGGATCGCCTCGGTGTTCCATGATGGCGACGGGGGTTGCAGGAACCGTACGGATCCGTACGTCACTGGGCTGATAGGGCGTGGGCATGAGGCGGTTCCTCGCAGTGTGCAATGGCGTGAAAAGGGTGTTCCAGCGCTGCCAGTCGGGAGACTTGCGGAAATGCGAAGGCGGTTGTCCCACCCGTTGTCGAAATACACGGGCAAAGGCGTCAGGCGCTGCGTAACCGGCGTCCATGGCGATCTGCGTAATCGTTTCATGTTCGCGAAACGCCAGTTTGTAGGAGGCGCGTTTCAGGCGCGCGAGTTGGACGTAGCGATTCAAGGGCAAGCTGAACGTCGCGATGAACTGCCGGTGAAAATGGTATTTCGAAAAAGCCGCAACGCCGCTCAACGTGTCCAGGTCCAGGCAGTCATCAAGGTGCAGGTCGATGTAATCGAGCACCTTCTGCATGCGGGATTGGTAATGCTTTTTTGTGTCGGTCATGGTCTTTCCCAGTAAAGGCCACCAGCATGAGGCCGGCGAGCACAATGCGCTCGACCGATCTTGCTATCTTCTCGCAGCCTGCCGGGCCTCGGTGCCAACGACCAGCCAGATGCCGATCCCGGACACCGCCATCCCCACCACCATCTGCCAGGAAAGCGGTTCGTTGAACATGGCCCAGGCCCAGAGCATCGTAATGGGCGGGCTGAGGTACAGGACACTGGCGACGCGGGTGGCGGTCGCGCGACGCAGGCACAACCAATAGAGGCCGTAGCCGCCCATGGTCGACAGGCCCGCGGTCCACAATACGCTCAGTGCGAAGCCTGTGCTGGGCAGCGGGGCCAGGCTGCCATGGGCGCCCTCGACCAGGGCGAAGGCCAGGCCCGACACGCAACACTGCAGCCACAGGTTG
Source organism: Pseudomonas sp. NFACC14 (assembly GCF_900106885.1). NCBI lineage: Bacteria > Pseudomonadati > Pseudomonadota > Gammaproteobacteria > Pseudomonadales > Pseudomonadaceae > Pseudomonas > Pseudomonas sp. NFACC14. The sequence continues at coordinate 22,460 of NZ_FNOA01000004.1, forward strand.
GGCAGCAGCCCCAGCGATTGTTCGGCGGGCAAGTGTTTCTGCCACAGGGTCGCGACGGCGAGCGAGAGCATGCCAAGCAGCGGCAGGCCATAGGCCCACAAGGGCGCATTGCCCCACGCCAGTGCGCCCTGGGTTACCAGAACGACGCCGAGCAGGCCGATCAGCAGCCCCGTCCAGACCTGCCAGGCCAGTCGTTGCCGGAGTACGCCTGCGGCCAGCAGCGCCATGCCCATCGGCAACAGGTCGGCGACCAGCGCGGCCAGGCCCGCCGGCACGCCCAGGGCAATGCCTTGGGTGATGCCGCCCAGGTAGCCTGCCATCGCCAGCAGTCCGATGCCGGCATTCTTCAAAAGTGCGACGGGCGAGGTCCGGCGTAGCGACCTGGCGACGAAGGGGAACAGGACGAGCGTGACCACGACACACCGCCAGAAGACCACCAGCAGGGCCGGCGCGTAATCGATGGAAAAGCGCGCACCGACGAAACCCGAGCTCCACGACACCAGCAATGCCGCTTCGAGCAACGGCAATGGAATCAGCCAGTACCAGGCGGGCCGGGGCAGGGAAGTGCAGGTCATCGATTTATTCGGGTTCATGACCACAGGCTACGAAACCCGGCTAATCTAATAAATCAAAATGTAATGCATCAGTTGTTCACGAAGATTGAATCATGACGGCCATACTCGATATCGACTTGATACGTACTTTTCATGCGGTGGCGCGGATCGGTAAGTTCAGTGCGGCGGCAGACCAACTGCACAAAAGCCCGGCGGCGGTCAGCGTGCATATCCAGCGTTTGGAAGCGGTCGCTGGCGGGCGGTTGCTCAACCGGGACAATCAATCGGTATCCCTCACCGCGTTGGGCCAGCGTTTGCTCGTGGCGACGACAGAGCTGCTGAGCACCCATGACCGGGTGCTGGCCGACCTGCACGGAACCCGTTTGGCGGGACGTATCACCTTGGGGGTGCCGGATGAGTACGCAGACCATGTGATCCGCGACATCCTCCCGACCTTCGCCGCCGCGTGGCCCAATGTGGTGCTGGAGCTCAAGACTGCGCCAAGTTACGCGCTACGCGACCTGGTGCAGCGCGGCAAGCTCCAGGCGGCGGTGGTCGCCCAGCCGAAGGGGCAGGCGAATGCAGAGGTGCAAGTGCTGGTGTCCACCACGCCGGTCTGGGTCGGGCCGGCCCACACGGCGGCGGCCTCGATGGAGCCGCTGCCGCTGGCGGTGCATGCGGCGCAATGCCCTTATCGACAAGCGATGCTGGAGTCCCTCAGGCAAAGCGGACGCAAGACCCGCATCGTCCTGGAAAGCCCCTCCAACCAGGCCGTCAAGGCCTGTGTGGAGGCCGGGCTGGCGATCAGCCTGATCGACCGTGGGCGGGTGACGGATGCCATGCGGATCCTCGAAGGCCTGCCGGTGATCGCGGAGCATGAAGTGGTGTTCATGCGCGCCCAGGCATCACGTAACGACGAAGCCGTGAGCCTGCTGGCCCGTGCCATGCAGCAGTATTTCCGGCTGTAGGCATGGAGTCGGGCGCCGCTGCGCAGCCCTAAGGACCGGGTCAAGCCGACAATGGCGGTGTCCGAGGCGGCACCCGGCGCTTGGAGCCAATCGACTCGAACGCCGACGCCAGTTGCAACAGCTTCGAATCGTCATAGGCACGCCCGGCGAATGTCAGCCCGACGGGCATGCCGATGTCCGCCATGACGCCCATTGGCACGGTGACCGTGGGTACGCCCAGGTGGCGGATGGCGAGGTTGCCGTTGGCGACCCAGACCCCGTTGCTCCAGGCGATATCGGCAGATTCCGGATTGATATCCGCATCCGCCGGTCCGACGTCGGCGACGGTCGGGAAAATCACCGCGTCCAGGCCCAGCCGCTCCATCCAGTCTTCCAGGTCGATCCGGCGTGTCGCTTCAAGCCCCCGCAACCCGTCGGGCAGCGTCGGGATCTGGTCCCAGGGCGTAATGCCGCGCTGGGCCATCTTCACATACTCGTCCATGCCGGCGGCCAGATCGTCCTCCCGGTTGGGCAGGGTGCCCGGGTCGTGGGGGAAGATCTTCGGTCCGTCGACATCGGCCAGGCGATTCAATTTCGGATCACCGTTGGCCCGCAGGAAGTCATCGAATGCCCAGGCCGACAGGTCCCACAACTCATGGTGCAGGAACTCCTTGGAAACCAGGCCGCGGGTGAACACCGTCGGTGCGCCGGGACGGTCGCCCTCGCAGTTGGACACCAGCGGGAAATCCACTTCGATCACTTCGGCGCCGCAAGCCTCAAGGGCCTTGCGGGCTTGTTCCCAAAGGTCGATCACCGAGGCGCGGGTGACGATTCGCTGCCCGGTCGGGCCACCGATGCCGGGGGCTTCGGCGGTGCCGGCTTCAGGGTCCGCATTGATGTACATCCGTGGCACGCCGAACCGAATGCCGGCCAGCGCCGTCGGGTTGCTGGCAAGGCTCGGATACGAGGCGGGACGAACCGATTCGACGCTCGGAATCGGCACCCAGGGTTGCAACCGCCACAGGTCGCCACGGGTGTCCGGGTCCTCGGCGACCACTACGTCCAGCACTTCGAGCAGGTCGGCCATGGTCCTGGCGAAGGGCACGACGACGTCCATCGTCGGCGTCAACGGCCAGTTGCCCCGCACCGAAATCACCCCGCGCGACGGCGTGTAGGCGCACAGGCCGTTGTTCGACGCCGGGCCGCGTCCACTCGACCAGGTTTCCTCGGCAAGGCCGAACGCCGCGAAACTGGCGGCGGTTGCCGTGCCCGCACCGTTCGAGGAGCCGGAGGCAAAGGGCGCGGTGAGGTAGTCGCCGTTGTACGGGCTTTCCGCACGGCCATACACCCCGCGCTGCATCCCGCCATTGGCCATGGGCGGCATGTTGGTCTTGCCCAGGCAGATGGCCCCGGCGGCGCGCAGTCGTTCGATGGTGAACGCATCGCGATAGGCCACCAGGTCCTTGAACGCCGGGCTTCCGGAGGCGGCGGTGAGCCCCTTGACCAGATAACTGTCCTTGGCCGTATAGGGAATGCCGTCGAGCGGGCCGAGGGTCTGGCCACTGGCCCGGCGGGCATCGGAGGCCTGCGCTTCCTTCAGCGCATCCGGGTTGCGCACCACCACGGCGTTGAGGGCCGTGGGGGTGTCGGGGCCGTCGTAGGCATCGATCCTGGCGAGGTAGGCCTGGACAAGCGCTACCGCCGTGGTCTGGCCCGATTCCAGCGCGGCGCGCAGTTGGGCAATGGAAACTTCGGTGATGTCGATCATGCAGTTACCGCCGCGGTGGAAGGATGACGGCTGTGCGGGTCCATTGACATTGGGGCCTGGCACTTCAGGTCATCTAAAGGTGGATATTTATCGGGTTTTGCCTACTGTACTACGGAAGAACGATCAAGGGCAGCCCAGGTTTGATCGGATTATTTCTCAAGCATGCGCAAGCTTCCCATCTTCAGACTTCGTTAAGAAACGGCCTCGATACTTCTCCCCCAATAGCCCGAGGGAGAACGTTGCGCCATGCCCGATTTTGACTGGAACATCCACTTGCCGCTGGCCTTCGGCGATGCCGGCCCGCCGGTTCGGCACTTGCACCGGGCGTTGCCGGGACAAGCCCGGCGAGCTGAGTTCGAGGCGTTCATCCAGCAGCGTTTTCGCCAGGTCCACGGTGCCGATATTCGTCACTTCATGCCGGAGCTGTTCGGGCTCGACGATGTCCATGGCACGCTCTGCGCAGCCGCTGGCGTGCGCCGGGCCGCCCGGGGGCCGCTGTTCCTCGAACATTATCTGGACAGCCCCATCGAGCCTTTGATCAGTGCCGCCGCCGATCGAATGGTGGACCGCGCTGGCATCGTCGAGGTTGGCAACCTGGCCGCCAGCGACACGGGCAGCGCCCGGCTGAGCATCATCGCGATCACTTATCTGTTGGCCATGGGCGGCCTGGAGTGGGTTGCCTTCACTGGCAATATCGGCCTGGTCAACAGCTTCCATCGCCTGGGCCTCAAGCCCGTGACCCTGTGCCCGGCCGACCCACAGCGCCTTGGCGAGGAGCGTCACCTCTGGGGGCGTTACTACGAAAGCCAGCCGTGGGTTCATGTCGGAAACATCCGCGCCGGTTTCATTCATCTGCGCAATACCGGCGTGTTCAATCGCCTGGGACTGCCGACGGACCTCGGAGAAACCAGCCATGTCGCCTGAATTGGAACGCTTCAAGCGCACTCTGCGTGGTCATGCCGAGCGCAGGGGCCATGCCGTGGCACTGTGGGGCGACGGTTCGCAGCTCGACTACGCGACGCTTTATTCCGAAGTGGTGTACCGCCAGCAACGCCTGCGCGATGAACACATCAGCGTTGTCGCCCTGGCCCTGGACAATGGTATCGAAGCGATGCTCTGGGACCTTGCCGCGCTGTTCGAAGGGCTGGCCTGCGTCATCCTGCCCGGTTTTTTCAGCCAGGCTCAACGTCGGCACTGCCTGGAGCAGAGCCAGGCCGAGCGGGTGATCGCCGAGCCTGCGTTCGAAACGCAACTGCAAGCCGCCGGATACCAGCACGGTGGCGAGTTCTGGCGACGGCACTTCGACGGACCGAGCCGTCTGCCGGCAGGCACCGCCAAGCTGACGTTCACCTCTGGCACCACCGGCACACCGAAGGGCGTCTGCCTGAGCGCCGACAGCCTGTTGCGGGTGGCTCGCGAACTGGAGCAGGCCAGCCAACCGGTCGAGGCCAGGCATCACCTGGCGTTACTGCCCCTGGCGATTCTGCTGGAAAACCTTGGCTGCTACGCGGCGTTGTATGCCGGTGCCATGCTGAGCCTGCCCAGCCAGAGGACGCTCGGCATTCAGGGCGCCAGCGGGGTCGACCCGACGCGGCTGCTGGGATGCCTGGCCGAGCGCCGGGCGCAGAGCTTGATCCTGGTTCCGCAGCTGCTGCTGATGTTGGTCATGGCTGCCGAACAAAAGATGTTCAACCCGCACATCGTGCGATTCGCCGCCGTTGGCGGGGCACGGGTGTCCCACGATTTGTTGCAGCGGGCCCAGCGTGTTGGCCTGCCGGTGTTTGAAGGCTATGGGTTGTCGGAATGCGCCTCGGTGGTGTGCCTCAATCGGCCACAGGCTCATCGTGCCGGCAGTGTCGGCCAGCCGCTGCCCCATGTGGAGGTCCGCTTGGCCGATGACGGCGAAGTCCTGATCAAGGGCTCGACGCTGCTCGGTTACCTGGGTGAGCCACCGCACGCCAGCGAATGGTGGCCCAGCGGCGACCTGGGGGCGTTCGACGAGGACGGTTTCCTTTACCTGCGCGGTCGCAAGAAACACCAATTCGTGACCAGTTTCGGTCGCAATGTGAACCCCGAATGGGTTGAAGCCGAACTCACCCAGGGCGGTGACATTGCCCAGGCCTTCGTTTATGGCGAAGCCTTGCCGCACAACCATGCTCTGCTCTGGCCCGCCCGTGCCGACTGCACGGATCAAACGCTGGAGCTGGCCGTGGCCAAGGCCAACGACACGCTGCCCGACTACGCGCGGGTCCATCGCTGGACGCGCCTGGACCAACCCTTCAGCGCTGCCAACGGCATGCTCACCGCCAATGGCCGGCCACGCCGGGAGGCCATCGTCGAGCATTACCGCGCGCAGCTCACTTCATCTGTCTTGTCCGAGGAATCCTCATCATGAGTTTTTTTGACACGTTGCAAGAAGCCACCCAGCAAGAGCGCCAGACCCTGTTCAATCTGCCGATCATCCGCGACGCCCTCGACGGCCAGGTCAGCCTGGCCAGTTACCGGGGCTTCCTGATTCAGGCGTATTACCACGTGCGCCATACGGTGCCGTTGATGATGGCGTGCGGGGCGCGCCTGCCAACGCACCTGGAATGGCTGCGCAAGGCCGTGTGCGAATACATCGACGAAGAGTACGGCCATGAGCAATGGGTGCTGGATGACATTGCCGTGTGCGGTGGCGATAAGGAGGCGGTGCGCAACGGCCAGCCATCGTTGCCCATCGAACTGATGGTCAGTTACCTCTATGACTTGATCGCCCGAGGCAACCCGGTGGGCCTGTTCGGCATGGTCAATGTGCTGGAAGGCACCAGTATCGCCCTGGCGACCCATGCCGCCGACAGCATCCGCCAGCGCCTGGAACTGCCGCCCACGGCGTTCAGCTACCTCAGCTCCCATGGTTCGCTCGACATCGAGCATATGCAGACCTATCGCGGCTTGATGAACCGCCTGGACGATCCGGCGGACCAGGCTGCGGTGATCCATGCCTCCAAGGTGGTGTACCGGTTGTACACCGATATGTTCCGGGGCCTGCCTCGTGACGGGGAGCCTCAACATGCGCCTGTGTGATGCGCGTGTCGTGCTGACGGGTGCCAGCGGTGGAATCGGCCAGGCCATTGCCGCTGCCCTGTGCGCCAGTGGCGCGCGGGTGCTGGCCGTGGCCCGGCATCGCGAAGCCTTGCAGCCGTTGCTGGAGCGTTATCCGCAACACTTGAGCTGGGTCGAAGCCGACCTGACCTTCCTCGCCGACCGGCGCAAAGTACTGGCCGCCGCCGAGGCTCTGGGCGGTATCAACCTGCTGATCAATGCCGCCGGCGTGAACCACTTCGCCATGCTCGAACAACTCGACGACAGCGAGATCAACGCCATGCTGGCGCTGAACATCAGCGCGCCGATTTGCCTGACCAAACTGCTCTTGCCACTGCTCAAGCAGGCTGACAGTGCGATGGTGGTCAACGTTGGCTCGACTTATGGATCAATCGGCTACCCGGGCTATGCCAGCTACTGCGCCAGCAAGTTTGCCTTGCGCGGATTTTCCGAAGCCTTGCGTCGGGAGTTGGCCGACACCCGTGTCGGAGTGCTCTACGTGGCGCCCAGGGCCACCCGAACCTCGATGAACAGCCCGGCAGCCGACGCGCTCAACCAGGCCCTCAAGGCCAACGTCGACGACCCACAAACCGTGGCGGCGGCGGTGATCCACGCCATTATCGGCGACCGGCGCGAGCTGTATCTGGGCTGGCCTGAACGCTTTTTCGTCGGTCTGAACAGCCTGTTGCCCAATCTGGTGGACCGTGGCTTGCGCAAGCAATTGCCACTGGTGCGCCGCCTCAGTCGCAAACCTGAAAACGAGCACCTCAAGCCATGAAAAAAATTCTCGCTTGCCTATTGATCGGCACCCTGAGCCAAAGCGTCTGGGCATTGGAGGCGGCCGACCAGCAACGTCTCAGCGACATCCAGCAGCGCTGGGCCCACATTCAATATGAAGTGCCCGAAGGCCAACGCGCCGACGCGTTCGAAAAACTCGCGACCCAGGCCTCGGCATTCAAGCAGGAGCGCCAATCGGTGGCCGAAGCATGGATCTGGTCCGGCATCGTCAACAGCAGTTGGGCCGGTGCCAAGGGTGGGCTCGGTGCGCTGGGCAAGGTCAAGGACGCCAAGGGCGACCTGGAAAAAGCCCTGACCCTGGACCCCAAGGCCCTGCAAGGCTCGGCCTACACCAGCCTCGGCGCACTCTACGACCGGGTGCCGGGCTGGCCCCTGGGTTTCGGCGATTCGGACAAGGCCGAGCAATTGCTCAAGCAAGCGTTGCAACTCAACCCGAACGGCATCGACAGCCTGTACTTTTGGGGCGATCACCTCTACCGTCAGAAGCGCTACAGCGAAGCCAAGGCAGCGCTGCAAAAAGCCTTGCAGGCGGCGCCGCGGCCGGGTCGGGAAACGGCCGATGCCGGGCGCCGCAAGGAGATCGACGCGTTACTGGTGGATGTGAACAAGCAACTGAACTGACAGGAGCGCGTGTGCGTTTATTACTGATCGAGGATGATGTGGCCTTGGGGGAGGGCATCCATCAGGCCCTGAGTCGCGAAGGCTATACCGTCGACTGGTTGCAAGACGGCAGCAGCGCCTTGCATTCGCTGCTCAGTGAGACTTTCGACCTGGCGGTGCTTGACCTTGGCTTGCCACGCTTGGACGGCCTGCAGGTGTTGCGGCGCTTGCGTGACAGTGGTTCCAACCTGCCGGTGCTGATCCTCACCGCCCGGGATGCCACCGAGGATCGCATCGCCGGGTTGGACGCCGGGGCTGACGACTATCTGGTCAAACCCTTCGACCTAGCGGAGCTCAAGGCCCGGCTACGGGCCTTGTTGCGCCGCAGCGCCGGCCGCGCCCAGGCGTTGATCGAACACGCCGGCATCAGCCTGAACCCCGGCACCCAGCAAGTCAGTTACCAGGGCAAGCCGGTGGCCCTGACGCCCAAGGAATATCAGCTGCTCCATGAACTGCTCTCGCCGCCGGGCCGCGTCATGACTCGCGATCATTTGATGCAGTTGCTCTACGGCTGGAGCGAGGAGGCCGAGAGCAACACGCTGGAAGTGCACATCCATCACCTGCGCAAGAAATTCTCCGCCGACCTGATCCGTACCATTCGCGGTGTCGGTTACCTGGTGGAGGAGCGTCGATGAGTTCGATCCGGCGGCGTACCCTCACGTTGATCCTCGGCTTGCTGTTCCTTGGCCTGTTGATCATCACGGTATTCAACCTGCATGACAGCAACCACGAAATCGCCGAGGTCTACGATGCCCAATTGGCGCAGAATGCCCGGCTGCTGCAGGGTGTGATGCGCATGCCGATGGCGAGCAAGGAACACGCCGAGCTGTATCAGGCGTTCAATTCGGCGTTGGGGCAGGCGATGCCTAAAGTCGACGGTCATCCCTATGAAAGCAAGATCGCTTTCCAGGTCTGGAACTCACAAGGTTCGGTGCTGGTTCATACCTCCAGCGCACCGTCGTTCACCTCACCGCCGGGCACACCCGGTTTCAGTGACATCGTGGACCAGAAGAGCCGTAAGTGGCGGGCGTTTGTCCTGGACGACGCGCAATACGGCTTGAAGATCTGGGTGGGCGAGCGCGACGACGTGCGTGCCGACCTGGTCGACCGCATTGTTCGTCACACCGTCGTGCCCAATCTGATCGGTAGCGTGGTGCTTGCCGCAGTGATCTGGCTGGCCATCGGCTGGGGGCTCAAGCCCCTGGTCGATATGGCGGCGAAGTTGCGCGCCAGGCATCCCGGCTCCCTGGAACCCTTGCAAATGATGCCGCTCCCTACGGAGCTTGAGCCCATGCAGGCGGCACTCAACCGTGTCTTGGCGCAGATCCAGGAGGTGATGGGCCGTGAGCGGCGTTTCATCGCCGACGCCGCCCATGAAATGCGTACGCCCTTGGCCGTACTGCGGGTGCATGCACAGAACCTGATGGAGGCGGGGAGCGAGCAAAGCCGTCGCGAGTCCCTGGAACACCTGATTGCCGGGGTCGACCGCACCACGCGCCTGGTCAACCAATTGCTCACCATGGCGCGGCTCGAACCGCAGGCAGGCGTTCCGACGCCTGCAGTCATCGACCTGGCCACCACGGTTCGGGCGAGCCTGGTGCAAATGACGCCTTGGTTGTTGAGCAAGGGGCTCGAGCCGGTGCTGGACGTCAGCGATGACATCGGTCCGGTTCGAATCGACCCGGTGGCTATGGACATCGCCTTGAACAACCTGGTGACCAATGCGGCCAATTTTTCGCCGGCCAACGGCACGATCACCGTACGCCTGGCCAGGAAGGGCGATCACTACGAACTGTCCGTCGAAGACCAGGGGCCGGGTATCGACGAGGCCGAGCGTGAGCGGCTCTTCGAACGCTTCTACAGTCGTGGCAACGACCAGGGCGCCGGGTTGGGGCTGACGATCGTGCGCACCATCGCGGATCGACTGGGGGGGCACATACGCTTGGAGAATCGTACTGAGGGTGGGCTGTGCGCGACTATGGAAATAGGGCGCTTCTAGGCGATTACCCGGTGCCATGACCGGTGGCCGGCCCCGTAGGGTGCTTCAAGCAGGCGCATCGGTCGTAGATTGTCCGGCGAGAAAGGCGACTATCTCGTCGGCCGTGCTGCCTCCCGATCAATGGCCGCGCGGTTTTCCAGGGCGCTGAACAACAACATGCCCGCCAACATGGCCAGCATGAAGACAAAGGCTTGCCAGTGTCCGGTCAGCAGGATGGCCACCGCGGGGCCGGGGCAGATGCCGGCGATGCCCCAGCCGATACCAAACACCAGGCTGCCACCGATCAGGCGTGGGTCCAGTTCTCGCTTGACCGGCAACTGCATGGGGCTGCCCAGCAGCGACTGAGTCTGTTGGCGCGCCCAGGCCAGGGGGACGATGGCGGTGCCAATCGCCCCGATCATCACCAGCGCCAGGGACGGGTCCCAGGCGCCGGCCAGGTCCAGGAAACCCAATACTTTTTTCGGGTTGGCCATGCCTGCCAGGAGCAGCCCGAAGCCAAAGAGCAGGCCGGCGATGAATGCCGTCAGTTTGCGCATGTTCAAACCCCTATCACGTGACGCAGGACAAATACCGTGGCGAAACCGCTGAGCATGAAACACGCCGTGGCGACCATCGAGCGCGGTGAAAGTCGTGACAGGCCGCACACGCCATGGCCACTGGTGCAGCCCGAACCGTAGCGAGTGCCGACCCCCACCAACAGGCCCGCGACAGTGAGGCCGAACCCGCCGTTCTGAAACTCGATCGGCGGCAAGGTGGCAAACACGCCCCATAATGGCGGCGCGACGAGCAGGCCCAGAAGAAACAGAGCCTTCTCGCCCAGCCCTTCGCTGCCACGCTGCAGCAGGCTGCCGATCAGCCCACTGATGCCGGCGATCCGGCCGTTGGCGACCACGAACAGGCTGGCCGCCAAGCCAATCAACATACCGCCGGCAAGGGATGACCAAGGCGTAAAGTTGAGCCAGTCAAAATTCATCAGCGTTCTCCGGTACACAATCGTTGATATTCCACTATGCGATTCAACCCAGGGCTTTTACCAGCAGCACGGCCGCTACCAGCGTCGACACAAGGGCGAAGCCATCTTTGCAGATGGGTTCCGGCAACCTGGCAGCGACCAGGCGCCCGCCGAGCTCGCCAGCACCCCTGGCAGGGCAACCAAAGCGATAACGGTCAGCGACGTGGCGAGCACCGATTGCGTGGTCAGATTGGTGTACCGTTGGCGCGCAGTTGTGCCTCAGCCAACTCGCTGCGGCGCAATCACCCACAGGCTGCAGGGCATTTTGTACAGCAGGCTTTCCACGGTACTGCCGATCAGCTTGTCCAGGCTGCCGTAGCGCACGCGCCCCATGACGATGACATCAATGTCACGGGACGCGGCGTAGCTCGCCAGCACCTTGGCCGGGTCACCCATGATCATGCGTCGCTGGTCCGGGGCGATGCCATTGCGTTCGGCCAGTGCATCGAAGGCGGCGCCCTGGGATTCGTAGAGCTGGCGGGCCAGGGTCGAGGAGAAGAACATCGAACCGTTGCCGAAACCGTATTCGGCGGCGGTAATGGACGAAAGGTCATAGGCGTAGATGACTTCCAGCGTCGCGTCGCAGCGGGTGGCCAGCTTGTTGGCTTCGCTCAGGATACGGTCATTGAGGCTTTCGTAGTGTCCGTCCTGATGGAACGGGTCGATGGCGGCCATGATCTTGCGCGGACGAGCGTGGTTGACCTTGTTGACGAAGTGCAGTGGAACTGCGCATTCGCGCAGCAGGTGCACGTCCAGCGGTGTGAACATCAGTCGGGAAAACCATGACTCAGGGTCCACCGACTTGATCAGCGCCTCCATAGGCGCTTCCTTGAGGTGGACCAGGATTTCCTGCAAGGGGCGCTCGACCCACGTCACTTCTGTCGTGACCTCGATACCGAGGTTGCGCAGGGGCCTGGCCTGTTCTTCCAGCCACTGCCGATGGCGCTCGATGTAGCCCAGGCGCATCTGCTCCAGTGCTTGCTCGTTGACCAGGCCCGCCGTGGCCAGGCCTTCGAGGTAGTCAAACGCGACAATATGCAGCGCCGCGCCTTCGGCCCTGGCCAGTGCGGCGGCCCGGTCGAACGCCGGGCTGTGTTCCATCAGTGACGAGACGACCAGCATCAAGCGTGATTGCGTAGACATGACAAACCTCCCGGGCAAGGACCTGTTGGCGCCGGGCGACATTTCGCGCGGCGTGGTGTCTGTCATCGATCATGAGCGTCATGGCACCCGGTAACTTGATTTGCATCAAACACGCTTCAAAGCGTTGCACCGAAGGCGGCAACGGCGCGGCAATCGCGCTATGTTTGGGCATGATCAGTCGCCTCAGGGCAGGAGCGAGAGCCGGCTCGGACCTCTGGATTGAGTGACAACCGCAGGCAGTGCCAGAGAGCCGTAACCATGACTGAAACCCTGGCCTTCGCCAATGCCGCCGCCGCGCTGGTCGTGCTCCCGCTGGCGCCGGATCGATTCCTCGGGCCTTATGACGCAATCAACCTGCGCAACCTGTGCACGCTCACCGTCATGCTGATGGCGGTGGGTGCGCTGGGGCAGGCCATACCAAGGCCCCGTGCAGCGTCCGGAGCTAAAGGTAGAGCCGGTGAATGACCTGCCGGGTGTCGTCGGGATCGCTGTGGGTTTCAAAACCCAGGCTATGGGCCAAATCCCGCATCGGGGCATTGCTGGCCGCATCGACGGAGTACATCTGGCGGTAGCCATTTTTACGCGCGGTGTCGATCAGGTGCTCCATCAGCAACGTCCCCAGCCCCAGGTGTTGCCAAGGGTCGGCGACCGTCACCGCGCACTCGCATTCGTGTTCCTGGGTCGCGCAATAGCGACTGACTCCGATCTCGATCAACTCGCCGTTGTCATGGACCAGGGCGATGTAGGCCATGCGTGTCTTGCAGTCGACGTCCATCAAATGATCGAGCAACGCCGCGCCTGGCTCATTGATCTGCGCCAGAAAGCGCATGTGCCGGGACTCTGGTGACAGGCGCATGATGAAGTCGTATTCGCGCTGGCGATCCTGCTCCCTGAGCGGGCGGATCAAGACATGCCGGCCGTCCTTGAGTGCCTGGATCCAGTGTTTGCCACTGATGCTGGCATACAGGGCAGCGGCGCGTTCGTTGTGGTCTTTGACAGTGAGCATGGTGCGATCCTCCCTCGGATGTACGCGTGCGGTGCGAGAAAAAGCTCTGCATTCGGTACAGTTCTACGCCCGCCATGGCGATCGATTCTGATCTGGATCAGTGCCCGCGTATCCGTCGTCTTCACCGTCGAACAGATGCGAGTCGGTACGGCACACACCGCTGGCTTGCATCTTGATCAAGCAATGCCCTGCAGCTGGCGTCGGTTGAGGGCGCTCTTCCAGTTGCAAGGGCTGGTACGAACTTAGTGTCCCTGGTTCTGATGTAAATCAAGTCACCTTTGTTTCCGCGCTCCAGAATCAGGCATGAATAACGGTTCAAGTGACCCGCCAATGGAATCAGCCCAGGGCACGGGCTCTACCAGCCAATCCTGTTTTTTGCGGAGGACGTGATGAGCGATTTTCTCAGCCCTGACCAGCTGGAAGGCATTGACGCCTACTGGCGTGCGTCCAATTACCTGGCTGTGGGGCAGATCTACCTCAAGGACAACCCGTTGCTGCGCAAACCGCTGCAACGCGATCATGTCAAGCCGCGATTGCTGGGCCACTGGGGTACGACGCCGGGGCTGAACCTGATTTACGTGCACCTCAATCACCTGATCAAGGCCCGTGACTTGAACATGATCCTGATCACCGGCCCCGGTCATGGCGGCCCCGCCATTGTCGCCCAGAGTTACCTGGAGGGCAGCTTCACCCAGTGTTACCCCTCGGTGGAGCAGAATGAAAACGGAATGTTGCGCCTGTTCCGGCAATTTTCCTGGCCTTATGGCTTATCCAGCCATGTCTCTGCGCAGATTCCCGGCTCCATCCATGAAGGTGGGGAGTTGGGTTATTCCCTGGCCCATGCCTATGGCGCAGTGTTCGACAACCCTGACCTGATCGTGGCTTGCGTCATCGGCGACGGTGAGGCCGAAACCGGCACGTTGGCGGCGAGCTGGCACTCCAACAAATTCCTCAACCCCAGGCGTGACGGTGCCGTACTGCCCATTCTTCATCTCAACGGTTTCAAGATCGCCAACCCCACGCTGCTTTCGCGCATCAGTGAAGACGAGCTGTCGGCCCTGATGTATGGCTACGGCTACGATCCTTATTTTGTCGAAGGCGACGATCCGCAAGCGGTGCACCAACAGCTGGCCAGGACCCTGGACGGCATGTTGCTCAAGATTCGCGAAATCCAGCGCATGGCCCGCACGGATTCGTCGGAACGTACCCTGGAACGCCAGCTCTGGCCGATGCTGGTGCTGCGCACGCCCAAGGGTTGGACCGGTCCTAAATTCGTCGATGGCCAGCAGGTTGAGGGCACCTGGCGGGCCCACCAGGTGCCGCTGAGCCACTTCGAGCTGCCCCTGCATTTGACGCAACTGGAACAGTGGCTCCAGAGTTACCGACCGCGGGAATTGTTCGACGACAACGGTGCGTTGTTGCCGGATATTGCCGCGTTGGCCCCGACGGGACATCGGCGCTTGGGCGCCAATCCCCATGCCAATGGTGGCGTGCTCCTCAAACCCTTGGAATTGCCGCGGTTTACCGATTACGCCGTGCAATTCTGCGCGCCCGGCAGCGTGCAGGCAGAGGCTACCCGGGTATTGGGTGGTTTCGTGCGTGATGTGATGAAGCACAACCTGCGGGCAGGCAATTTCCGTCTGTTCGGCCCCGATGAAACCGCCTCCAATCGCCTTGATGCGGTGTACGAGGTCAGTGGCAAAACCTGGATGGCGGCCCTGGAGGCAAGCGATACGAACTTGGCATGCGATGGCCGGGTGATGGAAATCCTCAGCGAGCAAGTGTGCGAAGGCTGGCTGGAGGGGTATTTGCTGACTGGTCGACATGGGCTATTTTCCTGCTATGAGGCATTCATCCATATCGTCGATTCGATGTTCAATCAGCACGCCAAATGGCTCAAGACCGCAGCCCAGATCCCGTGGCGCGCGTCGATTGCTTCGCTCAATTACCTGCTCACGTCCCATGTCTGGCGCCAGGACCACAATGGCCTTTCCCACCAGGACCCGGGGTTCATCGACCTGGTGGCGAACAAGAGCGCCGATGTGGTGCGCATCTACCTGCCAGCAGACGCCAATTGCCTGCTGTCCGTTGCCGATCACTGCCTCAAGAGTCGCGATTACATCAATGTGATCGTGGCCGGCAAGCAGCCGGAATGGCAGTGGTTGGACATCGATTCGGCCGTTCGGCATTGCTCGATCGGGATCGGCCGCTGGGCCTTTGCCTGCAACAACGACGAAGACCCGGACGTGGTGCTGGCCTGTGCCGGTGACGTGCCGACGTTGGAAACCCTGGCCGCTGTCACGCTGCTACGTGAATACGTACCCGACCTGCGCGTGCGGGTAGTGAATGTCGTGGACCTGATGGCCCTGCAACCGCCGCAACAGCATGCCCACGGGTTGCCGGACGCCGAGTTCGATGGGTTGTTTACCGTGGACAAGCCAGTGATTTTCGCCTTCCACGGCTATCCGTCGCTGATCCATCGGCTGGTCTACAAGCGTCGCGGCCACGATAACTTTCATGTCCGCGGTTTCATGGGGGAGGGCGCCACCACTACGCCGTTCGACATGGCGGTCATCAACCACCTGGACCGCTACCAACTGGCGCTCGATGTCATCCAGCGTGTGCCAAGGTTGCAGCCGCTGGTGGACAGCGCTCGGGATCGCTACTGGGCAACCATGGAAAAGCACCAGCTGTACCTCATCGAGCATGGGCAGGACATACCCGAAGTCTTGAATTGGCGCTGGACGCCGACGCCGCTATGACGGCCAACATGCCTCATGGCATCGACGTTGCGCCGTGGCGTTCGAGCCCGACTTGGAAGACCCATCATGAGCCGGTGCCCACAGCCTGTTGCTGATTCTCAACCTGGCACAACGTCATTCGCCCTGCATCACACCGCAGCCCTGGCGGCGGCCCGTGGGGTGCACTTGCATGTCACCGCCTCGATACCTCGCTGGACATTCTTTCGCTGCTTGAAGCTGAATGACCGGATCATCCGCCAGGCAATGGGGCTGGCAGCTTCAACGACGCATTCGGCCTGAAATAAGCACAGGCAAGAAAAGCCCCTCGTCGTTGGCCGGCGAGGGGCAGGGTTCAAAGCGATCAATCGGCCTTGATTGACACGACCTTTTCCGCTTTCAGTGCTTCCGGTTTTTTAGGCAGTGTCAGCGTCAGCACGCCTTTGCTGAACTGGGCTTCGATCTTGTCGCTGTCGACGCTTTTTGGCAGGTTGAACACGCGTTCGAAGGAGCCATAATGGCGCTCGGACAGGTGATAACCCTTTCTTTTTTCTTCCTTGGTGTCTTTTTTCTCCCCCTTGATGATCAGGTTGCCGTTGGCCAGACGGATTTCGATTTCTTTCTGATCCATGCCGGGCAACTCGGCGGTGAGTTCAAAGCCCTCTTCCTTCTCGCTGATGTCAACGGCCGGCAGGCTGCTGGTGAAGAACTCGCTACGCCAGAAGGGTTCGACATCGAACAATCCGCGACTGAAGGGCGAAAGCCCTGTGCCCCGGTTGAAGTCATCGAACAGGCGATCCACCTGCTGGCGGAGCTTTTCAAATGGATGCCTGAGCTGAGTCTTGGCGGGATGCGGAGCATTTTCTTCGGTTTTGACCGGCATTTTTTTCACTGAATTGGACATTTGATTTTCCTCTTTGGTGATGTCCGGGCGGGTACTTGGCCTGATGACCAGGTACCGGAGCCACCCAGATCACCAGCAGCAGGCTCCAGCCCAAACCATTGACGACCCGTCCCGTCATGGCCCGTTGAGCGAGCGATCGGCAAACCCAGCGACAGGCGTCTGGCCTCGACCTTTCGCAAGCTGTCGGCCGAAGGGTGAGGTGTGACGGTCGGGATGACCGGTTTTGTACCTTGCAGGTGCGTTGCCATGATCAAGGCCTCCATGAGACGGGAGGTTCGGTAACCTTCGTCGATGCAAAGGTTCGAACGCTGAGTCTTAATTTCGGCTTGGAGGCGTTGAGTGGTATTGATGTAGATCAGATGTCATGCAGAGCAGGTATCACCGTTCCGAATGACGATGACAACCGGCGAATTTTTGCTTGAGACCAGGCAAATCCAGAATCGTGACATTGCGCCCATGCATGTCCACCAGCTCCTCCTGGCGCAGGTGGGCGATTCCCCGACAGATGGTCTCCAGGCGCAGGCCCAGGTAGGAGCCGATGGCTTCGCGGCTCATGCGCAGCACAAATTTCCTGGAGGAATAACCTCGCATGTTGAGCCGCTGGGATAGGTTCAATAGAAACGCCGCCAGGCGTTCGTCGGCGTTCATGTTGCCGAGCATCAACAGCATGCTGTGGTCGCGCACGATTTCCTGGCTCAGGAGTTTGTTCAGGTTGTGCTGCAACGACGGCAAGTCGTGGGCCAGTTTTTCCAGGCGGTTGAAAGGCAGCGGGCAGACTTCGCTGTCTTCCAGGGCAATGGCATTACAGGCGTAGTGATCGGTACTGATAGCGTCCAGGCCAAGCATTTCGCCTTGCATCTGGAAACCAGTGACCTGTTCGCGACCGTCTACCGAAAGGACGCTGGTCTTGAAGAAGCCCAATCTCACTGCATACAGCGAGCGCAGTGGGTCGCCGGTGCGATACAGCGCTGCGCCTTTCTTGACCTTCACCTGCCGGGTGATCAGCCTGTCGAGGCGCTCGACTTCACCCCCCGTCAGGCCAATGGGCAGGCACAGTTCAAGCTCGCTGCAGTTCGAGCAAGGGGTCTTGAGAGCATGCACCCCCAGGAGTCGGGGTTCGGACTCGTCCATGGGGAAAAACTCCTTTAGTAGGAGAGCAAGCATAGAAGAACAACTCGTCCATTCCTGTTTTTTGTCGCCTAAAGCGATACCGATTGTCGATTGGCGCAGTGGGGGCGCAATGGATGGGTTGCATACCTTCACTATCGGTCTACAGGACGAAGTGAACCCATGTGCGGCGTTGGACGAGCCATACAGTTGACAAAGATCAGAGTGGGCAAGGGGGGGTGTCAGATACTCAAGCCAGTTGTTAGACGTTTTTCCTGCAGCGCTTGACCGAGGAAATAACCATGGCCCTGAATAGATATTTGCCTGTCGTATTAATGATTTTTTTTCTGGCAACCACCGCCGGGTGCAGCAATAAGCTTGCCCAGGAAGTGGAGGCCCGACTGGAATCGGCGGAAAATAACGCCGCAACGGCAAGGCTCAGGGCGGATGAGGCCTACAGGAAGGCTGAGCAGGCGCAGATAATGGCCGAGCAGGCGCAACGTACCGCCGAAGAGGCGAGCATACGTGCCACTCGGATGACCGAGAAGGCCTCGCGCAAGTAATTCGCGGATGTACGGAACATGGGCAAGAGGCTGGCGCTGAGCGGGTTCGTCGACCTTCGGTTTCCTGACGTGCGAGGGTCAGAGCGGCCCCAGCTTGAGCGGGTACTCTATGACGATATACAGCCGGTCGATGTCGTCTCCGGCCTGGGCGCTGTTGGCGCGATGGGTGACATGGGACAGTTGCAACGACAGGTCCTTGGCCGGACCTGACTGCACGATGTAGTGCAGGTCCAGGTCGCGCTCCCAGTGGCGTCCGCCAGCACCTTGTTGCGGACTGTAAGTGCCGGTATCGCTATCGAACGGGTTGTAGGCACCGCCTTGGGGGGCATGGCTGCCGTCGATCCCGCGTCCGGTCACATAGCGGGCCATGAAACTCAAGCCAGGGATGCCCAAGGTGCCCAGGTCGAGGTCGTAGCGCGCTTGCCATGAGCGCTCGCCCGGGCCGTTGAAGTCGGCATATTTGATCGAATTGGCCAGGTAGATGGAATCGCCGCCGACGAAATCGAAGGGCGTGTCGCCGTTGATTTTCTGATAGGCCAGGGTGAACGCCTGGGCATTGAGCCGGTACTTGCCACTCAGGCTATAGGCCGTGGTGTCGATGGCCCCGGCGTTGGCCTTGCCGTAGTCGCGGGTGTGGTACAGGTTGCCGTCAAGGAACAGTTCGCCAAGGGTGGCATGCAGGTTGGCATAGTACTGGCGCCAGGTATCGCTCAGTTCGGAGGCGTAGAGCGCGCCGCCCAGGGCTTGCCCGGTAAACAGGTCGGCGCCGATGAAGTCGATGGCGCTGTTGCGCGTCGTCGCGCCATACCCGGAAAAATCACCCTTGCTGGTCGAGGCGTCCTGATTCTTGAACGCACTGAAGTGACCCGCCTGCAGGTCGAGCCCGTTGAATTCGCGGCTGGAGAGCAGCAGGCCGCTGGCGTATTCGGGTTGCAGGCGCTTGTCTGCGGTATCGAATACCGGGCTCTGCACGGTCATTTCGCCGACCGCCAGGGTGGTGCGTGAGGTGTTGAATTTCAGCGCGCCGCCCGCACTGGAGTAATGCTCCTCGCTTCGCCCATCCTCATCCAGCGGCAATAAGCCCGTTCCGGAATGCCCCTTGCCGCCGTCCAGTTTCAACCCCAGGAACCCGTGGGCATCGATGCCTACGCCGATCGTGCCGGGGGTGAAGCCGGACTCGAACGAGGCGATGAAGCCCTGGGCCCATTCCTGTTTGTAGCTTTTGCCTGCCGGGGTCGGGGCGCGATAGTCATTGTTGAGGTAGAAGTTGCGGCTGAGGACTTGCAACGTCGCCCCGTCGAGAAAGCCGGGTGTGCTTTGCGCGAGTTCCGCTGCCATCGCCGGTGCGGCGCTGCCTGTGAGCAGGGCAAGCAGCCAGAGTGGCTTCAGGGCGGCGGTTGAGTGATGGGGTGCAGGCAACATGCTTCATTTCCATGTGAAATTGGGCGGGCGAAGGGGCGGTACTACCCGTAGCCAGCAGGGAAATGTCCGGCGCACCGCAAGATGGGCCGGCAGCTCCCCGCTTGAGAAAACAGGTCTTGGCAGAGGGCTTCATTCTTGGGCGCGGGGCGCGAGCGTGCGAGTTAAACGTTGTTAATTGCGCTCAGGTGCGGCACCGGACGCTGCACTCACTCAGCACAGGGCTACAAAGGTTCCTTCAACAGCATTTCACACCGGTCCTTCAAGTAGGCGTACAGCGTGCGTATGGCGGGAGTGAATTGCTTTCGATGGGGGCAAACGAAGTTGAGAGGATAAGGCTCGCCCGCGACGTCAGGCAGCAAGACCTCCAGCCTTCCAGCCCGTACGTCCTCGCAAATGTCCAGCCACGATTTGTACAGGATGCCTTCTCCCGCGATCGCACATCGTCGAATGACATCCGCATCGTCACTCAGCACTGGACCGTTGATGATGATGCAATCGCTCTGCGGCTCTTTGGGGAATATCCACCGGTCGTACAGCTTGCCGTTCAAATGAAAACGCAGGCAAGCGTGCCCGATTAAATCCTGCACGGTCTCAGGCCGTCCATGCTCATCCAGATAGGCAGGTGAGGCTGCAACTACCCGGCGGTTGACGGGTACCAGCGGCATGGAGATGAAGTCCGCATTCTGTAGGGTGCCATAGCGGACCGCGACGTCTATCGGATCGCGGAATATGTCCGAAACCTGGTCTGAAAGCATGATTCGAAGAACCAGGCCAGGGTTGTCCCGCCGGAAATCGATCAGCCAGGGCAGCAGGACATTTCTTCCGAAGTCCGAGGCGCTGGCGATTTGCAAGACCCCACGCAGTTGCGGGTCGCTTTGCTGCAGTCCCGCTTTTCCCTCATTCAGCGTATTCAAAACGTCCCGGGCATAGGGCAGGTAGCGTTCCCCCTCAGCGGTGAGTCGAAGGCTGCGAGTGGACCGGGCAAACAAGCGTGTATCGAGCTCGCACTCCAGGCGCTTGATGGCGGCGCTTATTTGCGCAGGAAACAAATCCATTTCCCGTGCCACGACCGAAAAACTGTCAACGGTCGCCGCTCGCACAAAAATGGCGAGGTCATTAATTCTTATCATTTCCCGAGCACCCTTTGCCTGGTATCCACAGAGGCGCTTTCAGACCCGCAAAGACGGCATGGCGCACGGCGACAACATAGGGATTTACGCAGGTCGTTGAAACCTGCTTCAACGGAAAATCAGACGTGCCGCAATGGCACAAATGGGTGGGAGTCGTGTTTCGAAGGCTTCCCAGCGACCAGTTTGATAATGGGGCGTTGCAATGCGTATTCTTGTTCCATGAAAGCACAAATGGGTCTAGACCGATTGACCGGTCTCATAGCGTTTGCACGCACGGCATCCCTGGGTAGCTACTCGGCTGCTGCCCGGGATCTCTCCGTATCGCCTTCGGCCGTCAGTAAAAGTGTCCAACGATTGGAGGAACACTTTGGACTGCGGCTTTTCAGTCGCACCACCCGTGCATTGGTCCTGACACCGGAAGGGCGCGAGCTCTACGAGCGTGCCTTGCGTGTGATTCGCGAAGTGGAACAGATCGAGCAGGCCGCCGTTGCAGCGCGAGGAGAACCGTCCGGGACGTTAAAGGTGACTGCGCCCCTGCCCATCGGTGTCAACATCCTCGCGCCAGCGCTCCCGGCGTTCCGTGAACGCTACCCTGAACTGACGGTGGACTTGCGTTTAGGCGATCAATTTGCAGACATCATCGAACAGGGCATCGACGTAGCGATTCGCGTCGGAAACCTGGCTGATTCAAGGCTTGTTTCCAGGCCGCTCGGTCCTCATCGAATCTGCACCTTCGCTTCGCCAGCGTACCTTGCCAGGAAAGGCATGCCGCGCAGCATCGACGATCTGGTCAATCACGACTGCGTCAACTTCCGCTATCAAAGCACTGGGCAGGCCCTGCGCTGGCCGTTTCAGGTAGGGGAGCGCGTGGTGGAGATTACGCCCAACGCCAGCATGATCATTGATGTCAGCGATGCTGTCGCCGTGGTGCTCGCGGCAGGCGCAGGCATAGGCATTTCTCCGACCTACGTGGCTGCACCTTATGTCCAGCGGGGCGAACTGGTCCCCGTATTCCCGGAATTCGCCGTGGACAGGTTCACCATTACCGCTCTCTGGCCAGAGAGCCGACGGGGCAGTCCGAACGTCAAGGCATTTTTGGAATTCCTGCAGGAGATATTCCCTGCACCCACGCCTTGGGATTCGCTGATCGAAGTGGTCAGGGATGTTCATCGCTAGCGTTGCCTTACGGCTAACTGTTTGCCAAGGCAGGTTGACCAGAGATGTTCAGTTTGGCCCTCGCTGCAGCAGATCAACGAAGCGTTTCGCTGGATGAGGCAGCGAAACAAGACTTGTATCTGCTCACTGCGATAATGACGGTGCCGGTCCTCTTCGTTCACCCAAATGCCTGAAATCGACCACTGGAAGACCTCTTGTTCCCGGCACGTCAGCGCGTAATCAAGACATCCGGGAAGAAGTGCAATATGTGCCAGGGCTGCTTGGATTTCTGGACAAGACAGCGGGGGGAGAATAGGGAAGCGAATACTGATTTGATTGTAACTGTATAAGGTCCGATGCCTCGCCATGGTCCTGTCCATTTAACACCCCGCAGGCGTAATGTAGTTGATTGGAACGGCGCCGCTGGTTGAAAAAAACCGGTTATATATAAGGCGTCGTGCGCGACTCACTGCGCGGCTTGATCATATTTGCTTGATCGCCGGAAAAGGAATAGGCCGAGAGGTTTAACACTTGCACAAAATTTGCGTAAGTAACATCAGGCCCTGGCAGTCTTGGGTTGGAACCATTTAAACCACTACGGTTTAGCTCCTAAGCCCTTGGGCGACTGTATTTTAAAAGTCCTCTGGTCAATGCTCTTTCAACCCCGGCAGTCGGCGCAGTGGCTGAAAGGGGCAGCGTTACCCGATGCCTACGTGCTTCTTAAGTGGCACGCCCAGTCAGGGCTGCGTTTGCAAGGACACCATGATGAAAAGTTTAGCCATTATTGTCCCGCCACAGCGGCTTGACGTCGCGATGTTGGTGACCTGTATGGGGGTGTGGCGTAAGGAATATGACCTCAGAATTTTTTCTGCCGACACTTGCCGTGTCGGTGTAATGACATTCGATGATGTTAAAGCCGAGGATCTGGAAGAGCTGCACAGCGAATGTTTCGATGCGGTGGCGGTCATGGATGGGGTCGGTACAAAAGACTACCTGTGGGACGATATAAAAGTCATCGCTGAACTTCAACGTTTCGACAAGGCGCGCAAGTTAATTGCGGGGCTAGGGCTGGGCGCCATTGTTCTCGCTCAATCGGGTGTTCTGGTTGGTAAACAGGCCGCAGGCGGTGAGTCGGTCGAGTTGATGGTTAAGTTGGCAAGTTATGGGGCGATTTTCGTCCCTGATGATGTCGTGATGTTGAAGTGGATCATTACCGGTAGCGGAAAAGACGTTGAAGCATTTGCCCAGGCAGTATCCAGTTGGCTACGCAACCGATCAGGTAACTAGTGAGGTTATTCGAAGCAGATTGGCAAGTTGCTCAATCTGATAACCCGTGCATGAGGAAAATCAAATGAAATCCATTCTTTCGACAAACATAAGCGGAGCGGGCGACTTGACGGGTAAGAGTATCGTCATATTTGGCGGCACCTCCGGGATCGGTCTGGCTGCTGCCATCCAGGCGAAACAATCTGGAGGCAAGGTCCGTGTAGTGGGCCTGGACGCCGTCCGCGCGCAAAAGATTGCTGCGCAGCATGGTTTTGAAAGCTGGCGGGTTGCGGACGTCACCCAAAGTGAAACCCTGTATGACGCTTTGTCGGATATCGAAAAAGTGGACCACCTGGTGCTCCTGGCCGGAACCTTTGTGGCTGGCAAGACCCTGGATGCGGACATTGCCTACCTGCGTCGCGCCTTTGACGAGCGAATCTGGGCCGCGATCCATGTCTTGAGGGCCCTGGGGGATCGCCTCTCCCGGGATGGTTCGGTGACCTTCATTTCCGGTTCTCTGGCGGATCGCCCGAATGCCTACGGTACCGCCGTGCTTGCCGCCGCATCTGCCGCCATGGAAGCCCTTGCCCGTGGTCTCGCCCTCGAGCTGGCGCCTGTCCGCGTCAATACGCTGTCACCCGGTCCGATCGATACCCCCATCCTCGCTAAGGCCATGGGGGACGCGCGCGATGGCTTCGTTGCTGCACTTGAGCGGACCCTGCCGCTGCATCGCCTGGGGACCGCTGACGAAGCAGGTGCGGCGGTGGTGTTCCTGATGAGCAACGGCTTCATGAACGGCGCCACGATCAATGTCGACGGTGGAGCTCGCCTGGTTTGAGTCAGGGAAGGCCACCTCAATCGCTTCACATAAAACCCATCGCTCCAGGAGCAAACATGAAACATCTATCGAAAGCTGTGCCCGCAATGATCGCGCTGTCTGTGGGGGCAACCATGGCTGCCGCGAATCCGGTACCTGAGCATCAGACCCAGGCGTTCTTGAGCGCGTTGGCGGCAGGGGGTGGCAAACCTCTCGAGCAGTTGAGCCCGCAGGAGGCGCGTGCGGTCCTGACCGGCGCCCAGAAGTCGGTTCAGGTCGATATGTCGGGCATCGAGGTCAGTGACAAAACGATCATGGCCGACGGCAAGGCGATCAAGTTGACGGTTGTACGGCCGCAGAAGGTCAAGGGGCCGCTGCCCGTGTTCATGTTTTTTCATGGCGGTGGTTGGGTGTTGGGGGATTACCCGACCCATGCCCGATTGATTCGCGACCTGGTCGTCGCTTCGGGCGCCGTCGCGGTGTATGTCGATTACACGCCGTCTCCCGAAGCCCATTACCCTACCGCGATAAACCAAGCCTACGCCGCGACCAAATGGGTCGCCGAGCATGGTCAGGAGATCAACGTGGATGGCAAGCGATTGGCCGTGGCCGGCAATAGCGTCGGCGGCAATATGGCGGCGGTCGTGAGCCTGATGGCGAAGGAAAAAGCCACGCCGAAGCTTCGCTTCCAACTGCTGCTGTGGCCGGTAACCGACTCGAGCTTCGATACCGATTCATACCGGCAATTCGCCGAAGGGCACTTCCTCACCAGGAACATGATGACTTGGTTCTGGGATAGCTACACGGCAGACCCGAACGAGCGTGCGCAGATTCATGCCTCGCCACTCAAGGCAAGCCTCGATCAGTTGGAAGGGCTGCCACCGGCCCTCGTGCAAACCGCAGGGCTCGATGTTCTGCGGGATGAGGGCGAAGCCTATGCCCGCAAGCTCGATGCTGCCGGCGTGGAGGTGACGGCGGTTCGTTACAACGGAATGATTCATGACTATGGCTTGCTCAATCCGCTGAGCCAGGTACCGGAAGTGAAGGCCGCGATGAGGCAGGCCGGGGCTGAGCTCAAGGCTCATCTCAACTGAGTTGGCCGCACGCCGCCCGGCAGATTGCGGGCGGCTGCGTAGTTGGATTCACCATTCGTCAACGAGACACCCTGGCACTTCTTGACAGCCATCGAGCCTGGGTAAATACTCGTCGCTCATATTCATATATATGACTAGATAACAAGGTGAATAAGGTCAATGAGCTCTCTCTCCAGCGATGTCCGTCTGCCGCTTTACCAACGTTTGCGTGACCAATTGGCTGAGCAGATCGCCAATAACCGCTGGCGCCCGGGGGAGGCGATTCCGACCGAGGCCGCCCTTTCAGCGGAGTACCAGTTGTCGACCGGCACAGTGCGCAAGGCCATCGATGCGCTGGTCAGCGAGGGCATCCTGGAGCGCCAGCAGGGGCGCGGTACTTTCATTCGCCGGCCGCAGTTTCAGTCGTCGTTGTTCCGTTTCTTCCGTTTTCAAAGCGCTTCTGGTGAACGCCGAGTCCCCGAGAGCCGGATCTTGTCCGTGGAACCGGTGGCCGCGCCATCGGCGGTGGCCCAGGCGCTGGGGTTGCCGGTGGATGCGCCGGTGATTCGCCTGGTGCGGGTGCGTCTGCTGGAAGTGGAGCCGGTGCTCGCCGAAGAAATCTGGTTGCCCCGTAGCCGCTTCCAAACCTTGCTCGACATCGACCTGAGCCAAAAGGGCCCGTTGCTTTACCCCATTTATGAAGAGGTTTGCGGCCAGGTTGTCGCCTATGCCGAAGAAACCCTCACCGCCGAATCGGTGAATGAGGTGCACGCAAGATTGCTGCAGGTGCCGGTCAACAGCCCGGTGGTGGTGATCGAGCGCCTGGCACGGGATTACGCCGGCAATCCCCTGGAGTGGCGACGCTCCCGCGGGCATGCCGAGCACTTCCGCTACCGCGTGGAAATTCGCTGACCCGATCCGGCTAGCGGCGAGTCGATCGCCGCTGTCCTTACCGTTTTGTTTGTCATGACTGGCCCTGTAGCGGCGCGGTTCGCTCTCGGCTGCCTTTCGTTCCACTTACAAGGATAAGAAATCATGTTCAGTTGGTATCGCCAAGTCACTGCGCGGGAGCGCAAAACGTTTTGGGCCTGTTTCGGCGGATGGTCGCTCGACGCCTTGGAAGTACAGATGTTCGGCCTGGCGATACCGGCATTGATCGCCGCGTTCGCCCTGACCAAGGGCGATGCCGGGCTGGTCAGCGGCGTGACCCTGGTCACTTCGGCCATCGGCGGCTGGGTCGGCGGGACGCTGTCGGACCGCTACGGTCGGGTGCGCACGTTGCAATGGATGATCATGTGGTTTTCATTCTTCACCTTCTTGTCGGCGTTCGTCACGGGCTTCCACCAGCTGTTGATCGTCAAGGCGTTGCAAGGCTTCGGGATTGGCGGGGAATGGGCCGCCGGCGCGGTATTGATGGCCGAGACCATCAACCCCAAGTACCGTGGCAAGGTCATGGGTACGGTGCAAAGCGCCTGGGCGGTGGGTTGGGGGCTGGCGGTCGGCGTCTTTACCTTGATCTATTCCCTCGTGCCGCAGGACATGGCCTGGCGGGTGATGTTCGTCGTGGGCCTGCTGCCGTCGTTCCTGATCATCTGGGTGCGACGCAACGTTGAAGAGCCCGACAGTTTCCAGCGCCTGAAAAAAGACAACGTCATCCCGCAAAGTTTCTTCAAGTCCCTGGCCGGTATCTTTCGCCCCGAGTTGATCCGCGTGACCTTGTTTGGCGGGTTGCTGGGGCTAGGGGCGCACGGTGGTTACCATGCCGTGATGACCTGGCTGCCGACCTTCCTCAAGACCGAGCGCAACCTGTCGGTGCTCAACTCCGGCGGCTACCTGGCGGTGATCATCTTCGCCTTCTGGTGCGGCTGCGTAGTCAGTGGCCTGTTGATCGATCGCATTGGACGTCGGAAGAACATCGTGTTGTTCGCGCTGTGCTGCGTGGTCACCGTGCAGTGCTATGTGTTCCTGCCGTTGACCAACACCCAGATGTTGTTCCTGGGGTTCCCGCTCGGCTTCTTCGCGGCCGGTATTCCGGCGAGCCTCGGGGCGTTTTTCAACGAGCTGTACCCGGCGGATGTGCGCGGCGCCGGTGTGGGGTTCTGCTACAACTTCGGCCGGGTGCTCTCGTCGGTGTTCCCGTTCCTGGTCGGCCACATGAGCGATTCCATGTCCTTGGGCTCGGCCATTGGCATCGACGCCGGGATTGCCTACGGCGTGGCGGTGATCGCGGCGCTGTGCCTGCCGGAAACCCGCGGCCGCAGCCTGGAAGCCACCGCTGCATCGGCGCCTGTGGTTGAGCCTGACAGCCAGAGCGCCCGGGCCTGATTTCCCTTATTGTCGATAGATGAAACCCATGGTTGATACCTGTACCAAACCGATGACCGGCATTGACTGCCACGCCCACGTGTTCACTCGTGAGCTGGAACTGGCCGCTGTCCGGCGCTACACACCCGACTATGACGCCACGCTCGCTCAATACCTGGGCCACTTGCACACCCATGGCTTGAGCCATGGCGTGTTGGTGCAGCCGAGCTTTCTCGGCACCGATAACCGCTACCTGCTGGCCGCGCTACGGCAAGCACCGGAGCAGTTGCGCGGGGTCGTGGTGGTGGAGCGAGACGTCAGCCGCGCCGAGCTGGAGGACATGGCCCGGTCGGGCGTGGTCGGTGTGCGCTTGAACCTGATGGGCAAAGCCTTGCCTGATTTTCGTGACATCGCCTGGAGCGGCTTGTTGGGCCACATCGCGGAACTCGATTGGCATGTCGAGTTGCATGCCAATCTGGTGGACTTGCCGGGGTTGATGGCTCAGCTGTTGCCGTTGGGCATCAAGTTGGTGGTCGATCATTTCGGCCGCCCGGATGCGCGTTCGGGGCTGGATCAGCCTGGCTTCGCCCAATTGATGGCGCTGGGGCAGGGCGGGCAGGTGTGGATGAAGGTGTCCGGTATCTATCGATTGGGCGCAACGGCCCCGCGCAACCTTGAATTCGCCCGCGCCTCGTTGGCGCTGCTGGAACGCAGTTTCGGCCCCGAACGCCTGGTCTGGGGCAGCGATTGGCCACACACTCAGCATGAAGCGCATGTCGGCTTCGAGACGGTCATCGCGCAATTGCGCGCGTTGGAGTGTTCGGCGTCGCTGATGCATGCGTTAATGGTCCAGACACCCCAGGCGCTCTTCAAGTTTTGAGGCGCGGAGGTTGTGGTGTCGAGTTTTGCTGAACTCGTTCGATGAATAGGGATCTAGACTCCATTGATGCCCCTGCGAAAGGTTTCAGCCAGGCGGTTTGAGGATGACAGATGTCGAACATTGAAGAGCTACCCACGCAAACCCATGCGCCGAGCGAATACGAAAGCTTGATCGCAATGGGGACGAGCGCGCTCGATGCCATTCCAGGTGCGGTGTACCTCTGCGATCACCAGGGGTGGCTTGTCCGGTACAACAGCGAGGCGGCCGAGCTGTGGGGAAGGGCGCCGGCACTCGGTGAGCGCGGCGACCGTTTTTGCGGTGCCTATCGATTGTTCCTGGCCGATGGCACGCCGCTGGCATTCGAACACTGCCCGACGGCTACGGCGCTCAATACAGGCATTGCGCCGCGCAACCAGGAAGTGATCATCCAACGCCCGGATGGCTCGCGGTTCGTGGCGCTGATGAACATCCGCGCCCTCAGGGATCGGCGGGGCGTCATTCAAGGGGTGATCAACTGCTTCCAGGATGTTTCGGCGCACCATGCCATGGCCGAGGAGCTTCGGCGCAAGAGTGCCGACCTGGAAGACTTTTTCGAAAACAGCGCCGTGGGCCTGCATATCGTCAGTGGCGAGGGCATCATCCTGCGTGCCAACAAGGCGGAGCTGGCGCTGCTGGGTTATCCGGCAGAGGAATACATCGGGCGGCACATCACCGAGTTTCATGTCGACGAACCGGTTATCGGCGACATCCTCGCCAAGCTGGGCAGTGGCGACTGCCTGGAGAGTTATCCGGCGCGGCTGAGGGCGAAAGACGGCTCGATCAAGCATGTCACCATCACTTCGAACGGGCGCTTCGAGGACGGAAGGCTTTTCAACACCCGTTGCTTCACGATTGACAGGAGCTGTGTCCATGCGGCCGAGGTGGCGCGCCAGGAGAGCGATGAGCGGCTTTCGGCGACCTATGAGGCGGTGACCATCGGGATTTCCGAGGTCGATATCGACGGTCGCTTGCTCCGGGTGAACGACGCCCTGTGCAACATGCTGGGTCGGTCGCGGGAGGAGCTCCTGTCGATGACGTTCCTGGACTACACCCACCCGGACTGCATCGCGCAGGATGCGGGGTTGTACGCCCGCCAGGTGGCTGGCGAACTGGATAACTACGTGCTGCGCAAGCGCGCCCTGAAGCCCGATGGCGAGGTGGTCTACCTCGACATCCACAGCTCGTCGGTGAGGGACGCCAACGGTGCGTTTCGTTATGGCGTGCGGGTGCTGCAGGACGTCACGCTGGCGCGGCGGATGGAAAACCAGATCCGCGAAAGCGAACGGCACATGCGCAATCTGCTCGAAGCATTGCCTGCCGCGGTGTACACCACCGACGCCGAGGGTCGCATCACGTTCTACAATCGCGCCGCTGTCGAACTGTCGGGGCGCACCCCGCAGTTGGGCGACATGTGGTGTGTGACCTGGAAGCTGTTCAATACGGACGGAACCGCGCTTCCCCACGATCAATGCCCGATGGCGGTGGCGCTGAAGGAAAACCGGCCGATACGCGGGGTCGAGGCCATCGCGGAGCGGCCGGATGGCAGCCATGTACCGTTCACGCCGTTTCCCACGCCGTTGCATGACGCCGATGGAAACCTGGTGGGCGCCATCAACATGCTGGTCGATATTTCCGAGCGAAAACAGGCGGAGAACCGGCAGAAAACGCTGATCGACGAGCTCAATCACCGGGTCAAGAACACCCTGGCCACGGTGCAATCGCTGGCGGCCCAGACCGCGCGCAATGCAGAGGATGCGAAGGACGGCTACAGGCGTTTCGAAGCCAGGCTGTTGGCATTGTCCCGTGCACATGACCTCTTGACCAAGCGCCATTGGGGGCAGACGCCACTCGACACCCTGGCCCATGAAGTGCTGCTGCCGGTCTTTGGGCATGAGCCTGGCCGTGTCGCGATCGAGGGCGCTTGCGTGGACATCGGCACCCGCGTGGCGCTCAACCTGACGATGACCCTCAATGAATTGGCGATCAACGCGCTCAAGTACGGGGCCATGTCGGTCGAGACGGGGACGCTTGCTGTCACCTGGCACCTGCAGACCCAAGCGGACGGAACATGGCTGACCCTCGACTGGCAGGAGCGTGGAGGGCCGCAGGTATCCCCGCCGGAACGGGAAGGGCTGGGTTCACGCCTGATGAAGCGCTGCATCGAGCGCGACCTGGGTGGCACGTTTGACCTCACCTATGCCCCACAAGGCGTTTACTGTCGCTTTTCGTTCCCGATTGGAGCGAGCGGGGCATGAGCCCATTGGCTGGAATCCGGGTGCTGGTCGTCGAAGACGAAGGCGCGATCGCCCTGTTGATCGAGGAGATGCTGGAAGAATTCGGATGCGAAGTGGTGGCCTCGGTCGCCCGGCTCGCTGCTGCATGTGAAATCGCCGGCTCGGTGCAGGTGGACCTGGCGATCCTGGACGTCAACCTGGCCGGCGAGCGTGTGTTCCCGGTGGCCGACATTCTTCGCGGTCGCCAAATCCCCTTCCTGTTCAGCACCGGATACGGCGCCAGCGGGCTGCCGGCCGAGTACGCCGCGCGGCCGGTTCTGCACAAGCCGTTTTCGGAAAGTGAATTGCAGCGGAAAATTGCCGTTACGCTGAAGGAAGCCCGCGAAAGTGACCCGGCAACCAGCCCTGACGCCCACTGACCCACCGCCATCGAGAGCAAGCTCGCTCCCACAATGGCCGGCGGCGAACCGTGATGGAGTGCCCCCCGCAAATCCCCTGTGGGAGCGAGCTTGCTCGCGATAGCGGTCCGGCATCCAGCACCGATACCAACGGATACGACACCCTCCCCAGCAAGCCCAGCCCTGACGTTCAAGCAGGCCTTTACGAGACGTTGCCACTGGACTGTGCTAAATCTCTTACCGGCAACCCACCTCTCCACACCCATTCAAGGAGTGAACATGAGTCTCCACGGTCACTACGATCCGCAGAACATCTTTGCGCTGATCCTTCGCGGCGATGCGCCGTGCTACAAGATTTACGAAGACGCCGATGTGCTGGCCTTCCTGGATATCTTTCCTCAATCGCGCGGCCATGTGCTGGTCATCCCCAAAGCCTCCCAGGCGCGCAACATCCTCGAAGTCGAGCCCGCTGTCCTGGGCGCGATGATGTCTGCCGTACAGCGCCTGACGCGCATCATCGTGGAAGAGTTGCAGCCGGACGGGGTCCAGGTTGCGCAGTTCAATGGCGCTGTGGCCGGGCAAACGGTCTTTCACATTCACATGCACATCATTCCTCGCTGGGAAGGCGAGGAGCCGGGTGTGCATGGCCGGGGCAAGGCCGATCCCGAGGAGCTGGAAAAACTCCAGGCTCGCCTGGTCGAGCGCATTCGCTCAGGGGCCTGACGCCGGTCAAAGTCCTGCGAAGGGGCACGGGCGTATCAGTTCCCGTGCCCCTGGTTGCTGCGGATCAACTCGTAAGCCCGGCGTACCAATGGGTTGACGGTATTGGGTCGAATCCACAGGTGATAAGTCACGTCCGGGAGCCGCGGTAAACCATCGTTTTCCCCCAACACCCGCATGTCCGGGCCGAGCATTTCCATGCTGCGTGGGGTCACCCCTAGACCCGCGCGGGTCGCGGCCTTGATGCCGATCAGGTTCGAGGCCAGGTAGGCCTGGCGCCAGGGAATCTTGGCGCGTTCGAGCGCCTCGAGGGCATAGCGGCGATAGATGCTGGGCTCATCCACCAGAATCAGCGGCAACGGTTCGCCGGGGTTGTGCAGGTACTGGGCCGAGCAGATCCACCACACCGGCGAGGTGCGCAAGGCGAAGCCTTCAAGGCTCGGATCCTGGCGGGTGGAAATGATCATGTCGACCTTGCCTCGATGCAGGTCGTCCATCAGGAACGGGCTGCGTCCGACATCGATTTCCAGGCGCAAGCGCGGGGCCGAGCGGGCAATGTGACTGAGGATCGGGGGCAGGATGGTGTCGGCGATGTCGTGGGGCGAACCGATGCGCAGCACGCCACTGAGGCTGCTCTCACGCAGGGAGCTGAGGACATCGTCATTGAGCGATAGCATCTGTCGCGCATGCCGCAGCAATTGCCGGCCGGCTTCCGTGAGCTGTTTTTGCCGTCCGCGTTTTTCGAACAGGCTGACCCCGACTTGCTGCTCCAGGCGTTGCATGTGCTGGGTCACTGAAGATTGTGTGCGAGACAATTGGGCGCCGGCTTCGGCAAAGCTGTGGTGATCGACCACGGCGATGAAGGTGCGCAGTAATTCGAGATCGAGGGTCGACATGGCGTTTGTTTCACATCAAGGGTGTAAACCTAAACATTACAGATTTTTATGAGTTGATGGGGGCGTTGCGGCGGGTGCTTGACTGTAGGCCAGTAAAGCAGCGGTTATAAGTTTTTCGCCTGGAAACCAAACCCTGAGAGTTATAACGATATTAGATATTTGAATTTCCTTTGCCTCCAAGTGCTACCTAGGATGCCCACTCATCAGGTCGGGGGACGCCGGCCATCCATGAGGGGAAATCCATGTTGCTCGAGCGCTCACCCGTAAAACGATTGCTGCCTGTCATGCTGGGCGCCTTGATTTCATTGTCAGCCGTCAACATCGCCCAGGCCGATGCCACCCTGGACAAGATCGAACAGCGCCACGAACTGGCGGTGGGTGTGCTGCTGTCCGGTGGCCCGTTCGGCAGCATCGACCCCGCCACCCAGAAACCGCGCGGCTTGAACGTCGAGCTCGCCCAGGAATTGGGCCGGCAACTGGGCGCCGAGGTGCAACTGGTGCCGGTATTGCCCGCCAACCGCGTGCAGTTCTTGCAACAGGGCAAAGTCGATGTGCTGATCGCCAATATGGAATGGACCGCCGAGCGCGGTGAAATCCTCGGGTTCGTACCCACGCCGTTCTACCGCGTCGGCGGCACCGCGGCGGTGCTCAAGGACAGTACGATCAGCCGCTGGGAAGACCTGAAGAATCAACCGGTGTGCACCTCCCAGGGCAGCAGCTACATCAAGCCGCTCACCGAGCTGGGCGTCCAGATCAAGGCTTTCAAGAGCTCCTCGGAATCACTCCTGGCACTGCGTGGCAATAACTGCGTCGCGGCGGTGCACGATGCCACGCTGATCAATCCACTGATTGCCGACAACGCCGAATGGCAGGGTTACCGCGCCCTGAGCCCGGAGCTGAACCCGGCGCCCTCGGTGATCTGGACGCGCAAGGGTGAAAGCGATACCCAGGCCAGGCTCGACCCGATCATCAAGCAATTGCACCGCAGCGGTTGGCTGATCGAGGCCCAGACCCGTAACCGCATCACCCCGGCGTCACCCGCCTTGGTGGAGCTGCAGAAACAGTTCCAGGCCAACGGCGCCTGAGGATCGTCGCGCCTGTTTTCTATCTTCAACCACCGACGTTCAAGGTCATTGCCCATGATTTCATTTTTCGCCCCACGAACCCTGGTCAGCCTGTGCCTGGCGTGGTCCGTCGGCTGCGCGGCCGGCCTGGCCCACGCCGATGCCACGCTGGACCGGATCGAGCAACGGCATGCCATCAGCGTCGGGGTGATGCTCAGTGGCGCGCCGTTCGGCACCATCGATCCCAAGACAGGCGAGCACCTGGGCTACAACATCGAGTTGGCCCAGGGCATCGGCAAGGCGCTGGGCGTGGAGACCCAGACCGTGTCGGTGCTGGCGCCAAACCGTGTGCAATTCCTGCAACAGGGCAAAGTCGACATCCTGATCGCCAACATGCAGTTCACCCAAGAGCGTGGCGAGATTCTCGACTACGTGCCGACGCCTTATGAGGAGGTCGGTGGGGCGGCGCTGATTCGCAAGGGTTCCGGCATCAGCCAGTGGGCCGACCTCAAAGGCAAGCCGGTATGCGTGTCCCAGGGCAGCAACTTCATCAAGCCCCTGCAGGAAACCTACGGCGCACAGATCAAGGCTTTTCGCAGCCAGTCCGAGTCGTTGCTGTCGTTGCGCGGCAATGGCTGCGTGGCAGCGGTCCACGTGAGCCCGACCCTGCATGCGCTGTTGAGCGAAGCCGAATGGGCCGGTTATGAAATCCCGCTGCCGGGGGATCTGATCCCATCGAATTCGGTGATCTGGCTGCGCAAGGGCGAGCACGACACCCAGGCCAGACTCGATGCCATCGTGCGCGACTGGCACCGCAGCGGCTGGCTGATCGAACTGGGCGAGCGCACCGGCATGGCGCCGTCCCAGGCTTTGCGTGATCTGCATGCCAAGTACAGTCAGACGGCCCCCCTGGCCGCGCAACCATGAGCCAGTCGTTGTTTTTGACGTTACAGGCACTGGTCGGCGCCAGGCATGTGCAGGGCAGCGAGGAGGCCGCACCGTACCTGACCGACAAGCAGGGCCGTTACGTCGGCCAGGTGATTGCCGCAGTACACCCGGCCAGTACCGAAGAGGTCGCGGCGGTGGTCCGGGCTTGCGCCGCGGCTGACACACCGGTGGTGGTGCAGGGCGGCAACACCGGGCTGATGGGCGGCGCCACCCCGGACGCCAGCGGCCGTGCCGTGTTGCTGTTGCTCGACCGAATGAATCGGGTACGCGCCGTGGACACCGACAACGACACCCTGACCGTCGAGGCGGGCTGCATCCTGCAAACCGTCCAGGACGTTGCCCGCCAAGCCGGTCGCTTGTTCCCCTTGAGCCTCGGTGCCGAAGGCAGTTGCACCCTCGGCGGCAACCTGGGCACCAATGCCGGCGGCACCGCGGTGCTGCGCTACGGCAATACCCGTGAATTGACCCTGGGCCTGGAAGTCGTGACCGCCCAGGGTGAAGTCTGGGATGGCCTGCGCGGCTTGCGCAAGGACAATACCGGCTACGATTTGCGGGACCTGTTTATCGGTAGCGAAGGCACGCTCGGCATCATCACCGCCGCGACCCTGAAGTTGTTTCCGCTGCCCAAGGCCCAGGCCACCGCGCTTCTGGCGTTCGACTCCCTGGAGCAGGCAGTGGCCTTGTTGTCCCATGCCCGCGCCGGCTTTGGTGCCAGCCTGACGGCCTTCGAGTTGCTCAGTGCCGAGTGCCTTGCGCTATTGCGCGAGCAGTTTCCCGACGGCCCGCGTCCCTTCGCCAGTGCTCGCCAGCCTTGGTTTGCGCTGTTGGAACTGTCCGATAACCGCAGTGAAAGCCATGCACGGGAAGTCTTCGAGCAGGTACTGGGTGAAGCCTTCGAGCAGCACCTGCTGGCCGATGCGCTGATTGCCGAAAACCTCGTCCAGAGCCAGGCATTCTGGCAACTGCGGGAAAACATGAGCGATGCGCAAAAGCGTGCCGGTCGCAACATGAAGCATGATATCTCGGTGCCGATTTCCCAGGTCGTGGCGTTCGTTGCCCATACCGACGCGCTGTTGCAGGAGCGGTTTCCCGGCGTGCGGCATTACACCTTCGGTCACTTGGGGGATGGCAACCTGCATTACAACGTCGCCCATCCGCTGGACTCCACGGTCGACGCGCACATGGCCTATTACGCCGCCCTCAGCCGACTGGTCCACGACAGCGCCCACGCCCATGGCGGTTCGATCAGTGCCGAACACGGGATCGGCCAGCGCAAGGCGAACGAGTTGGGGCGCTACAAAAGTACCGTGGAACTGGACCTGATGCACCGGATCAAGCAGGCGCTTGATCCGCGCAATCTGCTCAATCCGGGCAAGGTCCTGGAGCAAATTCAGCCATGACGCTTTACCTGTCCAAGCGCGTGCAGCGTGTCTCGCTGTCCGCCAATGCCGCCGCCAAGTCCCGGGCCACGGCCCTGCGTGAAGCCGGTCGCGACATTCTCGACCTGACCACCGGTGAGCCGGACTTCGATACGCCGGCGCACATCAAGCAGGCCGCCTATGCCGCCATTGCCGCCGGCGCCACCAAGTACACGCCGACGCCGGGGGTGAAGGCCTTGCGAGTGGCGGTGCAACGCAAGCTGAGCACCGAAAACCGGCTGGACTATCCGCTGGCATCCATTGTGATGGCCAACGGCGCGAAACAGATCATCTTCAATGCCTTCGCCGCGACCCTCGATGACGGCGACGAAGTGCTGGTACCGACGCCATACTGGCCGTCCTTTCCGGACAGCGTGCGCTTCAACGGTGGTGAGCCGGTGTTCATCGAATGTGGGCTGGACCAAGGCTGCAAGCTCACGCCTCGCCAACTGGAGCAACACATCGGCGAACGCACGCGCTGGCTGATCCTCAACAGCCCCGGCAACCCCAGTGGCGCGGTGTACAGCGAGGCAGAACTGCAAGGCTTGGCCCAGGTGCTGCGCCGGCATGCCCACGTACTGATTCTGCTGGATGAACTCTACGAACATATTCGCTTTGACGGGCGCCCGTCCCAGAACCTGCTCAACGTCGCGCCGGATCTGCAATCGCGCTGCCTGCTGGTGGGCGGGGTGTCGAAAACCTATGCCATGACCGGTTGGCGCATCGGTTTCGGTGCCGGGCCACAAGCGCTGACCGATGCCATGACCGTGGTGCAATCGCAATCGACCTCCGGGGCGTCCTCGGTCGGCCAGGCGGCGGCCTTGGCGGCGTTCGAGGGCGGGCTGGATTTCTTGCCGGAACAGGTCGCGGCCTATCGTCAGCGCCGTGATGTGCTGGTGAACACCTTGCGCAATGTCGAGGGCCTTGAAGTCCTCGAGCCTCACGGTGGTTTTTTCGTCTTTGTGTGCTGCGCCGGGTTGTTGGGGCGCTATCGCCCGGACGGTCAGCGGCTGGCGCACGATGCCGATGTCGTTGCGTACCTGCTGGACGAGGGCGTGGCTGGTGTTGCAGGCAGTGCCTATGGCTTGTCGCCGTGGTTTCGCCTGTCCATCGCCACGGCGACCGAAACCGTCGCCGAAGCGGGCCGCCGCATTGCCCACGCCTGCGGCCAATTGAGGGGCGAACCATGACCCATTGGCTGGAGCAATTCGTCCATTGGAGCGCCGGCCTCGGCCTCAACTACAACTTTCTGCTCGATGCCTATCAGCGCGGCACGCTGGAGCAGGGCGCATTGACCACGGTCTTGCTGTGCCTGCTGACCATCGTCGGCAGCCTGCTGGCGGGCGTCGGCCTGGCGGCGCTGTTGACGTCGGGCAAGGCCTGGCTTGCAAGGCCTGCGCGGGTGTTTGTCGAAGTCACGCGCAACACGCCGACCCTGGTGCAGCTGTATTGCGCCTTCCTGGTGCTGAACATGCTGCTGACCGAGGCCGTCGGTGCGGCCAACCCGCTGACCCCCTTCGCCTGGGTGGTGATCGTGATCTCGCTGCACAAGGGCGCGTTTCATGCCGAGGCGCTGCGGGCCGGTATCGAGGCCGTGCCCACGGTGACCCTGGAGGCGGCCAGTTCGCTGGCCTTCAACAGCCGCCAATTGTTATGGAACGTTCAACTGCCCCTGGCCCTGCGTTTTGCCTTGCCGTCGCTGATCAACAACCTGATCGACCTGGTGAAAATGACCGCCGTGGCCTCGGCCATCGCCGTGGGCGACATCACCTATGCGGCCATCATGATCTGGACCCAGAGCGATAACGTGCTGGAGCTGATGATCCTGATCCTGGGTTTTTTCGGCCTGCTGAGTTTCACCGTCAACTGCGTGGGGCGCTACCTCGAAGCGCGCCTGAGGATGCCCGGCTATGGCCATTGATTCGTCCGTCATCGCGCCACTGGCCTGGCCGCGGCGACATTTCGGCAAAGTGCTGCTGGGGCTGGCGACGTTGTCCTGGCTGGTGTATGTCGCCCCGCACAGTCCGGTGTTCAAGGCCTTGTTGCAATGGTCGCCGGCCCTGGCCGCGGGGTTCGGCCAGAACATTCTCATCAGCCTGCTGGCCATTGGGCTGGGTTCCGCGGCGGGGCTGCTGGTTGGCGCCATGGTCCTGTCGCCCCTGCGCTTGCTGCGCTGGCCGGCGCGGATCTGGGTGCAGGTCTTCCGCAACGCGCCCTGGCTGGTGCTGATCTACTTCACTACGTATGTGTTCCCGTTCGAGGTTCGTATCGGCAGTGCCTACGTCGCGTTCCCCGACTGGGTCAAGGTCACCCTCGGCCTGGCTTTGCCCGCCAGCGCCAATGTCGCGGAAATCTTCCGTGGCGCCATCGCCTCGATTCCCAGCACCCAATGGGAGGCGGCGCGTTCCCTGGCGTTCACCCGTGGGCAGATTTTCCGCTCGATCATCCTGCCGCAGTGCTTCAAGCGCATGTTGCCGCCGTGGATGAACCTCTACGCGGTGATCACCATGGGCACCGCACTGGCCTCCCTGGTGGGTGTGCACGACGTGATCGACACCGCGCAGATCGCCAGCAACACCGTGAACCTGACCGGCTTTACCGTGGTGATCTACCTGAGTCTGCTGGTGCTGTTCTTTGCTTATTGCTACCCGATTTCCCGCCTTACCCAATACCTGGAGCGACGTTATGCCTTCTACTGAAACCGTCGCCGAACCCCTGGTCAGCCTGCGCGACCTGCACTTGTCGTTCGGCAGCAACCCGGTGCTCAAGGGCATTGACCTGGACGTGCGCCGTGGCGAAGCGGTGTCGATCATCGGCCCGTCCGGCTCGGGCAAATCGACGATCCTGCGTTGCATCACCGGCCTGTTGCAACCCCAGCGGGGCAGCATCCGTGTCGGTGCCACCGAGGTTCACACCCTGGCCCAGGAAGCCCAGCGCATCGAATTGCGCAAGCGCGTGGGGTTCGTATTCCAGCAGTACAACCTGTTCCCGCATCTGTCGGTGCTGGAGAACCTGGTGATTGCGCCGCGCAAGGTCCTGGGGCGCAATCGGGCCGACGCCGAGAAAGATGCCCGCGCCTTGCTCGCCAAGGTGCGCATGGAGCACAAGGCCGATGCCTATCCGGGACAACTCTCGGGTGGCCAGCAACAACGGGTGGCGATTGCCCGCGCCCTGGCGATGCGACCAGAGCTGATCCTGTTCGATGAAGTGACCTCGGCCCTGGATCCGGAAACCGTCGGCGAGGTGTTGACGGTGATTCGCGAGCTGACCGAAGAGGGCATGACCTGTGTGCTGGTGACCCACGAAATGCGTTTCGCCGAGGAGATCAGTGATGTCGTCTATTTCACCGAGAATGGCGTGATTGTCGAGCACGGTAGCGCCGCGCGGATTTTCCAGCACCCCACCAGCGAGCGCACCCGGGAGTTTCTGCGCCATGCCTTGGGTGACCCGGGGCGACGGCCGCCCATCGCCGATGATCCTTACCTGTTGACCAACCTGAGTCGCTACAGCCTGTCCGTCTAAAGGAGCCTGCCATGACCCCCCCTGATCGTGCCGATATCATCGAGAACTTCCTCAAGCAAGTGCGCGTCATTCACCAGCGTGGCGTCGACCGAGCCGCGCTCAAGCAGATTGTCGTGCTGCTGGAAGCCCTGGCCGAGCGCCGCGACCTGTTCAACTTCGAGGCCTTTCCGGCACCGGAGCCGGGGCAGGGCAGCACCGCGTTTCGCTATCGCCTCAATGACGACGGCGACACCCCGACGCTGTACCTGAACTCGCTGCTACCGGGCAAAAGCACCATCCCCCACAACCACGAGACCTGGGCCATCATCAGCGCCATTGAAGGCCAGGAAATCAACTACGTCTATCAACGCGATGACGAAGGTCGCGAACCGGGATACACCACCTTGCACCTGGAAAAAGAGGTAATTGTGCAGCCCGGTACATCCATCGCGTTCCTGGGTGAGGACCTGCATGGCATTCGGGTCGCAGGCGAGCAACCGACCCTGCATTTCCATCTCTATGGCTTGCCGCTGGAGTCACTCAACGGCCGTTACGGCGTCGAAGCCGACGGGCGCATCCTCAATTACAACGCCTCGCAAATGGCCCCGTCGATCAAGGCCTATGCCCACTGACGCCAACCTTGCGTTCCAGTCACTCCATTTTTCCAGCGGGACTCCCATGAGCCAGACCCTAACTCCCCAGCAACTGCAGCAGTGGTTGTTCGACGGGCAGGAAATCGCCCTGTTTGATGTGCGTGAGCACGGCCAATATGGCGAAGCCCATCTGTTTTTCGGGGTGAACCTGCCCTATAGCCGTTTGGAGTTGGAAGTGTGGCGGCTGGCGCCGAACCTCCAGGTGCGCTTGGTGCTCCATGATCAGGATGGCGGGGATCTGGCCGCCCGTGCGGCGCAACGCTTGCAAGCGTTGGGCTATGTCAATGTGCACATCCTGGAGGGCGGCGCCGATGGCTGGCAGGCCGCCGGCTATCAGCTGTTCGCTGGTGTGCACGTGCCGTCCAAGGCCTTTGGCGAGCAGGTGGAAGCGGTCCGTCACACGCCTCACGTCAGCGCCCGTCAACTGGCGCAGTGGCAGGCCCGGGGTGAGCCGCTGGTGATACTCGACGGCCGACCGTTGGAGGAGTATCGCAAGATGACCATTCCCGGTTCGATCTGTTGCCCCAATGGCGAACTGGGCTACCGCGTGCACGACCTGGTGCCGGACGAGCAGACCCCCATCGTGGTCAATTGCGCCGGCCGGACCCGCAGCATCATCGGCGCGCAGACGTTGATCGACCTGGGTCTGAAAAACCCGATCTATGCCCTGGAAAACGGTACGCAAGGCTGGCACCTGGAAGATCTTCAACTGGAACACGGCAGCGAGCGTCGCTATGCCGATGAGGTGTCGAGCAGCACGTTGCCGGGGCAGCGCCTGGCGGCGGCACGCCTGGCCGAGCGGGCCGGAGCGCCCGCCGTCGGGGCTGCCCAGGTCGAGCAGTGGGCCGCGGAGGGCGGGCGCAGTCTGTTCCTCTGCGACGTGCGCACCGCCGAGGAGTTCGCCGCTGGCACGTTGCCGGGCGCGCAACACACACCGGGTGGGCAGTTGATTCAATCCACCGATCTGTACGTGGGCGTGCGCCAGGCGCGGGTGGTGCTGTTCGACAACGACGGCGTGCGCGCACCGATCATCGCCAGTTGGCTGCGGCAGTTGGGGCACGAGGCCTTTGTGTTGTCCGGTGGGTTGAGCAGTGGCCTGGCATTACCGGCTCCAGCCGGCGTCGCGCCTGAAAAGCTGCCGCTGATCAGCGTGCAGGCCTTGGCCGATGCCCTGAAGGATGACGCAGTGGCCTTGATCGACCTGCGTTCGAGCCGGGCGTATCGCAAAGGTCATATCGCCGGGGCGCGTTGGTCGATCCGGCCATTATTGGCCCGTGCGCTGGCGGGTGAGCAGCGGCCGCTGGTGCTGGTGGCCGATGACGATCGACTCGCCGCCCTGGCGGCACTGGAGCTGCCTCAAGCGGAGGTCCGTTTGCTGGACGGCGGTCCAGATGCCTGGCGCCGGGCGGGCCTGGCGCTGCAAGAAGGCGCCGATACATTGCCGGATGCACAGTGCATCGATTTCCTGTTCTTCACCCACGACCGCCACGCTGGCAACAAAGACGCGGCGCGCCAATACCTGGCGTGGGAAATCGGTCTGCTGGCGCAAATGAGCGAGGAGGAGGTCGCCAGCCTCAAGCCATTGCACGAACAGCCTCAAGGCACTGTCGCTGAGCAGCTGCGGACTCGTCTGGTCCATGGCGCGCGCACTGCAAAGGGCGTCGGTGCCAGGCCCGTCAACGTACCGGTCAGCCGCCTGAGCACGGTGCTGTTCGACAACCTGGCCCAGATGCGTGACGCCCGTGCCCGGCGCGACAGCGAGCGAGTCCTGAGTTATGGCGCCCGGGGCAATCCGACGGCCTTCGCCCTGGAAGACCTCGTCACTGAATTGGAAGGTGGCTACCGCACTCGGCTGTTTGGCACCGGGTTGGCTGCCGTGGCGCAAACCTTCCTGGCCTACCTGCGGCCTGGCGATCATATGCTGATCACCGATGCGGTGTATGCCCCGGTACGGCGTGTGGCCCGGGACTTCCTCGAGGCCTTCGGCATAGCCGTCGACTACTTCGCCCCCGACGGCAGCGACCTGCCCGGACGGTTGCAGGCCAATACCAAAATGGTCTACACCGAAGTGCCCGGTTCATTGCTGTACGAGCTCTGCGACTTGCCGGCCATCGCCGCACTCTGCAAGCCGCGCGGCATCTTGCTGGCGGTGGACAATACTTGGGGTTCGGGCGTGTTGTACCGGCCGCTGGCATTAGGCGCCGACATCTCGATCATGGCCCTGACCAAATACCTGAGCGGCCACAGCGACGTGGTCATGGGCAGCGTGTGTACGCGCCAGGAGGCTTGGCCGGCACTGGCGGCCATGAGCGACAGCTTCGGCAACACCGTCAGCCCCGACGACGCCTACCTGGTCCTGCGTGGCGCGCGCACCCTCGTGCCCCGCCTGGACACCCATGAGCGCCAGGCCCTGGAAATCGCCCATTGGTTGCAGGCGCAACCGCAG
Source organism: Pseudomonas sp. NFACC14 (assembly GCF_900106885.1). Classification (NCBI taxonomy): domain Bacteria; kingdom Pseudomonadati; phylum Pseudomonadota; class Gammaproteobacteria; order Pseudomonadales; family Pseudomonadaceae; genus Pseudomonas; species Pseudomonas sp. NFACC14. Next base: position 65,107 of record NZ_FNOA01000004.1, read on the forward strand.
GTGAAGCGGGTCTTCCATCCCGCGCTGCCCGAGCATCCCGGCCACGGGTTGTGGCTGCGGGATTTCAAGGGCAGCAATGGGTTGCTGTCCTTTGAGCTTCGCGAACATGACGGCGCTTACTTGGAGCGATTCATCGACGCGTTACAAGTGTTTGGGTTGGGCGCGTCCTGGGGGGGATTCGAGAGCCTGGTGACCGTTGCTGATACCCAGGATCGGCAACGCGCCGAGGACCGGGCATTGAATCCGGTGGTGCGCTTGCATGTGGGGTTGGAGGATGTCGAGGTGTTGATCGAGGACTTGCGGCGGGGGGTTGCGCAGGCTGCTGCCAGCGCATCGAATCCAACATCGATTGCGAACTGATCCACCGCTTTCGCGAGCAAGCTCGCTCCCACAAGGGGCCTGCACAGGTTTCAAATACTGTGCAGCACCACAAATCCAGTGTGGGAGCGAGCTTGCTTGCGATGGCGGCAGTACATACTGACCCAGGGTTTTGGTGAGCAAGGTTGTGCACCCAAGCACAAAACCTATCGACACTGGGCTACCAAATCCCTTGGCAACCGCTACCATTGGGCGCAGACCTCCCGACGCCCCTGGACATTCACTTTCATGAAATTGCGCCTGCTGACCGCTGCCTTGTTTTTCACCTGCACCCTGACTCACGCCGCTGAATCGAAAGCCGTTCCGAAAGCCCTGGAAGTACAGATCGGGCACTTGGTAGCGCTGATCAAGGACAGCTATGCCACCGGCTACCCGGAAGCGACGCTGGTGCAGACGCTGGACACTGGTGAGGACAGCCAGGTCACCCTCGCGGTCTTCACCATCGAGGGTTTCGGTATGGGCAACAACTACAGCCAATACCTGGCGGCCTTTACGCCCGAAGAGAACGAAGAAGGCGTGCCGCACTACAGCCTGTTGGACGTGATGCGCATCGGCGGCGACAGCTGGCGTGCCATCGACAAACTGGATGCCAGGCTGGTCAGCGACCCGACGGGTGAGCAGACGCTGATCGACATTCCTGTGATGGAAAATACCGATGACGATGCGCCGAACTTCCCGAGCAGGGCTGCTGTGATTCACCTATCGCTGGAGGGGGCGCAGTCGCTGCGATTGGTAGAAAAAAGGTAAGTCGCGTTGTCCCCCGGGCCATCCAGGCTCATACCTGATCCATCGCCTCGCCTACCCACCGGTCCTCACCCAGGAACCCGCCACTCTGATGGTGCCACAGCCGCGCATAGATGCCGTTCTTGGCGAGCAATTCGGTGTGGGTGCCCTGTTCGATGATGCGTCCATCATCCATGACGATCAGTCGATCCATCGCCGCAATCGTGGACAGCCGATGGGCGATGGCGATGACGGTTTTACCCTGCATCATTTCATCTAGGCTTTCCTGGATGGCCACTTCGACTTCCGAATCCAGCGCGCTGGTCGCCTCGTCAAGGAGCAGGATCGGGGCGTTCTTGAGCATCACTCGGGCAATCGCGATGCGCTGGCGCTGGCCGCCCGACAGTTTGATGCCGCGCTCGCCGACCAAGGTGTCGTAGCCGGTATGACCCTGGCGGTCGCTCAGTTGGCTGATGAACTCATCGGCCTGGGCATTGGCTGCGGCACGGCGGATTTGTGCGTCGCTCGCATCGGGTCGGCCATAGGCGATGTTGTCGCGAATGGAGCGGTGCAGCAGGGACGTATCCTGGGTGACCATGCCGATAGCGCTGCGCAGGCTGTCTTGCGTCACGCGGGCGATGTCTTGCCCGTCAATGCGGATCTGCCCGCTGTCGACATCATAGAAGCGCAGCAGCAAGTTGATGAGCGTGGATTTGCCCGCGCCGGAGCGGCCCACCAGGCCGATTTTCTCTCCCGGGCGAATGTTCAGGCTCAAGCCATCGAGCACCTGGCGTTCGCCATTGTAGTTGAAGCTCACATTGTCGAAGGTGACCGCTCCGCCTGAGGTCACCAGCACCCCCGCGTCCGGCGCATCCTGCACCTTGGGGCCGCGGGTAAGGGTGGCCATGCCATCCTGCACGGTGCCGATGCTCTCGAACAGCGAGGTCATTTGCCACATGATCCAGTGCGACATGCCGTTGATACGCAACGCCATGGCGGTGATCGCCGCCACGGCACCGGCGCCGACGTCGCCCTGGTGCCACAGCCAGAGGGCATAACCGCCTGCCGCCATGATCAAGCCCACCACCAACGCCTGGTTGACGATCTCGAATTGGCTGACCAGACGCATCTGGCGAAAGCCGGTCTGTTTGAAATCCTCCATGGCCGCGCGGGCGAAGTGCGCTTCACGATTGGAATGGGAGAACAGCTTCACGGTCGTGATGTTGGTGTAGGCGTCCGAGATACGCCCGGTCATCGAAGAGCGCGCATTGGCCTGTTCCTGCCCGACTTTCCCCAGGCGGGGTACGAAGTAGAGCATGGCCAGCCCGAACAGCACGATCCAGGCCACGAAAGGCAGCATCAGTTTCAGGGCGAAGCCACCGGCCAATGCGATGATCGCGATGAAATACACGCCGATTCCGGGGGCGATCTCGATCAGGGTGAACAGCACGTCACGCACGGCCAGCGCAGTCTGCATCACCTTGGTGGTGACCCGGCCTGAGAACTCGTCGGAAAAAAATGACAGGCTTTGCCGCAGCATCAGGCGGTGAAAGTCCCAACGCAGCCGCAACGGCAGATTGATCGCCAATATCTGGTGCTGCACCATGGTACGCAACGCTACCAGCCCGATGCTGGCCAGCATGACGAGGCCCATGCCCCACAGCACGCGACTTTCCTGCGCCGCCGCCTCACCGCCGGCCTGCCAGGTCGAGAGCAGGTCCACGACCTGGCCGAGGAAGGAAAACAGCCAGGCTTCATAGATCGACACACCGGCGCTGAGCAGCGCAAACGCGAGGATGTAACCGCGGGCGCCCCGTGTGCAGGCCCAGAGAAACCGAGCCAGGCCTTCGGGCGGCGGCGGTACCTCGTCGGGCGGGAAAGGGTCGAGCCTTTGTTCAAATACGCGAAGCATGGGGGTCTCCGAAACGATCGATCAGGAGATTCTGCCACTTAAAGGCTGCCTTGAGGGTTCTGTGGCGCTGTGGTCGAATCGAGCGCTCTCAGGGATTGGCACTCATCCGGCGCCGGATCGCCGTGCGCAGACGCATTCGAGGGCATCACTGCGCACTCAACTCCCACAACACATCCAGTACATGTTGCGTAGGCCTCTCGATGTCCAGACTGCGGTGGGCGATACCCAGTTGACGCCACAACAAGGGCTTTAATGGCCGCATGACGATCCGGGTATCGGGCAATGGCGTGGAGGCCTCATGGGGCAACAACGTCGCGCCATATCCCGCCGCCACCAGGCTTTTGATCGCATCGTTGTAGTTCAGTTGGATGCGCGGCACAGGCTGCAGGCCGTCACTGGCGAACCACTCCGACGTCAAGCGCGAAAGGCGAGTGGTGGTGTCATTCAAAATCAACGGCTGAGCGGACAGCCAACCGGGTGTCACGGTATCCGGGCTTTCCCAGCGAGCCGGCAAGAAGGCCATGACCGGGTCCCGTCGCCACGGCTCGATCCGCAGGCCCTTCACCGGCGACTGCGGCAGCGCGACCAGACCGATCTCCAAGGAGCCCTCGGCAAGCTTCTTCAAGGTTTCCTGGGAGGTGAGCACCGCGACCTGCACATCGATAGCGGGGTGGCGTTGGCTCAACGTTTCCAAAGCGTTCGGCAGCAACTGTGCGATGGCCCCGGTGGAGGCGCCTAGCCGCACACGTCCGGCCAATCCCTGTACCTGACGCTCCACGTCCTCGAGCGCCTGCTCCGCATCCGCCAACAGGCGCCGCGCGCGCTCCACCAGGGTATTTCCTATCGCTGAAGGCTGAACGCGCCCACGTGTGCGCGACAAGAGCTTGCCACCCACCCGCGACTCCAGGTCGGCGATATGCAGGCTGACAGTGGGGGGCGCAAGGTGCAGCACGCGCGCGGCTTCGGCAAACGATCCCAGGTCGGCAATCGCCACCAACGTACGCAGCCGGTCCAGGCTGATTTCCCGCATAAGTGAGCCCTTGTTCAGGAAAACTGAATTACAGCGTTAATAAATTCAACTTTTCCTATCTTAGCGCCTCGCTGAACATTGGAGCTCCTGATTTTCAATGTTCGAGAGCATGCCATGGCAAGTCCCCTTGTATTCATCGATGGCGACCAAGGCACCACCGGGTTGCAAATCCATCAACGTCTGCGCGACCGGAGCGATCTGCGGCTGCTCACCCTCAGCGCCGACTATCGCAAGGATCCGCAACGCCGCGCTGAAGCCATCAACGACTGCGACATCGCAATGCTTTGCCTGCCCGACCCGGCTGCGCGCGATGCGGTAGCGAGCATCAAAAACCCGGCTGTACGCGTGATCGATGCAAGTTCCGCGCACCGCACCCATCCAGACTGGGTCTACGGTTTCGCGCAGATGAACTCGCGGCAGGCCAGGCGAATCGCCACGGCGCGGCGGGTCAGCAATCCTGGTTGCTATCCCACGGGCGCGATAGGGCTGCTACGTCCACTGCTGGAGGCTGGGCTACTGCCCACGGACTACCCGATGAATATTTACGCCGTGTCGGGCTATTCCGGAAAAGGGCGTGCCGGCGTAGAAGAATATGAGGGGGAGGGCGCATCGCAGGCGCCGGCGTTTCAGGTCTATGGGCTGGGGTTGGCACACAAGCACGTTCCGGAGATCCAGCAGCAAAGCGGGCTGACGGAACGGCCGATGTTTGTGCCGGCCTATGGCGCTTTTCGGCAGGGGATCGCGCTGACCATACCTGTGCAAACCCGCTTGTTGGCGCCTGGCGTGAGCGCGGTGCAGTTGCATGCGTGTCTGACCCAGCACTACGCCGATGCGCGCCATGTACACGTGATGTCGATGCAGGAAGCTAAAGAGTTGACGTTCCTTGATCCCCAAGCGCTGAACGGCACAGATGATTTGCGATTGTCGGTGTTCGAGAACGATGAGACCGGGCAGGTTTTGCTGGCCGCGGTGTTTGACAATCTTGGGAAGGGCGCCGCGGGCGCGGCGGTGCAGAATCTGGACCTGATGCTGGCAGGCGCATGACCGCGCCAATCAGCGTGGTGCCCTGACTTCAGTGGGGAGTGGGAATACTCTGTTTGATCAGTGGTTGCCTGTGTTGTCGCTAAGCCCCCAGGCGGGGGCCTTTTCACGGCAACATCAATCGCCAGCTTTCAGTGATCTCCCGGCCAAGCCGCTTCAGCCTGGAGACCCTGGGCACTCCGGGGCGAAGTGTTTCCACCAGTCGGGACGGTCAACCTGTTGCTGATAGGTCTGCACCTGATCGGCTGCGCTGCCCAGCAGTTGTTCCACGTTCAGGCCGCGCCGGCGGACATAGTCGTCCAGCTCCTGCACGGCGCGTGAGAGGACCGGGTAACCGCCGGCGAATACCGCCGACGTCATCTCGGTGGCGCAGGCCCCCGCCAGTAGAAAACGCGCGACATCCAGGCCGTTACGGGCACCGTTGGTGGCGATCAGCGGGTAGCTGTCGCCCATGGCCTTGCGGGTCATCATCAGCCAGCGTGCGGTCAGTGGCAGCGCCCAGCCGCCACCGATGGCTGCACTGGTCCCAAGCATCGGCAGGCCGGTGTCCAGATCCGGCAGAAATCCCATGAAGCGACCCATCATCACCACGCTGTCCGCGCCTCCCCGACGTGCCGCCTGAGCCAGGCCGACCACGTCCTCGCTCTGTCCGGTCAGCTTGATCCATAAGGGCAGGGTGGTGGCCTTGCGAATGCGCGACACAATCGCCTCGATTCGCGCCGCTCCCCGTTCCAGTACGATGGCGCCCTTGGCCGCTTCTTCGCCGTGAGGTGCGCCGATGTTCAGCTCCAGTACGCGCAGACCGGCCTGTTCGATCTGCCGGGCGTACTCGGCGCATTGCTCAAGGTCACTGAGGATCAGGCTTGGAATGACATAGGCGTCTTGCCGTCGGGCTTCGATGTCCAATACCGCCAGCTCATCGAGCCATTCGCAAAACTCGCGCTGAACCAGGCCGGAGCGACCGAACAGGCTGGCATCGGCGGGTGGCGAGAAGTCCCACGGCAAACGGTTCCAGTTCGAATCCAGCAGCACGTAGTCGGTCTTGTCCAGTTGCTGTTTGGCGGCCTGGGATTCGTTGGTGGATTTGGCCACTACCGCGCCAACTCCGCTGGCGAGGGCGGCACGAATGGCCTCGCGGGTCATGGTCTGTTCGCCGGCGCCGCAGATGACCGGGTTTTTCAGCGTCAGCCTTGCGATGGGCGTGGTGAGTCGCGTCATGGTCGTTCCACTCACAGGTTCATCAGACGGGAGGCGTTGCCAGAGGTCATTTTGCGAATGTCCTCGTCGCTGTAGCCCAGGTCCAGCAGTTGGCCGATCACGTTGCGAAAGCCTTCGGCAATGCTCGGGTTGCCCTGTTGCCCGAGGTCGGAGCCGAGGATGGTCAGGTCGACCGTGCCGGCTTCGATGACTTGTCGCAGGAATTGATCATCGTAGAATTTGAACTTCGAACCGGGTACCCACATGCACATCGAGTGCTCCATGAACACACCGTCCCTGGCCAGTTGACGCATGTCATCGAGGGTCGCGTCGACCACGTAGGTCGGATGGTTGACCAACAGACGCTTGACCCCGCGGTTGCGAGCCTCTTCGAACAGCGGCCAGATTTCCCGGATGTTCAGGTGACCGGCGGAAAGCACGATGTCTTCGGCGGCGATCAGGTCCAGAATCGCTTTGACTTCTTCTTTCAGATGGCCGTCGTCATCGAGTACGGTCAGCGGAATCGGTTGCAGCATGCGCTGGGTGGTCTGTGGAAATTTCTCGGTGAACCTGGCGTCCTGATGGTGGTGGGCGATGTGGTTGGCCGAAGAGAAAGTCGGCATCCAGACCAGTTTCGCTCCCAGTTTCAAACCATGTTCGACCGCATGTACGTTCAGGCCGCCGACCGCGTTGTTCAGCGGCACGCCGGAAAGCATGTGCACGTCAAGCTCGCTGAAATGCTTGTTCAGCAAGGTCGTGACCGGTGTGCAACTGTAGTAGTGATCCTTGAGCAGCACAGCCTTGAGCCCGGCTTCGCTGGCTTCACGCATGGCCTCGAGATGGTCGCAGTAGCGGGGCATCACGGACGGGCCGCTGTGGCAGTGCAGGTCGATGGCGCCGCGCATCAGGCTGTCGATGTGGGCCCGGCGGTCCTCGGTGGTGGGTTTGACAATGGCGTTCATGACGTTACCTCTTGTTGTTTTGGATAGGGCTCAGCGAACCTGGCCGTGAAAATGCCGGACCTGTTGTGTCCAGCCGGCGCGCAGCACCGCCTGGTCTGCACCCAGAATGAAAAAGCGCACGCCCATGGCGCGGAAGCGCGCCAGGTCTTCGCTGTTGGAGACAAAAATGCCGGCCGCCTTGCCGGCCTGTTGTGCCGCGTCGATCACCCGACTGACAGCGGACTCCACGCGCGGGTCATCCAGCGTGCTGACGCCCAGCGACACACTCAAATCCGCACGGCCCACCAGCAGGCAGTCGATCTGTTCGACGTTGGCGATGGCCGCGAGGTTGTCCAGCGCTTCACGGTCTTCGATTTGCGCGATGATCCCGTGGCGACCGTCTTCGGCGGCCAGGTGTTCTGCCAGATTCGCGCGGCCATAACCGCCCGCTCTTGGCGAGTTGGAGAAACCGCGGTTGCCACTGCGGTAGCGGGTGGCCTGCAAGACCTGCCTGGCTTGGGCGGCATGGACAATATGCGGCAGCACCAGGCCATCGGCCCCCAGATCCAGCGCTTGCAGCAGAGTCGTGGCGCGATCGTCGGCCACGCGCACCAAGCCTGCGACATGGCTGGCGCGGCAGGCCAGCAACCCACGATCGAGACTGCCCTGGTCGAAGGGCGCATGTTCGGCATCCAGCACCACCGCATCCAGGCCGCAGTCACCGGCGATCTCGATCACGGCATGGCTCGGCGTCTTGATGAAGGTGCTGATCAGCGCTTCGCCGCCGCGCAGCCTGGCCGCGAAATCCGTGCGGCTCATGACGGCTGGTGCCCGGCGCCCGCAAATTCGGCCGCCTGGTATTCGATCAGGTGGCGGTAATCATCGCGAATCGGCGAGAACACATCCAGATTCATCACCACCTCATCGCCCACAGGTTCTGCGTAATGCACCACGTGGGGCGGGATGCGAATCATGCTGCCCGGGCCACCTTCCACGACGTCGTCGCCGAGATGAAAGCGCACCCGACCCTGCACGATGATGACGAGCTGCTCGAAGGTGTGGCTGTGGGGAAACACGTCCATCCCCGGCGTCAGCCAGTTCATGACACAGAGCGTGTCGTCCCCGCGGAACGCGACGCGCTCGACGCCTTTGCGAACGGTCTCGCGTGGCAGGTCATTCCAGTTGTGAAGCAATGCGTTGGCTAGGCTCATCGGTGATTCCTTTGTTTCTTTTGTAAGAATTGTGTTTCTTTCTGAGATAAAGCTAACGCCCACGCAAATAGGCGGTCAAGTGACTTTTTTGGCTTGACACCCGTTCTTCTGGAAATCTAGGATGGCGTCATTCAGAGAAACACTATTTCTCTCAATGAAATCAAATGTGATTAATTTCTGAAGGGCCCGTGATATGCGAGTTATTGAATCCCTGCTCATTGATGGCCAGTGGTCCACCGGTGCTCACGAGCGCCAGGCGGATGTCTTCAACCCTGCCACCGGCGAGGTCATCGCGAAGCTGAGCCTGGCTTCGACGGTCGACCTGGACCGAGCGCTGGCCGCCGCGCAACGTGGGTTCCAGGCCTGGCGCAAGACGTCTGCCTATGAGCGTTCGAAGATTCTGCGTCGAGCTGCCGATCTGGTGCGTCAGCGTTCGGACGAGATCGCTGCATTGATCACTCAGGAGCAGGGCAAGCCGCTGGCAGAGGCCAAGCTTGAAGCGTTCGGCGCTGGCGATCACATCGACTGGTACGCCGAGGAAGGACGTCGCGCCTATGGGCGTGTGATTCCGCCCCGTGCCCGTGGTGTGCGGCAGACCGTCCTGCGCGAACCGGTGGGCCCGGTCGCGGCATTCAGTCCATGGAACTTCCCGGTGAGCCAACTGGTGCGCAAGATCGCCGGAGCACTCGCCGCGGGCTGCTCGATCATTGCCAAAGGACCGGAAGAAACGCCGTCGTCGTGCATCGAATTGTGCCGGGCGTTTCAGGATGCCGGTGTGCCGAACGGCGTTCTGAACCTGGTGTTCGGCGTGCCTGCCGAAGTCTCCAATTACCTGATTCGCTCCGAGGTCATTCGCAAGGTGTCGTTCACCGGCTCCGTGCCAGTTGGCCGTGCACTGGGCGCGCTGGCCGGGCAGTACCTCAAACGCTGCACCCTGGAACTGGGCGGGCATGCGCCGTTCATCGTCTGTGACGATGTGGACGTCAAGGCCGTGGCGGCGCTGGGGGCCGGCCTGAAGTTTCGCAACGGCGGGCAAATCTGCGCGTCGCCGACGCGTTTCTACGTGCAGTCGTCGATCTACGAGCCGTTCGTCGACGCATTCTGCCAGGCCGGAGCGGCGATCAAGATGGGGGATGGTCATGACGCTTCGACCCACCTGGGACCACTGGCCAACCCGCGTCGGGTCAGCGCGGTACAGGAATACGTCGATGACGCACTGGCTGTCGGTGCGCAGTTGATGTTAGGCGGCAAACCGGCACAAGGCGCCGGCTTTTTCTACCCGGCCACGGTGTTGACCGATGTTCCGGACAACGCCCGGGTGATGAATGAAGAACCGTTCGGGCCCATCGCTTCGATCGTTCGCTTCGACACCGTCGAAGAGGTGATCGAGAAAGCCAACGGTCTGTCGTTCGGGTTGGCCGCCTTTGCGTTCACCCGCTCGATCCAGCGCGCCACCTTGCTGGCCGACGAGCTGGAGTCGGGCATGGTGTCCATCAACCACTTTGGCCTGGCAGCACCGGAAACACCGTTTGGTGGCGTGAAGGACAGCGGCTACGGCAGCGAAGGCGGCAGCGAAGGGCTGGACGCCTATTTCACCACCAAATTCGTCAGCCAGATCGGCTGAGAAGACGCCACTAACGAGAACAATAACAATGAAAACCTTCGATTACATCGTGGTCGGTGCCGGCTCGGCCGGCTGTGCGTTGAGCGCACGGCTGGCACAGGCGGGCAAGCAGGTGCTGCTGCTCGAAGCCGGTCCTGCCGACAATCATCCCTACATCCACATTCCCGGCACTTTCATTCGCGTTCACGGTTCGCAGCGGACCTGGATGTACCGCACCGAGCCTGAGCCTTTCGTCAATCAGCGTCGTATCTACATTCCCCAGGGACGTACCCTGGGAGGCGGGAGCTCGGTCAACGCCATGATCTACATTCGCGGCCAGGCCGAGGACTACGACGAGTGGCAATCCAGCGGCTGCCCTGGCTGGGGCTGGAACGATGTCTTGCCGGTGTTCCGCCGCTGCGAGTCCAATGCTCGCCTGGGTGGCGAGCTGCATGGCCAGGACGGCCCGCTGAAGGTCAGCGACCCGGATCACCGGCATGCCTTGAGTCGCGCGTTCGTTCAGGCAGCGGTGCAGGCCGGCGTGCCCGAGACCGACGATTTCAACGGTGCGAAGCAGGAAGGTGCAGGCTTCTACCAGACCACGACCTCACAAGGACGTCGCGCCAGTTCCGCTGTCACGTACCTCAAGCCGATGCGACGCGATCCTCATCTCACCGTCATGACCGATACCCATGTGACGGGGCTGCTGTTCGATGGCAGCCGTGTCACAGGCGTGCAGGCGCTGGGTCGTGGTGGCGCTGCGACACAATTTACGGCACGGGCCGAGGTCATTGTCAGCGCCGGTGCGGTCGCTTCGCCCAAGTTGCTGATGCTGTCGGGTATCGGCCCGCAGAGTCATCTTCAAGCGATGGGCATCGCCACCCGGGTGCATTCGCCGGGGGTGGGCGAGAACTTTCAGGACCACCTCAGTGCCTCGGTCTACGCCCAGACCCGCGAACCGGTCAGTTTGCTGGGCCATGATCGAGGCCTGCGTGCCGTGGGCCATGGGTTGAAGTACCTGGCCAATCGTTCGGGACTGCTGAGTTCCAACGTGGTCGAGAGTGGTGCGTTCGTCGATGCCACCGGCTGTGGCCGCCCCGACGTGCAGTTCCACGTGGTGCCGGCGTTGGTCGGCGACATCGATCGTTTGCCGCCCGGCGGCCACGGCATCTCCATCAACCCCTGTGCGCTGCGGCCACGTTCCCGAGGCCAATTGCGCCTCAAGAGCGCAGACCCGATGCAGGACGTGGCGCTGAAGGCCAACTACCTGAGCGACGAACACGATCTGCGCACCATGGTCGCCGGTGTCAGGTTTGCCCGTCGTATTCTGCGCGCGCCGGCGTTGGCCAGCGTGGTGGAAAACATGCTGCTGCTGCCCAACCACGACGACATCCCCGATCATGTGCTGGAGGACTATGTGCGCAGCGTGGCCAAGACGGTCTTCCATCCCGCAGGCACCTGCCGAATGGGCACCGACGCCGATGCCGTGGTCGGCCCGGACCTGAAAGTGCACGGTGTGCAGGGGCTGCGTGTGGCTGACGCTTCGATCATGCCGACGATCGTCAGTGGCAATACCAACGCGCCCAGTATCATGATCGGCGAACGTTGCGCCGACTTCATCCTGGGGAGCGCTGCCTGATTTCCTGAACTTCGGATGTCTTGAAACAAGCCGGTTTTCGGAATCGGTTTCTCTTCGCATGCACAACAATTACAAGAGTACAGCGATGAATCTTATCTCCCGTAACACCTTCAACAACGAACAGGACAGTCTCCTCTGGAATCGCATCGCCTGGCGCCTGCTGCCGTTCCTTTTCGTGCTGTACATCATTGCCTTCCTCGATCGGGTGAACGTGGGGTTCGCCAAGCTGCAGATGGCGGCCGACGTCGGCCTCAGCGACATGGCCTACGGGTTTGGCGCCGGGGTGTTTTTCCTTGGCTATTGCCTGTGTGAAATCCCCAGCAACCTGATGCTGCAGCGGGTCGGGGCGAGGTACTGGATCACCCGGATCATGATCACCTGGGGGCTGCTGTCGATGTCGATGATGTTCGTCCAGACACCGACGTCGTTCTACATCCTGCGTTTCCTGCTGGGCATGGCGGAGGCGGGGTTCTATCCCGGCGTCGTCCTTTACATGACTTACTGGTTTCCGTCCTACGCCCGCTCACAGGGCATGGCCTGGTTCAACCTGGGGATTGCCATGGCGGGCGTGTTGGGCAGTCCGTTGTCCGGCTGGATCATGCAGACCTTCGCTGGGGTCCATGGGCTCGCGGGCTGGCAATGGCTGTTCCTGCTCGAAGGCATGCCTGCCGTGCTGTTGGGGATTGTGGTGTTCTTCTATCTGGATGACCGCCCTGGCAACGTTCACTGGCTGACCCCGGCGCAGAATGCGCGTGTCGTGCAGCATCTGGCCGAGCAACGGCAGGAGCACGAGGCGGCAGGGGCGGGGCACAACTTTCGTGCGGCATTCGTCAGCAGGGGGCTGTGGTGCCTGATCTATGTGAACTTCGCCTTGTTGTGCGGTACCTACGGTGTGTCGTTCTGGCTGCCGCAGATCGTGCAGAGCCTGGGGGTCAAGAGCCTGTTTCACACCGGCTTGATTGCGGCGATTCCGTTTGCCGTGGCGTCGGTGATCATGGTGCTGGTCAGCCGCCATTCGGACAGAACCCGGGAACGCCGCTGGCATGGCACGTTGTGCAACCTCGCCTCGGCACTGGGCCTGGCGATTGCTGCGTTCTTTCATGATCAGCCGGTACTGTCGCTGGCCGGTCTGAGCCTGGCGATGTCCGGCGGCCTGGCGGGCTTCTGTGTGCTGTGGGCCTTGCCTGGCGTGCTGCTGACCGGCACGGCCGCAGCTGCGGGTATCGCGCTGATCGCCACCGTCGGCAATCTGGGCGGCTATGCCAGCCCGTTCATGATGGGCTGGATCAAGCAAAGCAGCGGGCATCTGGAGTATGGCCTGTACGTGTTGGCAGTCATGACGCTGATCGGCGCGTGGGTGATGTCGAGAGTCAAGCCGACCAGCGCGCAAGCCGTGGTGGCCATGCCGGAGCCTTCTGCAATTTGATATCGCAGAACAACACAAGCGTTTCGGCAGGAGATACAATCGGGCTTTTCCAGTGATCGATCTGAGGTGACCTCTTGGAACAGGATGACGAAAAGCCCACCACCGGACCGGTATTGCTCGAGTCTGTCGAAATGGTGTTCCGTCTGCTCGATGAATTGACGGCTGCGCGCCGTCCTCTGGGTGTGACCGAACTGGCGCATCAGCTGCAAACCGCCAAGCCCAGGACCTACCGGCATCTGGCTTCGATGCGCCAGCTCGGGATCCTCGAGCAGGATCCCGTCACTGAGAAATACCTGCTGGGCGCTCGCCTGGTGGCGTACGGCGAGGCTGCGGGCGAGCAGTTCGACCTGCGCGCAATCGCAGACCCATACCTGACCCGTATCCGCGATGCCACGGGGCAGTCGGCCTTGCTGGCTGTCGCCACCCATGACACCGCTCTGGTCGTGTCCTGCGTCGAGTCCAAGGCCAACGTGTGCATCTCGGTCAAGCCGGGCAACCGCGTATTGCCTTACTGCTCGGCTCAGGGCCGTACAGTGCTGGCGTTCGCCGATGCCGCCAGTCAGCAGCGAGTGATGCGTCGCAAGATGCCGCGACTGACGGAACGCACCCTGCATGAGCCTGAGTTGTTGGCGCAGCGTCTGGAGTTGATTCGTCAGCGTCTGTACGACGACGCCGACAGCGAAGTGACCATGGGCATCAACGCCCTGTGCTGCCCGATCTTTCGCGAGAACGATGTGATCGTGGGTACCATCGGTATCGTCGGGCCAAGCGCGGCCATTCCTTCGCCTCCGCCAGCGGCCATGCTGCGCGAATTGCAATCGGCTGCGGCAGAAATCAGCGAGCGCCTTCACGCGGGGACTTACCAGCGCCTGTGATGTCCCGCACCTGCTCCTCACAACAAAACCCCAGCCTGATTCAGGTCTGGGGTTTTTATTTTTCAAGGCGATAACGATCAGAAAACGTTGATCGGGTACTCGGTAATCAGCCGGACTTCGTTGAAGTTCAGCCCGCGATCCGGGCTTCTGAAACTGGCCTGGCGCACCCGGAACGACAGGTCCTTGGCCGGGCCCGATTGCAGCACGTATTTCATCTCGATGTCCCGTTCCCACGCATGGCCGTCGTCGGTCAGCGCCGTGTGGAAATCGGTGCCTTTGAGGTAGCGGGCCATGAACGTCAGTCCCGGTGCGCCGAGGGCAGCGAAGTTGAAGTCGTAGCGTGCCTGCCACGAGCGTTCGTTCTCATAGTTGAAGTCCGAATACTGAACCGAGTTGGCCAGGAACACTGTGCTGTTACCGTCCACGCCGTAGGTGTAATTGCCGGTGCCGGTGACCCGCTGGTGAGCGATCAGGAATGTGTGAGGCCCGGCCGTCAGGGATGCCGACAGACTCCAGATGCGGTTGTCCAGGACGCCGCCTCGTTGCTGGCCCTGACTCTTGGTGTCGTAGCCGTTGAAGTCGAAGGTTGCGCTGTAGCCCGTGCCCAGTGGCAGGATTGAGGTAGCGCCCACGTAGCTCTTGCGCCAGTAGTCATCGACGTCCGAGTGGTAGGCTCGCGCGCTGAGGTTGGGGGTGAATTGGTAGGTGCCGCCGATCAGGTCAAGGTCGGTCAGGCGGCCGCTGTCGTGCCCGCTCTGATCGCGCCCGCGCAGGGCGGTGAAATGCCCTGCGTTGAGGGTGAGGCCGGGCAGTTCCTTGCTGGTGACCAGCCAGCCCTGGGTGGTTTCCGGCAGCAGACGGTTATCACTGGTCGCCAGCACCGGAAGGTTCACCAACTGCTCACCGTACTTCAACACTGTTTTCGATAGCTTCGCCTTGAGCGCCATACCGCCCTTGCTGTACTCGTCCTTGGCCCCGTCGCTATCTTCTTCGAGCAGGAGCGTGCCGCCGCCCTTGCGCCCGTTGCCGGTGTCGAGCTTGATCCCCAACAAGCCGATGGCATCCACACCGAACCCGACCGTTCCCGGTGTAAAACCGGACTCGAAGATACCGATGAAACCCTGCGCCCATTCTTCGGAATAATTCTGCGCAGTGCGGTCATCGAGGAAGTTGCGGTTCATGTAGAAGTTGCGCGCTTTGATCGAGAAGTGAGAATCCTCGACAAAGCCGCCGTTGTCGGCGAGCGCGTTCAGGGGGAGCGTGCAGGTGAGGGCAACAGTCAAAACATGTTTATTGTTCATATGAGTCATGTTCCAGGCGTGCGCAAGCGTCCAGCCATTTCCTTTGGTCAGGAAACAGTCGGCGCTGTAATTGTTGTTATGGGCGTGCAGCGTTCTGCCAGTGAAGGGGCGGTCTTTTATCGTTTAGGTTTTCATGGAAGCTCCTTATTTGATTGGCGGATGGGAAAAAATAATGGGCTCAGTCATTCCTCTTCGCACAAATGGGTGCGGGCCAGGAGTTAAATTCATTTGTATCTCTGAAAGAAATATTGTTTCTCTCGATGAGTCGATGGTAGTGACCTATGAAGAATGCTGTCAAGCGCCGTAAACGGGTTCGACGCAGCTGATGCGGCGGGATTTTTCCAGGCGTTGCCTGTGCGTAGCGGGGGGAGAAGAAGTGCCTGGCAGGCGCGGAGCGGGGGGTTACTGAAGTCGGTTATCAAACGTCACAAGGGCGGCCGATCAGGGAAGAGTGCGCCCGGATCAGTGAGACTCTCGGATAGGGGCGCAGCCGTGATGGAATGCGTCGGGATTTCGCTATTGATGGGAGTACAGTTTCGCAGCATTGGCAAAGCCTTTGGCTCTGAAAATAGCGCTGCCTTCGCCGAGACTGCCGTCATTGCTCACGAGATAAACCTCATTGGTACCGGGCTTGAGCGCCATGCTCGTCGAGCGAAGAAAGTGACCCTTTTCCCGTCCTGGAATCAAGATCTGGCCGATGGGCAAGCCGTTAGGGTTGAGTACCAGCACGCGGCCTTGGCTGTACAGGGCCACGTACAGGTTGCCATCTTGATCGGCACGCATTGAGTCAGGTGATGGGCCGCTAAACCGGTAGACAACGGCTTCCCCGAAGGGCGCGATTGTCTTGGCATCTTTCAGTTCGATTCGGTGCAGCAGCCCCGTCGCGAACTCCGTGACCCAAAGGGTCTTGCCGTCGGGAGAGAGCGCAATGCCGTTGGCGATCGCGAGATTGGGCAGGATCGAGACGATTGTCTTGCCGCCAGCAGGGACGTAATAGACGCCGCCGGTGGGCTGAGTCGATGTGCCCTTGAAGTCGGTGAAGTAAAATCCCCCCGTGCTGTCGAACACGAGGTCATCCACCAGATGGTTTTTGCTTGCCGGGATGATGACTTGTTTTCCCGAGCCGTCCGGTTTGTAGGCTGTCAGGTTGCCGGTATTTTTGAAATTACCCAGCCCTGCCACAAACAATCTGCCGTCTTTATGAATAGCCAGTCCCGCACTTCCCAGCGCGTTTTTCGGCACGACGACACTGAGTTTCTTTTCGGGATCGACCTTTAGAACCTGCCCCCCGAACACCTCGACAAACAGCAGATTGCCGGCCCTGTCGAACGATGGACCTTCCAGTTGCAGGGGGCCGTCGGACACCTTCAGCCACAGATCGGCTGTCACCGTCGGCAACTCTTTTTCGGGTGACCCAATGGCCTGGAGTTGCTGGCCCTCTGCCGGGTAGTTCAGCGTGGGGATAGCGTCCGCGTGGGCTTGCAGGATGCCAGCGCTGAAGGCCAGGCACAGGGAAGCCAAGTGGTTTTTGCGCATGTTGGTTACCTTCGTTTGTTGTTATGTTGAAGTGGCTCATACGCTCAACAGGGCGACGATGGCCGGCACCGTCAGTACGGCGGTGTAGTACCCCATGAACTGCACGCCGATGTTGAAGCCAAGGAAGCGCGATAGAAAACCACCCAGCAGGCCGACGGTGACAATGACCAGTAGGCCGAGTGCTCCGCCCTCCCAGATGCCGATCACCAGGATCAGGCCGACAAACGTCGAGATCACCGCTTCGTGACTGATTTTGCGTGAGACGAAGGACGCTGCCCGGTGGGCGTAATTCATCGTGAAGGGGTAGGCAATGAGGATCGCCACGATCACCGCCAGCATCCCATAACCCAGAAACTCCCACGTGCTGAGCAGGGTATGGAGGTTGTTGACCTGTCCGGTGGCGGTGTCAACGCTGAAGCGAGGCGGGGCGTTGAACAGCGGTGCGGCCGGCCCTGCGGCGACCGGACTCAACGGCAAGCCAAACGCGATCAACGGGATCAAGGCTTCAGCGATGTATGTCGCTTCAGTGACACCGTTACGGGCCGTGATCACTGTTGTCAGCCGATGGTAGACATGCTTGACCCGTGACCCGACGAGTTCGCCCATGATCACGGTCATCGCCACGGGGCTGAAGACGAACGTTGCGCTGGAGATAATGGCCGTGATCGCAGTCCACAGGCTTTGTCTGCTGTCCAGCACCTTGAGCGGGTTGGGGAAAAAACCGCCCCAGCCTTTCACATCCGCAGACAGCGAGAAGGTGCGCACGTGCTGGCGTCTCATCGTCTCCCGTTCAGCGGGGGCGAGCATTGAAAATAGCGCGGCAATCAGCGGGCCAATGGCGATACCGAGGAAATAGCTGACGCTCAGCTTGACGCCGTATTGTCCGGTGATGCTTTGCAGGCCGACGATGACCATCACGAAGGGGACAAGCGCGAACACCGCCGCAAGCCGCCCCTTGGAAAACCATGCAATGGCGATCGCAGCGAGCAGGAAGACCCAGGGGGCGGCGCGCTTGATCGTGTCGCCAAAAGGCGCGAGCATCACGGCGAAAAGCACCGCCGTGGGCACTGCAATCAGTGCCGCGATCACAGCGCCTGAAATCATCTTGCGCAGGGCTACATGCGGTACGCCCAGGTTGCGCAGGAAGTTGGCCTCGCGCATCAGGGGTGTTGCCAGGGTGTCGCCGGGGATGCCCAGTAATGCCGTGGGTACGGCGTGAGTCATGTGTTTGGCCACTGCACCTGCGAGAAAGAACGTCAGGACACCGGGCGCAGGTACACCCAACAGCACCACGAGTAATGTAAGCGGGGCGAGGGTGGTGGTTTCATCGCTGCCCGAGATGAGGCCAATCCCGGCGAAGATCACTGCACCTAATATGCCCATCCCGAACGCAATGAGAATCTGCTCCAACAGGGGTGTCATCATGACCGGCCACCGTTGGCCCGGATCGGAGCGACCGGGGCTACCGTTGCGTCTTTTTGTGCGTTAGCGGCACGCGTGAGGTTTGTCTCGTAATCTGCAAACACCTCATAAAGATCCATTTCGTGCAGTTCAGCGAGTGCTTTTGCGGGTAGATCCGACAGGTTTCCAAGGTCCGCGAACTCCTCCTGCAATTCCGCCAAAACCTTTGCCCGCCACGCAGGATCTGCCTGGTGCTCTACCACATTGCGCTTGGGTTTGAAGAGCTTTGCACTGATGGCTCCCCCCACCAGGCAGCCGACGATGCCCACCAGCATGGCGTAGGCCTTGGCCATCTGGACATTGTCTACCCACCCCACGAGCAGGTGCTTCGCCAGGAAAAAAGACCCCAGGCTGACGACTGCGCCTATGGCCATGGCGTAAATCAGGTGACGACCGTTCACGGTGTCACCCCATAATTCATAGAGATCGGATTTCAAGGATTTCTCCTACTGCCCTTGCGAGCTTTTATTGTTATGAACATCAAGGAACGTAGCGGAGTCAGGCCTCTCGTCGTCGTTTTGCCAAGAGTGCTCGCGCAACCCTGGACGCCGTTTCACGACCCGGATGAGCGTCAATGAACTCCCTGGCATCAACCAATAATCGAACGGGCAGTCCGAGATGGCTATTCATCACTCGGCCCGCTTTTGCTTGAGAAGCTCAGCCGCTTTGTCGGAGCGAACGTCCCGTGCATCGACCATCTCTTTGACCAGCCAAGTCACTTCATCGCCTTTCGCGCCGGCTGACAGCGCAATATTGCGTGCATGCAGCGCCATGTGGCCACGCTGGATGCCTTCCGTAGAGAGCGCTCGCAATGCGCCGAGGTTTTGGGCCAAGCCGACAGCGACCGCGATTTCGGCGAGTTCCTGAGCGGTTTTCACCCCCAGAATGCGCAAGGAGAGTTGCGCCAGTGGGTGGGTTTTCGTGGCGCCGCCGACCAGCCCGACAGGCATCGGCATTTCGAGAGTGCCCACCAGATTCCCTTCGCTGTCTTTTTCCCACGTTGTCAGCGAGCCGTAGTGCCCATCGCGGCAAGCGTAGGCGTGAGCCCCCGCTTCCACTGCGCGCCAGTCGTTACCTGTGGCGACGATCAGCGGGTCAATCCCATTCATGATGCCCTTGTTGTGGGTCGCGGCACGGTAGGGGTCGATGACGGCAAAGTTGTAGGCGTCGAGAATGCCTTCGATTACGTCCTCACCTTTATAAGCGGCAGTGGTGAGCAACGCTGGGGCGATGCGGACTTGGGCACGGGCCAGGCGCAAGTCGGCGAGGTTCGAGAGAATGCGCAGGCGTACCTTCCCGCCGGTGATGTCCTCCATCAACGGGGCGACCGCTTCCGCCATCGTGTTCACGGTATTGGCACCCATCGCATCACGCACGTCCACGATCAAGTGAGCCACGAGCATGGGGCCTCTCGGGCTTTGGGCAAAGGTGTGGACTTCGAGGTTCCGGCAACCGCCCCCCAGCTTATTGAGCAATTGATCCTTGCGATTTGCCAATTCAATGATGTCGTCCTTGCGACGCAGGAGGCTGAGGCGGGCATTGAAGGGGTCTTCAATGTCGACGATCTGGACTTGTGCGCGCATCAGCGGTTGCGAACTGGACGTCAGGAATCCCCCCGCGTCACGGGCAAGCTTGGCCATGAAAGAGGCAGCGGCAACGACGGAAGGCTCTTCCACGACCAGTGGGACAATGACGTCTCGGCCATTGATCTGGAAATTGCTGGCGACGGCGTACGGTAATTCGAACTTGCCGATCACGTTCTCGATCATGCCATCGGCTATTTCGAGCCGGAGCGCGCCTTCCTCGCCAAGCAGGGCAACGTCAGCGGCCGGGAGGTCGAGCAGGTCTTGAAGGTGATTGAGGCGCTCGGCAGGCGTCAGGCTGCGAAAATTGGGAAGGCGAGAGTCGATGCTCATCTGGAAAGTCCTGTCGCGGTTGTTGTTTTAAGTTGAAGTCACACTATTCCGCTCTGTGCCTGTAAAGAAGGTACAGTTTGGACGGACAGTACCTAAGCTGTACCCTTGACGCTGGCCCTGGAAGGATTCTCGATATGAGCAGAATGACCCTGGCTCAGCAGCTCACCGCTTCGTTGGCAGCCCGGATCGACGACGGGACTTATCGTGTGGGCGACCGTTTGCCGTCACTTCGTGAATGCATGCGTTTGTTGGGACATTCAAAGAATACGGTCATCACGGCGTATGAAGCGCTGGCCTCTCAAGGCTTGGTTGAAGCCAGGCATGGGCAGGGTTTTTTCGTCAAACAAGGCACCAGCGGTCACTACGAACCTGAGGAACCGCCGCCCTATGCCAGGGCGATGGATACCATTTGGCTAATGCGCCAGCAATTCGTCCGTGAGCCCGGGCATTCGCCTCTTGGGGAAGGATTCCCTCCCGTCGAGTGGTTAATGGACATGCGCCTGGACAAGTTCACCCGGCAAATCATGCGGATGGGGGTTACCACGTTGTTCAGGTACGGAAATCGCCTGGGCAATGCCAGCCTGCGCCAGCATCTGGTGCAGAAGCTGGCGTCTTACGCCATTAGCGCGAATCCTCGGCAAATCGTCACGACTCACGGTGCGAATCATGGGCTGGACCTGATCATCCGACGCTTCCTTGCGTCGGGGGACACGGTACTTGTCGAGGATCCAGGCTATTACCCTTTGTTCGGCAAGTTGCAATTGCAGGGTGCTCGAATGCTGTCCGTGCCGCGCTTGCCCGATGGCCCGGATCTTGATGCGCTGGAAGCACACCTGCGCCGGCATAAACCGAAACTGTTTTTCCTGCAGTCCGTTGGCCATAACCCGACCGGGTCTGACATTTCGCCGGCTAAGGCCCATCGACTGGTTCAGTTGGCACAGGAGCATGATTTCATTTTGGTGGACGATGACGCGTTGGCTGACTTCAAGCCCGCCGCAGCCATCAGAGTGTCGGCATTGGACCAACTGAAGCGTTCGCTGTACGTGGGGAGCTTTTCGAAATCCGTTTCGGCAGCCCTGAGAGTGGGGTTCATCGCGGGCAGCAAGGAAGTTATCGATGAGTTGGGCGACCTGAAAATGTTGCTGCACACCAGTTCTTCCGAGCTTTGCGAGCGAACGGTCGACGTGGTGTTAATGGAGGGGCATTTCCTGAGGCACTTGATTCGGCTTCAGGAGCGGGTCAAATCGGCTACCGCCGCAGCGTTGCACATGCTGGATGAGATGGGGGCCGAGGTGTTCTGTCGTCCTGAGCAAAGCCTGTATTTATGGGCCAGGTTTCCCCATTTCGACGATGCCAGGGAGTTGACTCGGCTGCTGTTGCCGAAGGGGTTCATGATCGCTCCCGGACATATTTTTTCGCCTGAGCAATCACGTATCAATCCATGGACGAGACTCAATGTGGCGTATCTGAACGACCCTGTCTTCAAGTCCACGCTGCAACAATGAGAGGTGGATGCGGTTCTGCTCATGCAGGTGGAGGGGGACCCATGGGATTAATCATTCCTCTTCGGCATGATTAGGGTTTCTTATTTATCGCTTTTTATCCCTTTGTGGAATGTCGACCATGACACCTCCAATAAGCATAAAAAAAGGAGGCCCCATGACTTCAATCGCCACCACTGACGCTGCCGCGCAAGCGGCACGCTCCAAATATCGTTGGGTTGTTCTCTCGGTCATCGTGGTTGTGTACATGCTGGCGGCTGCGGATCGCGCCAATATCGGTATTGCTCTGCCATACATCCAGAAGGAGTTCGGCGCGAGTAACGCGCAGGCCGGCCTGCTCGTCAGCGCGTTCTTCCTGTTCTACTCCTTGGGGCAGATTCCCGCTGGCTTCCTGCTCAGTAAGGTCGGTGTTCGCTTGGTGGCACCGGTGTCGATTGCGCTGACTTCGGTTGTCACCCTGCTCATCGGGACCGCCCATAGCTTCGGTTTGTTGAAAGTCTATCGCTCCGCTCTCGGCGTAGCCGAAGCGGCATTGCCTTTATCGATGCTCAGTACGATCAATCGTTGGTTTCCGGCGCGTGAGAAGGGGCTGGCAACGGGGGCGTTCCTGTCCGCTGCGAAAATGGGCGCAGTCCTGGCTCCGCCCATCGGTGCTGCGCTGATCATGCTCGATGGCTGGCGTACGATGTTTTTTGCCTTCGCCATTCCCGGTTTGCTGCTCGCATTGATCTGGTGGTGGTTAGTGCCCAATGATCCTCGCGCCAGTCAACGGGTCAACGAGGCAGAGGCGATTCATATCGAGGATCAAAGCAGCAGCGACAATGAGCCTGGGCGCACACAGAAGAGCTTTGGAGCGCTGGACACGTTTCTGCGATACAAGCGCACCGCACCCCTGGCGACCTCGCGCTCAGTGTTTGCATCGTGGAATATCTGGGGATGCGGTCTGGGTTATCTGCTGATGACCGGCGTGGTCAACGTGCTGCTGGCCTGGTTGCCCAAGTACCTGGGTGAAGTGAAGCATTTCGAACTGATGCAGATCGGCTTCGTGGCGTCGTTGCCCTTCGCTGGCGGCGTATTGGGCAACATAGTCGGCGGCTGGCTCTCCGATACGGTTCTGGATCGTCGTAGAAAACCGACCATGATGATCAGCGCCGTAGCCACCTGCCTGATGATGGTCGCATTGGTCTACGCGCCGAATGATCTGCTCTCCGTCAGTCTGCTGCTGTTTGGTACGGGCTTCCTGCTGAACATCGGCTACTCGTCGTTCTCGGTCTACTCGATGGGCCTGACCACGCGGAGCACTTACCCGGTAGCGGCTTCGCTGGTAAACAGCGCCGGACAGGCAGGCGGGGCCATGGCCCCCCTGATCACCGGCATGCTGCTGGACAGCTACAGTTGGACAGCCGTTTTCGTCTTCCTCGGTGTATGTTCCTTGGCGGCGCTGGTTTTCGTGTTGTCCATTTACGAGCCTGCCGGACTCAGCGAGCAGAACACCACGAACTAGGTTCGCGACCCGTTGGCGATCCTGCTGATCCAGCAAACAAGGAGCATTGAAGCCATTCAGCGCTCCTCATCAGCTTTGCAGTTGGCGGGAGAAGTCGCACAATGCTGTCGCCCGGGAAACCACCTCGGTAACGAAGGCCGAGGGCCGGTCATTTCGGTACATGGCCATATAGGGCACAGTCGGCAGCTCAGGGTCTGTCTTGATGATGACCAACTTTCCTTCGTCGACCAGTGGGCGAAAGCATTCAAGCGGCAGGTAGGTCACGCCTAGCCCGGCGGCAGTCAAGCCAAGCATTGCAGTGAGGCTGTCGGAGGAAAGTGTCTTGGGAAGGTCGATGCCCAGTGCTCCCAGCCACTTGTTCACGAACAGTCCGGAGCCTGAACGCTTTCCCTGCACCAGTACCGGATATTTGGCGAGTTCGGCCAATGCCATGACCCCTGAATCTGCGATCAGACCGGGCGCAGCCATCCAGGCGTTCTCCACGATGGCCAACTGGACCGCCGTCACTTCTGGCGCTGTGAACGTGTCGGGAATGATGATGAGGTCCACTAGGTCGTCCATGAGTTTCTCGTGAAGATTGCGGCTCATGTCTACTTCCGGCTCAACCGTCAGCCCTGGAAAATCCTCCACCAGCCGTGCGATCAATCGGGGCAGCCAAGTGAGGGCGGTGAGTTCCGTTACGCCTAGTCTCAGGCGCCGGGTCATCACATGCGTGCCATCTTTCAATGAAGAGATCCGGTCGGCGAGGCTGAGCATTTCCCGGGCAATGACCAGTAGCTCCTCGCCGGTTGCAGTGAGCCGTGCGCCCCGCTGCGTGCGATCGAAAAGCTGAAGACCCGTGGTCGATTCCAACTCCTGAACCCGTTTGGAAATGGCGGACTGGGTGGTATGCAGGTGTTCCGCCGCGCGCTCAAAGGTTCCCAGTCGCTCGATCCAGTGAAGCGCAGTGAGTTGCCGAAGCGTGATCACGTTCATTCCTTTAATGCATGTATGGTCATAGAATAATATCGCTTTTTCTATTTGGCAGCCTCTTTATCCTCGGAGCTATCAGACACCCGAGGAGTCCACATGAACGCTATCGCTCCATCGTCCGACATCAGCACCCTGCTGGCGGCCTATACCCGCACGTCCACTTCCATTATCAGCGACTGCCTGGACCGTTTACCCGGCGCGCTGCTTAAGCCATTCCATCGAATAGAAGGCACCATGGCGGGTATCGCGCTGACCGTGAGAGTCCCCTGCGGGGATAACCGCGCGATTCATCAAGCGCTGGAAATCCTCAGTCCCGGCCAGGTATTGGTGGTCGATGGCGGAGGCGATATCAGCCGGGCCTTGATGGGGGACATCATGGCGGCAATCGCCGAAAAGCGCGGTGCGGCCGGTGTTGTGGTGGACGGTGCCATTCGTGATCTGGCGACAATAGGGAAAGGAACATTCCCAATGTTCGCGCGAGCGGGATTCCATCGTGGCCCGTACAAGAACGGCCCTGGTGAAATCAACGTGCCGGTCAGCATCGCAGGCATGCTCGTTTCACCTGGCGATATCGTGGTGGGTGATCACGATGGCATCGTGGCGTTCCCGGCATCGGAAGCAGAAAGCCTGCTGCAACGGTGCTGGGCGACCGAGCAAAAAGAGGCAGAGATGTTGGCACAAATTGCTGCCGGCACTTACAAAGGCGCCTATGCGGCGCACTGAATCGGAAACCTCGACAATGAAAATCGGAATTATCGGAGCTGGCGAAGTCGGCCTCACCTACGCGCGGCCTTGGTCAAGCGCGGGACATGACATCGTTTTGTGTGATTTGAAGCCGTCCCCTCGTGCCCAGGCGTTCGCAACGCAGTTGGGGTTGGATATTTCGACGTCCATCCCCGATGCAGTGCCCGAGTGCGATGTGGTGGTGTCGTGTGTCTTCGGAACGGTCTCCCTGTCGGTTGCCGAACAGGCGCTCGGCAGCATGCGCAAGAACGCGCTGTTCGTGGATATGACCACCGCCGATCCCGCTCAGATCAGAATCGCCGCCGCACACGCCTTGGCGTTGGGCATTGCCTATGTTGACGTCGCCATTCTTGGCGCTATTGCCCTGACCCACGAGAAAACCAATCTGCTCGGTGCGGGGGTGGGGCTGGATCGGGCGATTACGCTGTTCGCATCCGCTGGAGCACCGCTCAAGGCCGTGGAAGACGGTGTCGCGGGTGACGCGGCGGCGCTGAAGATCCTGCGTAGCGTTTTTACCAAAGGGCTGGAAGCCCTGACGATTGAATGCTTCATGGCTGCTGAAAAACAAGGGGTGACTGGCAAGCTGCACGACGCCTTGAGCGACATTGATCAAGCGAGTCTGCCCGACTTTCTCGGTGCCCTGATCCGCACGCACGTTGTCCATGCTCCGCGCCGCCTGAAAGAGGTCGAAGAGGCCGAGCGTCAGTTGCGTGCCGCCAACATGCCTGTAGCGGTGCTTCCCGGTGTGAGGGACCTGTTTCAACGCACCGCCGGGCAGATTGAATCGAGCCCATCCGATGTAGCTGCCCCAACGGTGCAAGAGGCGCTGGACTGGCTCTTCAAGGCGAATGGCATCGGCAGGTAACGGCTTGCAACTTTCCTTCGAGCTCGGTGCGCTCCATCCACCGACTGGCCCCATGACCCACCGGTTCAGCGCACCCGGTCACGGCTTTGCGCGGCCAGGTCCAGGGCCTTTTGCATGTCCAGCCGCGCCGAGCGGCCGACGTCCTTGTCGTTGAGTTGGTAGCGACGCTCCGACGGCAGGATAGGGGCGGTGAGGTCTTCGGCGTCCATCTGTTCGAAGTCGTGGTTGTCGCCGATGGTCATGGCGCTGCGGCGTAGCAGCATGCGCAACTGTTCGGGTTGCAGTTTCGGGTTGATGGACAGCATCGCCGCCAGCAGGCCCGCGACCATGGGCGTGGCGTAGGACGTGCCGCAATGCACCGCGCTGTCCTGGCCGGCATTGGTGGTCGAGGCGTGGGCGCAAGCGGCGGCAGTGATGTCGACGCGCATGTCGATGTTCGAGGAGCTGCGCTTGACCGCATAAGCCGGGTCGTCGACGGCGACGCCGGAGCGTTCGCTGCGCTGGTGCCCACCGACCACCAGCAATTGCTCGGTGATGAAGGAGGAGGGCAGGCGGTATTCATCGCTGCCCGAGAACGAGGAGCCATTGCCGGCGGAGTTCACCACGATCACGTCGGGGTGCGCCTTGCGCAGCCAGAGGAAAAATTCTTCCAGCAGTTCTTCGTAGCCACCCATGGCCAGGCCCGAGCGCAGCAGCGAGTCGACGTCATCGCCTTTGATATCTTTGGTGCCGACGCGATGGATGCCCCAACTCCAATTGAGCACGCGCACGCCATCTTCCACGAGGTTGACCGAGGCGGCGATGTTGGCGGTGATCCCGGCATCGGAATTACGTTCGACGATGACCTCGAAGCCACCGCTGGCCTTGTCCAGGCCACGGAGAAAACCGGTGTTGCCGTTGTCGTCCCAGCGTGCGGCGAGGATGCCGGCGACAGTTGTGCCGTGGTTGTCCGGTTTGTCCGCATCACGGGCGTAGACGCAGGTGCGCGGTGGCGAGCACGCACCGAGGTAGTCCGCGAAATCCGTCGTGTCGAAATCCACATCGCGCTCGATCAGGCCGATGCGCACCGGTTGCGGCTGGATGGGCGGCTGTCGCCCGGGGATGCGTCGTTGGTAATAATTCACCGCGTCGAGAAAACGATTCGCGGCCCATTCGTCGGAGTCCAGGGCCGGTTTCTTCGGTTCTTCAGGCTGGGCAGGGGCCTGCTCGGTTTCTTCGGCCGAGGACTCCTCGGTGACCACGGCATCCACGCTGGTCTCGCTGCCCAGACGCAGGACCAAGGCGTCACGCTGCACCAGGTCCTTGGCCGGCAGGCGAAGTTGGTACAGGTTCAGCGGCGCGATGCTACCGACCACTTTCGCTCCGTATTTCTGGGCCAGACGCTCGGCTTCCTGACGACCATCACGGTCTTCCTCGATCAGCACGCTGACCAGGTCGACGTAGGTGGTCAGGCCGTCCATGTTCTTCGCCACTTCGTCCGGCCCGGCGGCCAGCACATGACTGTTGCGCAAGGTCAGCCAGGCGGCATTGCTGGTGCGGGGGCCGTCTTCCAGCCAGAGCGGGCCACTCTGGTAATCGGCGCTGTCCAGGCGCAAGCGCAGGGTTTCCCCTTCACGCTGGACCGTGTCCGCGGGCAGCGCCTTTGCGCCCAACTTGAGTTGTGGCGTGCGGTCGCCCAACCCGCGCGCTGTCAGGCACCAGTCCTGATGCTGGCTTTCCAGCAGGTCGCCACAGCGTTTCAGGCTTTCCAGGCGCAGTGGTTCCGGCGCAGCGGTTGCCGTGCCGGCAGCCAGGGTGAACAAGGTCGCGAGGGCAGTGGGTCGTAGGAGCATGGGCCAGGTTTCTTTGTCGAGGGTCCTGTTGCTCCGACTGTCATGCTGTTCGCTTCGTTCAGCGGGAGAACGATGCTCGGCGAATGCATCTTCTGGTTCAGAAGCGCTCGATGTGCGCTTCAAGACCTGCCTGCCGCGCGAGTTCGATCATGGCTTCGACCTGGTCTGCCTCGGCGACGAACCCTATATATTCGTCGCCACCGCAGTCCAGGTGCAGATAGCGTTTATCGAACGCCGTCAGCCATCGGTCGAAATTGGCCAGCGTCTGCGACATCGACAGCGTGCCCTCATGGCGGTAGGGGTAAGTTTCTTTCACCCCGCTGGCGCTGACCAGGTAAGGCACCAGATACTCGAAACCATCAAAGCCTTTCCAGTCGACGCCTAGCAAAGCCAAGTGGTCGAGCTTCTGGCCCTTGTCCGCATCCAACAGGCCTTCCACCAGGGCCGTGGCCGGCTCCTGGCCCGAGCCGTAAATGCGCAGCACACGCCTGACCAGCCGGGCGCGTTCGCCTTCCGGCATGCGGGCCAACAGGGCTTGGGCAAACGCCTTGAGCCCGGAGCGATAGGGGTGCAACTCCCGCATGATCGCCGCGTCGCTGACAGTCGTTTCCTCCGGTGGCGGCAGGCTGAAGCGGCCGCCGAACAAGCGATCAAGAATGCCCATTTCCTTTCCTCAGGTTGTCCATTTTCCCCTGCCAACCGTTATGCGCATCCCACATGAACGCGATACCTGATATCCCGATCAAAATGGTCCTCCGGATTTTCGTAGGCTTCCAGCGTTTCCAAGAACCCCGTCCGCTCAAGACTCGTCAAATCCTCAAGGGTCCAATCGAAGGGGAAGTCGCTGGAAAAGCTCTCGCCTTGATATTCAACCCATTGAAACACCGGGAAGGGCAGGTAACCGAGCCACTCTGATCGATAGGTGATCTCGTCGGATTCGCTACTCCTCACCACGGCGCGGATCTTGTTCTTGATGGCTGCTTGTCGTTCATCCATGGTGTTTCGATCCCTGACTCAGGGTTGGGCTGGAGGGTTTGGATGTAATAGCGCTCACTCGTGCGTTCCTTGCGGTTCAAGGGCGTATTTTGCCTCGAAAAGCCAAACGCAGCACATCCTGATTCTGCGGCAGCGCAAGCTCTCCACCCATCACTGCCGCTGCGTCTAGATAGCGGTCTGGTTAACGCGTTTGGAGAGCGCTTCGGCGCTTTCCTTGCGCTCGGAGTAGCGGTCGACCAAATAGGCTTCTCTGCCACGCACCAGCAAGGTGAACTTCATCAATTCCTCCATGACATCGACAACCCGGTCGTAATAGGACGACGGCTTCATGCGCCCGGCTTCGTCGAACTCAAGGAAGGCTTTGGGGACGGAGGATTGATTGGGGATCGTGACCATGCGCATCCAACGACCCAACACGCGAAGTTGGTTCACCGTGTTGAAGGATTGCGAGCCGCCGCACACTTGCATCACCGCCAACGTCTTGCCCTGTGAGGGGCGAACCGCGCCCAGGGCGAGCGGGATCCAGTCGATCTGGGCCTTGAACACCGCCGACATCGAACCATGGCGTTCCGGCGAGCACCAAACCTGGCCTTCCGACCACATCACCAAGTCGCGCAGTTCCTGCACCTTGGGATGATCGACGGGCGCATCGTCCGGCAGCGGCAGCCCGGAGGGATCGAAGATTGCGGTTTCGGCGCCCATGAGCTCCAACAGGCGTGCCGCTTCGCGGGTCAGCAACTGACTGAAGGAGCGCTCGCGGGTTGATCCGTACAGTAGAAGTATGCGCGGCTTGTGCTGTGGTTCTGCGCTCTGCGCGAGCTTTTCCGGCGTAGGTACATCGAAAAGTGACAGGTCCAGATTTGGAAAGTCATTTGGGGGTTCGCTGGAAAACTCAGTCATTGCACCTCTCCCGTCCGGTCGAAAACATAATATATGGAAAAATGAATATTCGTATTTCCATATATTTAGCGCAAGACGTAATTTGACTGATGGTCCGAAATTTCGCCGAGGGCAGATGATTTCAAGGGGAGGGGCGGCGGCCTGGAGCCAGCCCGGCAGGACTGAAGCGCAAGTTTGAGATCGGCAGCCAGGCGCGGCGGTTTTGGCGCAGCGCTTCAAGGGGGGGCGGTGACGTGGATCAGCCTTGCGCAGGTGTGATGGGCGCGTCACTGGCTTCAGCCGCCAGTTTCAGGCGGTCGGCCTTGCTGATGTATTGATTCTTGCTTTTGGGTGCCAGCTTGGCACTGGCTTTTTTGGCGTTAGCCTTCAGTAACTGGTTTATTTTCTTGCGGCGATTCATGTCGTTCTGCTCGGCGTGTCAATGTTCGGATGGTATCAGCTTTCCGTTTTCTCAGGACTTTTCCTGATTTTGGCAACGGGCTTCACGCGGCGCTCGACAATGATCGAGTCATTGGGGATCTCCAACCGGATCGCCGTTTCCTCGGTGTGCATTTCAATGAGCGTCGAATTGCCAACGCCTCGGAAAATTACCGTCGCATTTTCAAATCGTTTGTAATTTTCCAGCGGGGAATCCTTGGGGGCTGGCAATAGGTTGGCGTAAGGCGGTTTCACCAGAATCGTTGCCCTTTCTATGCGTATCTGCGCGAAGCTCATGGCCGCTTGCAGCAAGTCGGAAGTCACGCCACCCATGAGAAGGGGCGTCAGGAGGATGACCCCCGCGATCATTGCCCTGGTTCTTTTCAAGGGTTTCATTTCGTCAGGGGGATTCAGGTCAGGATGTTCGGAATCGACGATGGCAGGTGCCGATGGCTGCGCTGCTTTTATTTTTTTGTTCTGTTCCAGATAGGCTGAATAAACGATGTACTGAAAAATCGGCAGGAGGATGAGTTGAATGTGTTCCAAGGGGCTTTTATGGGTCAGGAAATAAATGGTCAGCGCGCCGCATATTCCAAAAAATACTGAGAAGAACGTTATTTTTGGGCGTTTGAATTCCAATATGGGGTTTTTATCGGAGAATTTTCCATGCAGCCAGACGAAGCCCCTAAGCACGGGGATAAAGATCGGGGAAAGCAATATCCCGGTCGCTGTAACGGCTGCAGAAAAATAAATGCAGACCAGGCCAAAGCAAAACGCCGTGACCAGGAATAACAAACTGTCTCCAACGGATACGCCTTGCGGGTAATGACCGTTGCTCAATAGATAACTGACAATGCACGTGCCGCCAATCAGTAATCCGATTTTTGCCGACAGGGAGAGTAGTTTTGTCGCGATTTCTATCTGTTTTTCGAGTCCGGTGGTTGCTTCCCGCATTATCCAATCCTCCTTGATATTACACTTGGGACGGTCGTTCCTGACTCATCTCTCTGTGGTTAGCATAGCGATGGTTTCTGTTGATTTCCTGCTGCCTGGAGCCTTGGGGGAGGCGCCTGAATATGACATGACTGTTGGGCTCAAAGGGGGTAACCGGCGATATGTTCCGGTGCGATTCCAGTGAGAATAGCGTTACGGACTCGGTAGCCATGCGACTTGAGCTCTTTACCTTCCCTGCTTGTGAATTGTGTAGGTCATTCCCGCAGGGCGCGGTACGGCAGAAGAGCTGGCAAAGTCGGCATGATAACCGCTCAAGACGCAACGCCCGCTATCGCTTGTACTAAGCTGTCCTCCCAGGAAAACCTGCGGGAGACGGCAACGATGCCTGAATGTTTCGATTCGCTGGACGAAGCCTTTGCCGCAATCGCCCAGGACAAGGAAAAGAAGCGATTATGGACTGTCCTCACTTTTGCGGGCAGCCGCCAGTTTCATCTGTTCTGGAGTGCGGCCAATGCCGGTCAGATCGTGGCGGGCATATTGAACCAAGGCTTGCCGGCCAGCCCCGACTCCGTACCACAGGTGTTGCCTAACAAAGGCCTGCCGCAACAAAAACAAGGTGGCGTAGACAAGTCCAGCGCTCAATACCTGCAGAACGAAATCAATCGTCAAACGGTATCGAAGACAAAAGCCTTGCGCGCCAACGTGGCCGATGTGCTGGCCCAGCAATGGAAGGTCAATACCTGGACCTTCACGGGGCATGCCGAGGAGCGGATGCTGCTTAACTTTGACGCTCTTTACACCCAGTATGCCGTTGCGTCAGGGCAGATTCCGACGGTCACCATTTACAACTCAGACTCGCCCTGTACGGTCGACGACCCACGTGCTAGTTCCTTGTTACAGCCGCGTTCCTGCTCGGCCAAATTGACGCAACTGGCCAAGCGTTATCCGTTTGCGCAGTTTACCGTGTTCTATTACAAGGCCTATCACGGTAGTGGGTTAAGGGCGATGGATGGCGCGTCATCAAGTTCGAGCGCCGGCAGCACCTCTCCGTCGGCGTATGTCGTGGGCAGCAATATCGAACTGCTGCCGTTTACCGCGGAACTCCGGGAGTTGTGCGCCCAGAACAAGATCAAGTAGTCGCGTAGGATGAAGGGGGAAAAACTACCCCCTTGTCACCTCAGATTGCTCTGGAAAAAGGTTGTCAGCTTATCGAATGGAATGAGGTTGACCCGATCATAAAGATCGACATGGCCAGCCCCAGGAATGATGACAAGTTCCTTGGGTTGACCGGCGAGCTTGTAAGCCTCTTCGCTGAACTCCCTGGAATGAGCATCGGCTCCGGCAATGAACAACATCGGATGAGGCGAAATGGTCTCGATGTCATTGAGCGGATAGAAATTCATGAACTTGATGTTGCTGGTCAGCGTCGGGTGCGTGGTCAGGTCTCTGGACGAGCCGGAGGGCGTGAACTCACCGCGCGGGGTGCGGTAGAAGTCATAGAACTCACGTTGGATAGGGTGGGTGTTTTCATCCAACTGATGCACTGTACCGCTGGTGTAAAGCGTTTCACCGCCCGCGAACTCCACGTTACGCTGCTGTGTGGCTTGGGCGATGATCGCCCGGCGTTGTTCGAGGGTTTGGGAGTGCTTCAATCCGTTGCGGTTGACGCCACCCATGTCATACATGCTCACCGTTGCGATGGCTTTCATGCGTGGGTCGATCTTGGCTGCGCTGATCACGAAGCTGCCACTGCCACAGATGCCGATGGCACCAATGCGCTCCTTGTCGACGAAAGGCTGGGCGCCGAGAAAGTCCACCGCGGCGCTGAAGTCCTCGGCATAGATATCCGGCGAGACGGCATTGCGCGGTCGCCCCTCGCTTTCGCCCCAGAATGACAAGTCCAGGGAGAGGGTCACGAAGCCTCTTTCCGCCATTTTCGTGGCATAGAGGTTGGCGCTCTGCTCCTTGACCGCGCCCATCGGGTGGCCTACGACAATCGCCGGACTTCTTGTCTTGCCAGTGAGTTTTTTCGGGATGAACAGGTTACCTGCCACGTTCATTTGATATTGGTTCTTGAAATTGACCTTCTGTACGGTCACGTCGTCGCTGGTATAAAAGTTATCTGCGCCGTTGGACATATCGGCTCCTGTTGCTGAGATTGAACAGACAAGAAGGGTGAGTAAAACGATGATCTTTTTCATTGGGAATCCTGTCGTTGCGGGGTAATCAATGTTGGGAAAACGTCACTTTCACATCCCGCCGGCCCAGCGCTTGAGCCAGTTTCGCGGTGTCGTCCACTTGTCCCAGGCGCGTGTAGGCGTAGGTCGAGTTGAAGTTCGTGTAAAAGACGACCAGGGTGTCCGTGCCGTACAGCATCAAGTCGCCGGTGCGGATCGTTCCCGGCTTGTTTGCTTCGGCAGGCAGCGCTTGGGGGAGGGGGGCGTATTTCTCGTTACGGTTGAGATCGCTCATCTGCAACGTCAGCGGCAATAACGTGACAAACGCGCGGGCGGCAGCGTTGTCGGCCAGGGCGATGGCGAAGCGTTGTTCGCCGACGGTCATCCACATAGCCGTGTTCTCCCCTTTTGAAGATGCCGACGCGGCAGCATTGGGCGTTGCATAGCTGCCAGGCACGAGCATTACGGTCAGCAAACCAAGCCGGGCCCATCTCATCGCAACGGTGCATGTTTTTCTGTTCATGGGGTTCATGGTGACCTGGGAGCAGTTATGCGACTAGCTAATGAGTGCTTAACAAGGCTATAAGCAGGGCTAATCAATCTGCTTGAAGTGCTCTTGCCATGGTCAAAAGAAATCTCAACGATCTGCTGTCTTTCGTCACCGTGGCGCGCGAAGGCAGCTTCACGCGAGCTGCCGGGGTGCTGGGTGTCACACAATCGGCGCTGAGCCAGGCGATCAGTGGCCTGGAAGCACGCCTGCAGATCCGGTTGCTGACGCGCACCACCCGCAGCGTTTCGCCGACCATTGCCGGTGAACGGCTGTTGCAGGCCATCGGTAATCGCTTCGATGAGATAGAAGCCGAGCTGGATATGCTCACGGACATGCGCGACAAACCCGCAGGCACTGTACGCATCACCTGCGGTGACCATGTCCTGCGCACGACCTTGCTACCCAAACTGATCGGGCTGCTACACGACTACCCGGATATCAATGTCGAGTTCGACGTCAGCTACGGGTTTCGAGACATCGTGGCGGATCGTTTCGATGCGGGCGTGCGCCTGGGCGATACCATCGACAAGGACATGGTTGCGGTCCCGATCGGCCCGCCGCTGCGGATGGCGGCCGTGGCTTCGCCAGCGTATTTCGTCACTCGCGCCGTTCCCGGGCATCCGCGCGACTTGATGAACCATCGTTGCATCAACCAGCGCATGCCGACATCGGGTGGGCTCTATGTCTGGGATTTCGAACGGCGAGGCAAACAGGTCAACGTGCGAGTGGACGGCCAGCTCATTTTCAACACGTCGACTCATATCGTGCAGGCGGCGGTGGCCGGGCTGGGCATTGCCTATCTGCCCGAGGAGGAGTTTGAACCCCATCTTCAAGAGGGGCGGCTGGTGCGCGTGCTGGAAGATTGGTGTCCGCCGTTTTCAGGCTACTATTTGTACTATCCCAGCCGGCGGCAACCTTCGCCTGCATTTACGCTGGTTGCCAATGCATTGCGCCAAGCCCATTAAGGCGGAGTGACGGTTCGAATAAGCGGATACGGCGTATGTCTATACTTGCTCAGGCACGCTGATTAACGGGGACGGCTTTCAAGGAGTCGCTTTCAGAACACGTTTCGTCGTCCATGTGCAATCGCCAACCCCCGGGAGTGGCAAGCTGTGAAGATGCCCCGGACCAGGTGCGCCAAAGACACCTGGCCGGAGAGCGAGAATGGCGATCGGATGTGCCACGCTACCGTGACGTGGGCCGGACGCCGCAGCCAAGACTCCGGACGGCTGCCGCCATGCGGCGGTGTCGTTCGAGATGCCGAGGTACGTTTATGCCCGATGAGACGCTTCACCTGCCTTTGATCCATAGCGTGCTTGCGCGCGAAAAGGACACCCCCGGTGCCTTGCTGCCTATCCTCCATGCCATCCAGGCAGGCTGCGGGTATGTCCCCGACAGCGCCGTCCCGGAGATCGCCCACGCCCTGAACCTCAGCCTGGCTGAAGTGCGCGGGGTCATCAGTTTCTACCACGATTTTCGCACCACGCCGCCGGCGCGCCATACGCTTCGCCTGTGCCGGGCCGAGTCCTGCAAAAGCATGGGCGCCGAAGCCCTGGCTGCGCAGTTGCGCGAGCAATTGTCGCTGGACGATCACGGCACCAGCGCCGACGGCAGTATCAGCCTGCGGCCGGTCTATTGCCTGGGTGCCTGCGTCTGCTCGCCGGCCCTGGAGTTGGACGGGGAGCTGCATGCCCGGATCACGCCCGAGCGTCTGCGTCAGTTGGTGAACGATTGCATGGAGGAGGGCGCATGCTGACGCTCTGTATCCCCCGTGATTCGGTAGCCCGTGCCGTGGGCGCGGACAAGGTGGCCGATGCGTTGGTCCGTGAGGCTGAACGTCGCCAGCTGCCGCTGACGGTGTTGCGCACCAGTTCCCGTGGCCTCTACTGGTTGGAACCGTTGGTGGAGCTGGACAGCGCCGGCGTCCGGCTGGGCTTCGGCCCTGTCACGCCGGCCGATGTGCCGGGCCTGCTGGATGCCTTGGCAGGCGATCCTGTCAGCCATCCACTGGCCCTGGGGCCGGTGGAGGAGATTCCCTACCTCAAGAGCCAGCAGCGCCTGCTGTTCGCGCGCGCCGGCATCACGCAACCGCTGTCTCTGGACGACTACCGTGCCCGGGGCGGCTTCCTGGGCCTGGCCCGGTCCATCCAGATGGACGGCGCGGATGTCGTCGCCAGCGTGCTGGACTCCGGCCTGCGTGGCCGGGGTGGCGCGGCGTTTCCGGCGGGCATCAAGTGGCGCACGGTGCGTGATGCCCAGGGGCCGCAGAAGTACGTGGTCTGCAACGCCGACGAAGGCGACTCCGGCACGTTCGCCGACCGTATGCTGATGGAAGGCGACCCCTTCCTGCTGATCGAAGGCATGATCATCGCCGGCATCGCCGTAGGCGCGACGATGGGCTATATCTACGTGCGCTCGGAGTACCCGGATGCCGTCAGTACGCTGAACGACGCGCTGCACATCGCCCGTGAGGCCGGTTACCTGGGCGCGAACGTCGCCGGCAGTGGCCGCGCGTTCGAGCTGGAAGTGCGGGTCGGTGCCGGCGCTTATATCTGCGGCGAGGAAACGGCGCTGCTGGAATCCCTCGAGGGCAAGCGCGGCACGGTGCGCGCCAAGCCGCCGCTGCCGGCGCTGCAAGGCCTGTTCGGGTTGCCGACGCTGGTGCATAACGTGCTGACCTTGACCTCGGTGCCGATCATCCTGGAGAAGGGCGCGCAGTTCTATCGCGACTTCGGCATGGGCCGCTCCCTGGGCACGATGCCGTTCCAACTGGCTGGCAATGTCCGTCGCGGCGGCCTGGTGGAACGCGCCTTCGGCCTGAGCCTGCGAGAATTGGTGGAAGGTTACGGCGGCGGTACCGCCAGCGGACGCCCGCTGAAGGCCGCGCAGGTGGGTGGGCCGTTGGGTGCCTGGGTGCCGCCTTCGCAGTTCGATACGCCGCTGGACTACGAAGCGTTCGCCGCCATGGGGGCGATGCTCGGCCACGGTGGTGTGGTGGTCGCCGACGACAGCCTGGACATGGCCCAGATGGCCCGGTTCGCCTTGCAGTTCTGCGCCGAGGAGTCCTGCGGCAAGTGCACGCCGTGCCGGATCGGCTCCACCCGTGGGGTGGAAGTGGTGGATCGCTTGATCGCCAGCACTGAAGCCGGTGCCCGTCAGGAACAGGCCCTGTTGCTGCAGGACTTGTGCGACACCCTGCAATACGGTTCGCTCTGTGCCCTCGGTGGAATGACGTCCTACCCTGTCGCCAGCGCCCTCAAGCATTTCCCCGCCGACTTCGGTCTGGCGACCACGGAGGCCGACCAATGATTACCATCTTCGATCCCAGCACCGACATCGACCTGGGCACCCCGGCGCGTGAAAGCGACGTGCAGGTCAGCCTGACCATTGACGGGCGCGAAATCAGCGTCGCCTCCGGCACTTCGGTCATGCGTGCCGCGGCCTTGCTCGGCACCACCATTCCCAAGCTCTGCGCCACCGACAGCCTTGAGGCCTTCGGCTCCTGCCGCATGTGCCTGGTGGAAATCGACGGCATGCGCGGCTATCCCGCGTCCTGCACCACGCCGGTGACCGAGGGCATGGTGGTGCGCACGCAAACTTCCAAGCTCGCCACGCTGCGACGCAACGTGATGGAGTTGTACATTTCCGACCACCCGCTGGACTGCCTGACCTGTTCGGCCAATGGCAACTGCGAATTGCAGACCGTGGCGGGGCAGGTGGGCCTGCGCGAAGTGCGTTATGGCTACGAAGGCGCCAACCACCTGGACGAGGCCAAGGACGTTTCCAACCCGTATTTCGACTACGACCCGAGCAAGTGCATCGTCTGCAGCCGCTGCGTGCGTGCCTGTGAGGAAATCCAGGGCACCTTCGCCCTGACCATCAGCGGGCGCGGCTTCGATTCCCGGGTGGAAGCGGCCGGGGGTGACAACTTCCTCGATTCCGAATGCGTGTCCTGTGGCGCCTGCGTACAGGCGTGCCCGACGGCGACCCTGATCGACAAGAGCGTCGTGGAAATCGGCCAGCCGGAGCGCAGCGTCATCACCACGTGCGCCTACTGCGGCGTGGGTTGCTCGTTCCGCGCCGAGATGAAAGGCGAACAACTGGTGCGCATGGTCCCGGACAAGAACGGCCAGGCCAACCATGGCCATTCCTGCGTCAAGGGCCGATTCGCCTGGGGCTACGCCACGCACCCGGATCGCATCACCAAGCCGATGATCCGCAAGCACATCAACGACCCGTGGCAGGAGGTCAGCTGGGACGAGGCGGTCACCTACGCCGCCAGCGAACTGCGCCGGATCCAGCTCAAGTACGGGC
The DNA here is from genome assembly GCF_900106885.1 of Pseudomonas sp. NFACC14. Taxonomy (NCBI): domain Bacteria; kingdom Pseudomonadati; phylum Pseudomonadota; class Gammaproteobacteria; order Pseudomonadales; family Pseudomonadaceae; genus Pseudomonas; species Pseudomonas sp. NFACC14. The sequence continues at coordinate 103,024 of NZ_FNOA01000004.1, forward strand.
GCGACTCCATCGGCGGCATCACGTCCAGCCGCTGCACCAACGAAGAAACCTACCTGGTGCAGAAACTGGTGCGCACCGCATTCGGCAACAACAACGTCGACACCTGTGCCCGGGTCTGCCATTCGCCTACCGGTTACGGCCTCAAGCAGACCCTGGGCGAATCCGCCGGGACCCAGAATTTCGACTCGGTGATGAAGGCCGACGTGATCCTGGTGATGGGCGCCAACCCCACCGACGCGCACCCGGTGTTCGGCTCCCAGCTCAAGCGCCGCCTGCGCCAGGGGGCGCGACTGATTGTCATCGACCCACGGCGCATCGACCTGGTGGATTCGCCCCACGCCCGCGCCGAACTGCATTTGCAACTGCGTCCCGGCACCAACGTGGCGATGCTCAACGCGCTGGCCCATGTCATTGCCACCGAAGGCTTGATCGACCAGCCCTTTGTCGAAGCCCGCTGCGAGGCGTCGGACTTCGCCCGCTGGCGCGATTTCGTCAGCCTGCCGGAAAACTCCCCCGAGGTCCTGGGCCCGGTTTGCGGCGTACCTGCCGGGCAGATCCGCGCCGCGGCACGGCTCTACGCCACCGGCGGTAACGCGGCCATCTACTACGGCCTCGGCGTCACCGAGCACAGCCAAGGCAGCACCTCGGTCATGGGCATCGCCAACCTGGCCATGGCGACCGGCAACATCGGTCGCGAAGGTGTCGGGGTGAACCCGCTGCGTGGGCAGAACAATGTCCAGGGTTCCTGCGACATGGGCTCGTTCCCCCACGAGTTGCCAGGCTATCGGCACATCTCCAACGAAGCGGTCCGCGCCGAGTTCGAGCAGGCCTGGAACGTCACCCTGCAACCCGACCCGGGCCTGCGTATCCCGAACATGTTCGAAGCGGCCCTGGACGGCACCTTCAAGGCGCTTTATTGCCAAGGTGAAGACATCGCCCAGAGCGACCCCAATACCCAGCATGTGACGGCCGCGCTGTCCGCGCTGGAATGCGTGATCGTCCAGGACATCTTCCTCAACGAGACGGCCAAGTTTGCCCACGTGTTCCTGCCGGGCAGCTCGTTCCTGGAGAAGGACGGCACCTTTACCAACGCCGAACGCCGCATCTCCCGTGTTCGCAAGGTGATGGACCCATTGGCCGGCAAGGCCGACTGGGAAGCCACCATCGCCCTGGCCGATGCCCTGGGCTACAAGATGCACTACAACCACCCCTCGGAAATCATGGATGAAATCGCCCGCCTGACGCCGACCTTCACCCGCGTCAGCTACGCCGAACTGGAGCGCCACGGCAGCCTGCAATGGCCTTGCAACGATGCCGCGCCGGACGGCACGCCGACCATGCACATCGAGCAGTTCGTGCGTGGCAAGGGCCGCTTCATGCTCACTGGTTACGTGCCCACCGAAGAGAAGGTCAACAACCGCTACCCGCTGCTGCTGACCACCGGCCGTATCCTCAGCCAGTACAACGTCGGCGCCCAGACCCGGCGCACCGAAAACGTCGCGTGGCACGAGGAGGACCGTCTGGAAATCCATCCGACCGATGCCGAGAACCGCGGGATCGTCGACGAAGATTGGGTGGGTATCGGCAGCCGTGCCGGGCAGACGGTACTGCGCGCCAGGGTGACCGAGCGGGTGGCGCCGGGTGTGGTCTACACCACGTTTCACTTCCCGGAATCGGGCGCCAATGTGATCACCACCGACAACTCCGACTGGGCCACCAACTGCCCGGAGTACAAGGTGACAGCGGTGGAGGTCGTGCGGGTCAGCCAGCCTTCGGAATGGCAGAAGCGTTACCAGGCCTTCAGTGATGAACAAGGCCGCCTGCTGAGGGAACGCCGCCATGCCGAAAAAGCCGAGGTGCGTCGATGAGTTCTGACAGCTTGATCAAGATGGCCAACCAGATCGGTCAGTATTTCGCCAGTGAGCCGGACCATGCGGTGGCGGTGCGGGGTGTGTACCAGCACATCAAGAGCTTCTGGACGCCAACCATGTGTCGCGACTTGATGGCCTGGCAAACGAAACATCCTGACGCTGTCCTGCACCCGTTGGTGTTGGCGGCATTGATGGAGTTTGAAAAAGCGGCCTAGGAGGGTAATGCCAGTCAGTTAAGCCTCAAATAAGCCTCAAACCTGTGGGAGCAAAGCTTGCTCGCGATGGCGGCAGACCGGCAATGGCGTTGTCGACTGGCTAACCCAATCGCGAGCAAGCTCTGCTCCCACAGGGCTGTTTGCCTTTCAGTTATTGGTTATTGACGGTGATGTAGGGGTCCCACGTGTTGGTCGGGCCAATCTGGTTCAGGTTACGGTCCAGCAGAACGAAGTAGATTTTGTACCAGAGCTTTCCTGGGCTCAGCGCAGTGGACTGCCAGAAGGTATAGGTCACGTCGGTTTTGGAGATGCCGCCGGGAGCGCCGTTGTCCAGATAAGGCACGGGGATACCGGGGATGTTGTACGGTGTCGGCTTCGAAATGGTGCCCTTGTAATCGCCGCCCTGGTGGGGGTCGCCGATCTCGATGTCCTTGATCAAGGCGATTCGGTCGAAGTTGCGCGACAGCGTGGTGGCGCGCCAGCGAATGGTGTCACCGGGTTTTACGTCGAGCCACAACTCGTTACCGCCTTCGCCTTCGCCACTGGTGATATTGGCATGGCTGTCGATGGCACTGCGGGTCACCAGCATGGCAATCGCGCCGCCTACGTCGTTGGGATGGGCGAGCAGGTAATCGGCGTCAACATTGACGAGCACATCAATGGTTTGGGTCGCTCCAGACATTTTGTTGCTCCTTGAGGGAATGACATTGACGACCGCGCCTGCAAAGGCGTCCGGGCCACCCGGTCCCTGGGTGCGGTCTCGAGAGGAACGATAGGTGACAGCGTTGTGGTGTCAAATTGCGAATGCTTGACGCTGACCAAGCAGAGCGAAGCGCAACGCAACCAAGGCTTTGATTTGCTTTTGGCGTGGACGATCACCCACTGGATTCTGGGTGGTTTGCGGGTGGTATCAGTGGCCAAAGGCGTACGAATTTTGTCGGCGATTGCTCCCGAACTCGCCGGAGGACGTATGACCGGCCATCAGGTTTGGCAAGCCTTGTGACAGCGATGGTGGCTGTGCTGCCGTCATCGCGAGCAAGCTCGCTCCCACAGCAGGCTTGGGCTGGTCGCAAAATCGAGGTGCGCCCCGATCAAACCGTGGGAGCGAGCTTGCTCGCGATGGCACTTGATCAGGCCACCAAAATTTCAAGACCGCAGGCCTAGTCGCCCGTGTCTTCCGGCTCCAGCGCTCGCAGCCAGCGGTTTTCCGAACGGCTCAGGTGCTGGCGCATCGAGGTTTGGGCACCCAGTACATCCTTGAGGGCTACGGCGCGCAGGATCGCTTCGTGTTCGGCGACTGCGGCTTCCCACGTCAGGGCATTCTCCGAGTGTTTGCTCAGGTGAGCCGAAATCGGGTTGTGTCGTTCATCGAACAGGGCGGTGATGATCCGCACCAGGGCCGAGTTGCCGCTCATCTTGGCCAGGCGCTGATGGAATTTACGGTCATCCTCCAGCGGAGGCAGGCCGTTGGCGATGCTCGCGCGCATGGCATCGATGCAGTCCTGCAGATAGCGGTAGTCGCTTTTCTTGCCATGCAGACAGGCCAGGATCACCGACTCACCTTCGATCAACGCACGCGCCTGCATCAGTTCCGAAGGGCTCTCGCCCAAAGTCATGCTCGGGTTTTTTCCGTCCTTGGACCGGGCACGCACATACACGCCGGAGCCCATCTTGATCTCGATGTCGCCGTCTATTTCCAAGGCGATCAGCGCCTCGCGAAGCGACGGCCTGGAAACCCCCAACAGTTGGGTCAGGTCGCGCTCGGGGGGAAGCCTGGAACCTGCCTTGAAATCCCCCTGGGCGATGTAGTTGCGCAGTTGATCGGCGATTTTCTGGTAGGGCTTGCGTTCGGCGGCGTTGATCGGTGAGACCATGGGTGGACGTCCATCGGAGAGTCGGCAAAGGCTACCATAGGCGCTTGATGGTGGGCGCGAGCAAGCTCGCTCCCACAGGGAAAGGGGGGGCAACGACTCCCCCCATTCACATCACCGCACCGATCTGCCAGGGTAGGAATTCGTTATCGCCCAAGCCGTTTTCCTCGCTGCAGGTGCGGTGCCCGGACGCGGTCGCCAGCATCAGTCGGAATAACCGCTCACCCGCCTGGGCCACCGATTCCACGCCATCGACAATGCCGCCCGCGTTGAAATCCATGTCCAGCTCCATGCGTTGGAACAGCCGGGTGTTGGTGGCGATTTTCAACGAGGGCGTGGGCTTGCACCCGTAGGTCGAGCCACGGCCCGTGGTGAAGCAGATCAGGTTGGCGCCACCCGCCACCTGGCCGGTCGCCGACACCGGGTCGTAACCGGGGGTGTCCATGAACACCAGGCCCCGGGCATCGACCGTTTCCGCGTATTGGTATACGCCCATCAGCCCGGTCGCACCGGCTTTCGCCACGGCGCCCAAGGATTTTTCCAGGATGGTGGTGATGCCCCCGGCCTTGTTGCCCGGCGAAGGGTTGTTGTTCATGTCACCGTCGTTGTGGCGGACGTAGGCTTCCCACCAATGGATGCGCGCCATCAATTTTGCCGCGATGTCGGCAGACGCGGCGCGGGCAGTCAGCAAGTGTTCGGCCCCGTAGATTTCCGGGGTTTCCGAAAGGATCGCCGTGCCGCCCTGTTGCATCAGCAGGTCCACGGCCGCGCCGAGCGCCGGATTGGCCGTGATACCGGAGTAGCCATCCGAGCCGCCGCATTGCAAACCGACGCACAAGTGGCTGGCGGCGACGGTCGTCCGTTGGTATTGGTTGATGAGGGGCAGCATCGCTTCAATGTGGGCGATGCCACGTCGCACGGCTTCGCGAGTACCGCCTTCGTCCTGGATGACCAGGCTGGCCTTGAGCGCCACGGGGCGATCCGCCAGTTCATTCATCAACGGGGTGAGTTGATTGACCTCGCAACCCAGGCCGATCAACAGCACACCGGCGAAATTGGCGTGATTGGCATAGCCGCTCAGGGTTCGTTTGAGAATGTCGATCCCTTCGCCCTGGGCACCCATGCCACAGCCGCTGCCATGGGTGATTGCAACGACGCCGTCGACGTTGGGGAAGTCTTTCAAGCGCTCGGCAGAAAAGGCATTGGCGATCTGCTTGCAGACGGTTGCCGAGCAATTGACGCTGGAAATGACCCCGATGTAATTGCGTGTGCCGACGCGTCCATCCTCGCGGACGTAACCTTCGAAGGTCGCGGGGTTCTCGCTCAACGACGTGGGGGCATAGACGTTCCGTACGCTGTGTTCGGCCGTGTTGGCGGGCATGTCCAGGTTGTGCACGTGGACGTGATCGCCGGGCTCGATGGCCTGGGTGGCCTGGCCGATGGTTTGGCCGTACTTGAGCACCCGCTGGCCGGCCAACACCGGGCGCAGGGCGATCTTGTGGCCGGACGGAATCGCCTGCCGGGCGACCAGGCGGATGCCGTCGGCACTCACCGGCTGACCTTCGACGATATCGCCTCGGGCCACCGCGACATCATCGCCGGGTGTCAGAACAAGCAAAGAAGAAGGCGGGTTCATGGGGGCGTCCTCCGATTCCTAGCACTCGATGATTGCCTTGACGACACCTTGCTTGGGGTCGAGCAAGGTGGCGAACGAGTGGGGCACCTCGGCCAGCGTCAGTCGGTGGGTGTTCAGGGCCGCATCCGGAATCAAACCGTCGCGCAAGCATTGCTCGACGTGCCGAAAGTCTTCCTGGGTGGCGTTGCGACTGCCCATCAGCGTGGCTTCTCGCTTATGGAACTCAGGGTCGGAGAAGGTGATGGAGTCCCGAACCACCGAGATCATCACATAGGTGCCGCCGTGGGCGATGAACTCGAACCCGCGCTCCATGGCCCGGGCATTGCCGGTGGCGTCGAAGACCACGTCGAAAAAATCACCCTCGGTCAGCTCGGCCAGGGCCTGCTTGTCGCCTTCGCCGATGTGCACGGCGGCGTGGATATTCAGGTGTTGCTTGCAGAACGACAGGCGATCCTCGCGGGTATCCAGGACGGTGACTTTCGCACCGCGCAGGCTGGCGAAGATCGCCGCCGCCATGCCGATCGGGCCGGTGCCGACCACCAGGGCGTGTTTCTGCGCCTGGATGTTCGAGCGACGCACGGCGTGAGCGCCGATCGAGAGGAATTCGATCATCGCGGCCTGGTCCAGGGAAATCCCCACGGCCTTGTGCACGAATGCATGGGGAACGCTCAGGTATTGAGTGAAAGCACCGTCGCAGTGAACCCCCAGCACCTGGATAGCGGTGCAGCAGTTGGTCTTGCCCTGGCGGCAGGCAATGCACGTCCCGCAGGACAGGTACGGCATCACATAGACGACATCGCCGACAGCCAGGTCGCAGGCTTCGTCGGTGCCCTCCACGACCCCGGAGAACTCGTGGCCCATGACCCGCGGATATTCGAGGTACGGTTGATTACCGGTGAAGATGTGCAGGTCGGTGCCGCAGACCCCGACACGCTTGACCCGGATCAGGATTTCCCCTGGTTTCCTGAGGGGGTGTTCACGTTCGATGGGGGTGAGCGAACCGGGTTCGTTACAGATGACTGTCAGCATGGCGATGCTCCTTGGCTGGCCTGCAGGCGGTGGCTGCCAGCAGGTGGGAGGAGGGTTGTGAGCGCGCGGCTGCCGGGACCGGGGCTCTCTTTTTTGTTGTAGGCCAGTGGTGACCTGCACCCATGACCTTGGCCCGAAACTACAGGCTGAAAAAAATATTGGCAAGACCAATTAGTAAAAATATAGATTGGACTGACCAGTTTGGTCTGGACATCGTCCGGCACTGCATCATTGACTGAACCCAGGTCCATCCCGGCAGGTCACTCGTTCGTCAGGAACGAAAAACAGGACGGACCCCTTGATGCGACCTATTGAGCTCACCAGCCTTTCCTTTGCCACGCTGCTGTGCGTGGCCTGTTCGAGCCAACCGCCTGCCACCTGGAGCTACGTCGACGCCCAGGGACGGGCCAATCTTCCCCCCGACCAGGCCTACCCCGAGCTCTTTGAGGCGGTGCAGCGTGGTCAGGTGTTCACCGACCAGAAGCATTTCGTGGACGCACTGCCCAACCGTGATCCGGCGCAGATCCGCGCCGACTACCTGGCCCGACGTGACCACGACGGCTTCGATATCGAAGCTTTCGTGAAAGCCAACTTCATCGAATCTGGCCAAGCCGAAAGCCCGGCGCCCAAGCCCGGCGCTCCGATCCGGGAACACATCGACAACCTCTGGCCGATCCTGAGCCGATCCTACAGCCAGGTGCCGGCCTACAGCAGTTTGTTGCCCTTGCCGCAGCCCTATGTGGTACCTGGCGGACGCTTTCGCGAGATGTATTACTGGGATTCGTATTTCACCATGCTGGGTCTCGAGCAAAGCGGCGATAAGGCCCAGGTCCGCCAGATGACCGATAACTTTGCCTACATGATCGACACCTACGGCCACATTCCCAATGGCAATCGCACCTACTACCTGAGCCGGTCGCAGCCGCCATTCTTCGCCTACATGGTGGAGTTGCAGGCGCGTATCGAAGGTGACCAGGCCTATGGGCGATACCTGCCACAGTTGCAGAAGGAGTATGCCTATTGGATGGCGGGCGCCCAGGCACTCAAGCCCGGTGCTGCGGATCGGCACGTGGTCAAACTCGCCGATGGCAGTGTGCTCAACCGCTATTGGGATGCCAGCCCGACGCCTCGACAGGAGTCCTGGTTGCAAGATGTCCGCACCGCCGAGCAGGCGCCGGACCGGCCCAAGGAGGAAGTCTGGCGTGACCTGCGCGCCGGCGCCGAAAGTGGCTGGGACTTCAGTTCGCGCTGGTTGGACGATGGCCAGAACCTGGCGAGTATCCGCACCACGGCCATTGTGCCCGTGGACCTCAATAGCCTGATCTATCATCTGGAACAGACCATCGCCAAAGCCTGCGAGACGGTGCAGAACACACCGTGCGTCCAGGCTTACGGCCGGCGCGCCGAATTGCGCCAGCGGGCCATCGAGCAGCACCTGTGGAATGCCGACAAAGGTTTTTACGTGGACTACGACTGGCAACGCCAGCAACAACGCCAGCAGCTCACGGCCGCGACGCTTTTCCCGCTGTTCACGGGCCTGGCCAGCGCCGAACATGCCCATCGCACCGCCGATGCGGTCCGTGATGGCCTGTTGCGTGCCGCAGGTATTGCCACCACCCAGGTCAGCACCGGCCAGCAGTGGGACGAACCCAATGGCTGGGCGCCGCTGCAATGGGTCGCGGTGGAAGGGCTGGATCGCTACGGGCACACCGCGCTGGCGCAACAGGTAGGCGGCCGCTTTTTACAGCAGGTCGAGAACCTCTACCGCAAGGAAAACAAGTTGGTGGAGAAATACGACCTGTCCGGACGGGGCGACGGCGGGGGAGGTGGCGAATATGAATTGCAGGACGGCTTCGGCTGGACGAATGGGGTGACGCTCAAGTTGCTGGGTAAGTATGGCAAGACTTCCTCAAACCTTGGCGAGTGAATGCCAATGAACCCATGTGGGAGCGAGCTTGCTCGCGATGACGGCGTCAGCCATCCTCAATGCTGCTGAACCATCGCTATCGCGAGCAAGCTCGCTCCCACAAGGGAGGTGTGGGGGCATCAAGTCTCACCGTCACCCTGGAAGAAAGTGGGTTCGTTAATCATGCACTGTCACCCGATTGCGCCCGGTCTTCTTCGAGGTATACAACGCCTGGTCGGCCCTGGCGATCAGCTCGGCGTGGTCGTTCGAGGGCTGGCTCAGGTCCGCCACTCCCAGGCTGACGGTGAAGCGGATAGTCTGGTCGTTGAACTGCACTTCCAGCGCTTCGATAGCCTTGCGCAGGCGCTCGGCGAAAATCTGTGCGCCGGCCTTGTCGGTGTCCGAGAGCACCACGCCGAACTCTTCACCGCCATAACGCCCGGCCACGTCGGATTCGCGCACATGTTCGTGCAGCAGCCTGGCGACGTGCTCGATGACCTTGTCGCCAGCCTGGTGACCGTAGGTGTCGTTGACCCGCTTGAAGTGATCGATATCGAGCATGACCAGGCTCAACGCATGGCCGTAGCGCTGGTACCGGGCGAAGGCGGCTTTCAGGTTGCTCTCCCAATGACCGCGGTTGTACAGCCCTGTCAGCTGATCGGTGCTGGAGAGTCGTTGCAGCTGTGCGTTGGCGGCCTGGAGCTGATGCCGGTTGGTGGCGACGTCGGTGACGTCATAGATCACCAGGCAGATATGCTTGATGGTGTTGTCGGGCGAGCGCAGCGGTAACAGCGTGGTGTTCTGGTACATGAACGCTTCCTGGCCGGTGATCGGCTGGTAACTCTTGAAGCGCATCAAGTACGGCCGCTGCTCCCAGACCGTGAACGCTGGTGTGCCCAGGGTCGCGACGCTTTCTACCTTGCGGCTGAACCATTGGCGATCGATTTCAGGGAACAGGCTGAAAAAATCCTGGTTGTGCGCGTCCTTGGGCTGCACTCCGGAGCGGTTCTCCATGAAGGTGTTCCAGACTTGCACGCGGTACTCGCGGTCGAGCACCACCACCCCGACGTCAATGCTCTGAACGATGGCCAGCAACCAGTGGAATTCGTTCAGATCGATGGATTCGCTCATGGCTCAGTTCATCAGGTAGGCGAGTTTGTGGGTCAACCGTTCGATGGAGTCCTCTGTGAACAACAGCAACAGGTCGAAACGAATATCGTGCCCTTCCAGGCTGTAGCTGATTTCCACCGCCAGGGTCTTTTTCCAGTGCTTGCTGTTGTCCCGGATCAGTTCCTCGATGGCCGCGTGCTGGCCGAGAATCTGCGGGTGGCCTTGGGAAAACACCACGTCGATCTGTTCGGCAATGCTGCTCAGGCACGCGCCGATCAGCACGCTGGAAAGGTCCAGCAACATCTCCAGGTCCGAATAGTCGGCGCTCTGGCGCTGCATCAATTGCGCGATGTCGGCGACTTCCGAGTCATGGAAGATCAACAGGGCTTCGCCAGCGATGCCGCTGCCGATAAACCCCTGGCAGATCGCGGTGAGTTGCTGGGAGCTGCCGACGTCGTTCAAGGCCATGTGCAACTCCCCGACCTCGAGGAGGTTCACGTTCGGCACCGGCAATCGCACGAAGACCCCCAGCACCTTGGCGATCAGGGCCGCTGCCCGGCCGATGGCCACGTTGACCGTCTCGCGGAACACATCGTGGAAACTGATGGCCGTGTTCGTGGCCGAACGATTCTGCAACGGCACCTGGCTGGGTTGGGCCAGTAGCCCCAGCCGCGCCAGCGTCTGGCGCAGGTCGTTTTCATCAAAGGGTTTTTTCAGGAACGCCAGCGCGCCCAGTTCATGCACGCGGCGCACCGCCTCATCCTGGACGTCACCGGAAATCACGATGACCTGCGCCTTCAATCCCTCGTCGCGCAAGGCGCTCAACACTTGGTAGCCATCCATTTCCGGCATGGTCAGGTCGAGCAGCACCACATGCCCCAGGCCCTGGCGTATGGCGTCCATGGCCTGGCGCCCATTGTTCGCTTCGGTGACCGAAACCGGCCAGTCTGTCGGCAGTGCACGCAACACCTGTTTGCGCGCCATGTTGGAGTCGTCACACACCACCAGGGGAATCAACGACACAGGAATGACCGTGGGTGGCCAATGGCAGGGGAGGAGGGGCTACTGACATCATTCATAGGCTTGCAAAGACCCTTTGAGTTTACGAACCGGGTTCATCAAGCTTAGCGTCCTGCACGAGAACTGCGGGGCTCGGTTGCATTAGAAACTGGACCAATAAGTCAAAGGCGTCAACTGCACTTCGTCATTCACACCCCACGCAAAGCCGCGATCGGCGTGCGATTGGCCGTGGCGGGCACGGTTTGTGGTCTATAGTTTTCAGCAGGTCCGGAATCTTTCCGTGCCGGCGATCAGGGACTGCGCACGCCTCGCGCCGTAGCTGCATCGGATACCCGCAGGCCGTCAGCAGTGAACAAGGCAGGGAGCACACCATGGCGATCCAACGGGCGAGTGTAATGACGTCGGCCCTGGATATCGTCCATCGTGAAAACGCCTTGGCCGATGTGACGAGCCATTGGTTTCGGCGCGTTTTCGATCAGGCCAGGGAAGCCTACATCCTGTTTCCGCTGCTGGCTGTCCTGCTGTTGGTGGTCATCTGGGCGGGCACCCTGTACCTGATCAAGGTCGAACAGGCCCGGGCGCAGCAGGCGATCGCCGAGGCGAGCCTGGAAGTCGGCGCCACCTACGAAGCGCAGATCCTGCGGGCTGTGCGTGAAATCGATCAGACCCTCAAGCTGGTCAAGTACACCTACGAGTCCGAGCGGCAGCCCAACCCGCTGCCCAAGCTCAAGGCACGCGCCTTGTTGCCTTCTCCCTACTTGTTCGACGTCAGTGTGGTCGACGCCGGCGGTCGGGTCGTCGCCAGTACCCAGCCGAGCGAAGCCGGAAGCCGAATGGCCAAGGATGAGCTGCAAACGCTGGGCCCGGACACGGCGTTGTCGATCAGCCGCCCGTGGAAAACCCCGGTGACGGGGGAGTGGAAGTTGCGTTTCAGCCGACGGCTCGATGGTGGGGATGGCGCGTTCGCCGGAATCGCCATGGTCGAGGTCGATGCCGCCTATTTCGTCAGCAGTTATGACGCCTCGAAACTCGGCAATCAAGGTTTGCTCGGCCTGTTGGGTAGTGACGGTGTCTTTCGGGCACGGCGCAGTGGGGAGGAGGTATCGGCCGGCGAATCGATCGATTACGCAACCGTGGTCCCGGACACTGAAAGCACCGAAGCCGTACGCGCAATCAATGCGGGGGATGGTGTGTGGCGCTACACCAGTGCCCGCCAGCTCTACGACTTCCCACTGGCGGTGATTGTCGGGTTGTCCGAGGAAGAACAACTGGCCGCGGTGAACCAGCAAGCGCGTACCTACCTGTGGCGCGCCACGGGCGGCAGCCTGGTGCTGGTGTTGCTGGCGGGGCTGCTCGCCCGGATGAGCTGGCAACTGGTGCAAAGCCGCTTGCGCGCCGGCGAAGCGAAAATTGCCTACGCGGAAAGTGTCGAGTACCTGGCCTATCACGACGGCCTTACGGCCTTGCCCAATCGCAGCCTGTTCAGCAAGCTGTTGAGCCAGAGCATCCGCGAGGCCAGCCGTTATGATCGGCAACTGGCGGTGCTGTTTCTTGACCTAGACCGCTTCAAGCAAGTCAACGATACCCTGGGGCACGATGCCGGCGATCAACTGCTCAAGGAGGTCGCGCTGCGCCTCGAGGCGTGTCTGCGCGGCAGCGATACGGTGGCCCGATTGGGCGGCGACGAATTCGTGATCTTGCTGCCGGAGCTGTCGCAGGACAGCGACGTGGCGACTGCCGCCCAAAAAGTCCTGACCGCCATTGCCCGGCCCTTCAACCTCCAGGGCCAGGAGTTCCGTGTGACCGCCAGCGTTGGTATCAGTGTGTTCCCACAAGATGGCCTGGACGAGCAGACACTCAAGAAAAACGCCGATATCGCGATGTACCAGGCCAAGCAGTGTGGCAAGAACAACTTCCAGTTCTATTCCGCGAAGTTGAACGCGGACTCACTGGAACGGCTGACGCTGGAGCTGAGCTTGCGCCACGCGCTGGAGCGCCAGGAGTTCCAACTGCATTACCAGGCCAAGCGGGACATTTCCAGTGGCCAGATCACCGGCATGGAAGCGCTTCTGCGTTGGAATCATCCCGACCTGGGAATCGTGGCGCCCATGCAATTCATCCCGGTCGCGGAAGAGACCGGTTTGATCGTGCCGATCGGCAAGTGGGTGCTCAAGACGGCCTGCCGGCAGAACGTCGCCTGGCAACGACAAGGGCTGCCACACCTGGGGATCGCTGTGAACCTCACGACACGGCAGTTTGCCGATGAGAACCTGCTGACGGACTTGGCCGAGATACTGGCCGAAACCGGTATGGACGCGCGCCTGTTGGAGCTGGAGATCGCCGAGAGCCTGCTCATGCAGGACGTCAAGAGGGCGTTGGGTGTGTTGACCGGCCTCAAGCGCCTGCAGGTCCGCATCGCCATCGATGATTTCGGGATCGGTTATTCGTCGCTCTCCGCGCTCGAGCAGTTTCCGCTGGATGTCATCAAGATCGACCGCTCGTGTATCTGCGATACCAGCAGCGTGTCGGAAGACAAAGCCCTGACCGAGGCCATCATCGCGATGGGCCGGACCCTCAGCCTGACCGTGGTGGCCCAAGGCGTGGAAACCAAGGAGCAGGCCGATTTCCTGCGGGACAATGCCTGCGATGAGTTCCAAGGGTTTTACTTCAACAAACCGGTGCCCGCCGATCAGTTCAAGCTGTTGCTGCAAGCCCAGGCGGCCGACACGGAGCCCGGTACGTAGAGGCCCGTACTCATTGCGACTCGAGCGGCAGTGCCCTGACGCTGCCGTCCAGCTCCCGTGCCTCGATATAGCCGATGGTGTCGGGGTTCTCTGCGATACGTTTCTTGACCTCCGCCCCGTTCGAAACCGCCTGCGGCGGCTGGCCCCTGCCAGTGAAGATGATTTTCGACCAATGCGCCTTGAGCTGGGCTGCGGACTTGCCGGTGAACGTAGTGTAGAACTCATCACGGGTCGGTGAGTCTTCTGTCTGGTCAATGGGAATCGCCTGTCCGCCGCCGGGAAAACGACTGGCCTTGCCCAGGAAAATATCCGCCACCTGATTGCGCGCGAGCGTCTTCACCGGGCTGGACGCGGCGACGACCACCACCACGTCGGCCTTGACGGCAACGCTGGCGGCGCACAGGGCGAGCCCCGCCATGGCGAATCCGATGAGTCTCACAACCCACATGGCCTGCTCCATCAGAAGACAAAATCAACAGCCAGGCTGATGACGTTGAGCGAACCCCCCGACGTGAAATCCGGTTGGGGGTTGATCAACGGACCGACCGAGTTGCCCTTGAAACGTGTGTGATCGAATTGCACTTTGGCGTCCATGTTCTTGGTGAAGTCCCAGCGCATACCCAGGGAAAGGGTCTGCTGGCCTTCGTTAGAGCCCAGGATGCTGTTGAGCGCACCGTTGAGTTCGGCGGCAGTGCCCGCCAGGGCCGGCGGCAAGGCCGATAGCGTCAGGCCCGGGCTGGAGACTTCTGTTTCGGTCCTGGAGCGCGCGTAGGTGACATAGGGGGTGAACGCTGCGATGCGGTACCCGCCGCTGATGTACCAGGCGCTGGTCCTGCCCAGACCGGAACGGCTGTCCAGACGCCCCCATTCACTCATGACGAACCAGTCGCCTGGATCGTAGCTGGCACCTACGCCGATAAAGTCGACGGGGGTGTCATCGGAATCGTAGCGATCGGCGATGGCGATGCCTTCCGGACCGAACTCCCTGAACGTATCGAAGAGTGAATTGAATGGCTCCAGGGTCAGGTCGGCCTTCATGTAGGTGATGCGTGTGGTGAGGACACCGAGCTCGGTGGTGTTGGTGACCCCCCAGAGATTTCTCGTCAGCGCCTTGCCGGTCCCGTCGGAATCGCGGCTGTCGGTCTGGCCGTAGTGGGCGTGCACCGTGTTGGTGATTTCATCGACTCGAAACCGGTAGCTGCCATCGATGCCGTCGCTGCTGGAGATCGGCATCAGGCTGTAGACCTCCATGGGCGCCCGCACCCAGGGCAGGGTGTAGCCCACTTTGCGGGTGTCGGACACCAGGAACGTCGGCAACACGGTACGGCCAATGCGTGCGTTGAAATCCGGCGTGAACTGGTACTTGATGTTGGCCCACTCGGCGAAGGGCCGGTAACTGTTGTCGTAGCGCTGCTCGGAAATGACCTGCACCACCGCCGACAGTTGCGGGGTGAAGGTGGCGGTCAGTTGGGCGCCTATCAGGCTGTCGACGTCGGCGCTCCAGTTGCGCGAATGCCCCGCGCCGTTGGGCTTGAAGATACTGGACGTGAAGTCGGCTTTTTTCTCGCTGGAATGAACGATCCCCACCGTGCCGAAACTGCTCAGCGAGAACATGTCGGCTGCGTCGGCACTGGCGCCGCCGGCGTACAGCGTCACGACTACCAAGGCCAAGGTATTGGGCTTTTTCACCATGGGGGTCAAGGTAACCTCGTTGCGTGGATCGCCATTCGTCTGTTCCTTGTAACGTTGGCTGAAGCTGTGCGTTATCACGCGCCGAAGCGTAGCCTAGATCGCCAGTTTGAGCGTAAAGGTCGCTCCCGTTCCCGGGCCATCGCTATGGGCCTCCAGCGAGCCGCCCATCTCCATGGCCGCCAGGACGCAGCTGTGCAGGCCAAAACCATGGCCATCCTTGCGTGTGGTAAAGCCATGGGCAAAGATCCGCGTCAGGTTCTCGGGCGCTATGCCCTCGCCGTTGTCGATGACCTTGATCACCAGGGTGTCTTCTTGGGGAATCTCGCTCTGAAGGATGATTCGAGGGGGCGGCTCCGGCCGATCATCCATCGCCCTGCTGGCGTTTTTTATCAGGTTGATCAGGATCAGCAGCACCCGGTGCTTGTCCAGTTGCAGCAAGGGTGTTTCGGCCAGGTTTCGCACCACGGTGATCCGATGCGCCGCGATGATGCCGGCGTTCATGCGCAAGGCATCCTCGATCAGGTCCTTGATCTGCACGGTTTCGGCAAGGCTGGAGGTGCCTGCGTAAGATTGTTGGGCGGCGACGATTTCCTTGATGTGATCAACGCTTTTGCTCAGTTGGCCGAGTTCTTCGGTCATGCTCTGTTGCTCGAGCGCAAGCGCGTCCACCAGTTGGTTCAGGTAGCCGGGCAGCAGCTTGCCTTTCTCGTCGTGGGAGATGAAATCGCCGAGGTCATCGGCGTGCTCGTTCATCATTTGCACCGCCTTACCGAGCCCCAAGGCCTTGCTGGTGCGCAGCTTGCGGGTGACCAGGTCGGCGGAAATATTCACGCTGTTAAGCACATTGCCCACGTTGTGCAGGACGTTGGTGGCGATTTCGGCCATGCCGGCCTGGCGAGCGGCGGCGGCCAGTTGAGCCTGGGCTTCGGCGGCGCGCAAACGGCTCTGCGCCAGTTGCCAGCTCATCCGGGCGAGCACGCCCACCAGCAGCACCAGCACCAGGCTGCCGCCCGCCGCGCGCCAGAGGTAGGTACGCGCCTGCTGGTTCACCGCGGCCAGTTGTTCTTCCTCTGACAACCCGACAATCACCGCCAGCGGAAAGTCGTAGAGCTGGCGGGCACTGGTGTAGCGCCGCACCCCGTCCCAACCATTGACCGAGAGCACCGCCTCGGTGTTTTCCGCGTCCGGCACCACTGCCGTGTAATCGACCGTATCGCCGGCCAGTACCGTTTCTCCGGTACGCCGCACGCGGAAGAGGCCGTCAGTGCCCAGCAACCCGAGGGCACCCTGTTCGCCGAGTTTCGAGGCGTCGTAGCTACTGACGAAATAGGCGGCGTCGACCTCGACCCTGGCGATTCCGGAAAGCGTGCCATCCGCGGCATCGAGTCGCCGGCTGAAGCGCAAGCGCCATTCTCCGGTGATTGGACTTCTCCACGGATGGCTGATGGACAATGAGTCGCTGTGCCGCAGTGTCTGCTGCTCATTCGGGTCAGCGATATTTTCCCGGCCGTTGACCTGCGTACTCGCCACGAGCCTGCCGTCCGGGTTGACCACGCTGACATCGAACACCAGGGCCGGCGGTAACAAGGCCCGCTCCTGGAGCCGGCGAAGGGGATTAGGCTCGGCCTCGGTCTCATAGGTGTATTTGACCAGCTTGAGGGTTTGATCGATTTCATGGATGGCGCGCAACATTTGTGCTTCGTAGGTGGCGCCCATTTCCAGGCTGGCCGTCGCGGCGCTCTGCTGCGCGCGAAGATGTTCGACCTTGATCAGGTAGAGGGTGGCGCTCCAGATGGCCAGCAACAGCAGGACGGCCAGCAGCGGGAACAGGATGTAGGCTTCCTTGGCTTGATCGAAGGCGCGCCGAAGCACGCCGGCCTCGGTATGGTCATCGGCCTCGGCACGATGAGCAGTGCCAGGGGCCAACCTCAGTGTCTCAGGCCGCTGGATCGGCATGGTGTGCTCCCTGCATTGTTCGACCGACGGCTGGTGGGCGTCGGCGCGGTACGGCTCGAGGGGTGTAGCTCCTGTTGGCCCGAGCGAAAGATCCTGGGATCTGTCAGGAACTATAGACCACAAACTCTGCATGCCAATGTGCGAAGGTGGGCCCGATCGACTGGGACACTGAGGATTTTGTGGTGAGGGGATTTTGTGGGAGCGAGGCTCCCCTCTCCACAGGTTTGCAGGCACTGCAAAACGAGTTCGACTGGATCGGTGGGGGCGTGGCCTGATGCTCGGCATGGAAATCGTCGACCCGCAGGGCACTCCCGATGTACAGGGTCATCCGCCGTTGATCATCGGGCAGGGGCCGGCGTCCGGCGTGGACGCTGGCCTAGATCCAACGGGCACTCAGTAGTCCCAATAGGCCGCTACCCAATGAAAGGCGTCACCGTCGACCGCCACCCGGCCAACGGAGGGGAATGGCAGGTGAGTGGCGACCAGCAGTTCACCGGACGCCGCCGCGTCTCGCATCAGGCGGACCCGAACGCGGACCGATTCTTCAGGGTCATGTTCAAAGCCGTTGTGCCAGTCGGGGTGGTCGAAGGCGACCGGGAACAACGCATCGCCGGCGAACGTCAAGCGCTCCTCGCCGCAGGTCACGTGGACCACGCTGTGCCCTGGCGTATGGCCGCCGGTGCGCTTGACCAGCACGCCCGGGGCAACCTCGCAGGCTTCCTCGAAGGTGCGCAGCTTGTCGTGGTACTCGTGCATGAATTGCTCGGCGGTGGCGCGCAGTACGTCCGGTACCGGCGAGGGCATGGAGGTGAGGGAGAAATCCGGCGCCGCCCAGAACGCTACCTCGCTAGCGGCCACGTGGATCCGCAGGTCCGGACGCAGCCGGCGCTTCACCTCATCGACCAGCAGCCCGCCAATGTGGTCCATGTGCATGTGGGTAATCACCACGTCGGTCACCGACGCCAGATCGATACCGGCGGCGGCAAGGCGCTTGGGAAACTGCCCGGCCCGCGGGAAACCGGGGAACTGGCCGCCGAGCCCGGCATCGACCAGTATGGTCTGCTCGCCGCTACGTACCACCAGCACGTTCAACGCCCAATCGAAGGCGTCCGGGCCCAGGAACATGTCCTTGAACCAGGCCGCGCGGGCGGCTGGGTCGGCATTGGTGGACATCGTTGCGGTCGGCAGGGGCAACACCCCATCGCTGACCACCAGTACGTCGATCTCGCCAATCTTCAGCGCATAACGTGAAGGGACCAGCTCCTCGTACAAGGTAGCGTGCAAGCTCATGTGTGAATCCGGATGCATTCCATCCTTTGCTGCAGGGGCGTTCAAATGCGTGGTCATGGTCGTTCTCCGAAGGCTTGGCTCAAGGGCTTTGGCGAAAGCCACCTCTCTGGGCATGAGAAAGTGGCCGTCGCTGGAGAATGAGTCTGCATCGCGCCGGACCACGTTCGATACCATACGTGGGTATGTTGTGCAGGCGCTTTAGCGTGATGGCCCCCAGCAAAAGGTATGGGCATCCAGTGAGCTGGGGAGACGGCGGCACAGGCGCCATTGATACAACTGACCCACGGCCATCGCGAGCCAGCTCGCTCCCACAGGGGATCTGGGTGTTCATGACCTTTGTATGCAACGCAGGGCCCTTGTTGTGGGAGCGAGC
>NZ_FNOA01000004.1:122186-345391 GCF_900106885.1 Pseudomonas sp. NFACC14
TTGTGGGAGCGAGCCTGCTCGCGATGGCGGCGGCACAGTCACCATCGATTCAAGCTGATCCACCGCTTTGGCGAGCAGGCTCGCTCCCACAGGAAAGTCAGGGAACATGTTTAAGTCGGGTCATTCCAGCGCTTGAACCACCAGCGCAGCCGGGAGATCGGTTTGCCCTCGGCGTCCAACGGGCGGCCGTCTTCGGCGTAGGCTTGGGCCGGTTCCAGCAGTTGGCCGTTGAGGTAACGGGCTTCGACCGCCGGGTTGCCGTTGGGGTGCAGGCGGCGGTAGTGGCCGTCGCGCACGCCGTCGCGATAGACTTCGGCTTCGGCCAGTTGCCCGTCGGGGAAGTAGTTGTTGGCCTCACCGTGCAGCAACCCGCGACGGTACGTGGCCTGGCGTTGCAAGCCGCCTTCGGCCGCGTAAAAACTCGCCACGCCCTGCAATTTCCCCTTTATGAACGGCAGGACCGCAGAGACTTTGCCATTTGGGTGGTACAGGGTGCTGGTGCCCTGCAGTTCACCTTGGCTGTAGTTGAGTTTCGCCTGCGGGCGTTGAGCTTCTTCGATGTGCAGCGGGCCGTCGAGCCGACCATCGACCAGTTGCCCGTCCAGCCGGCTGTCGCCGCGTTCCAGGTCCAGTCTTTTCGTGGTCATCGCCGTGCTCCCGTCAGTTGACCTTCACCAGGCCACCCTTGATGGTCAGCATGCCGCCGCCGTCCACCGTCTGTTCGGCGGCCGCCTTGTTCACCAGGCTGATGCCGGCGTCGTTGGTCAGGGTGGTGCCAGCCTTGTTTTCCAATGACGTCCCGGCCTGGTTGCTCAGGGCCGTGCCGGCTTTCTGGCTGATGGACGTGCTGGCCTGGGCCGCCAGGTCCGCGCCGCTCTTGATGGCGAAGCTGCCGCCACTTTGCAGGGTCAGGGCACCGCTCACCTTGATGGTCAGGTTGCCGTCCACCGTCAGGCTGTAATTGCCGGTGACCTTGTGCTCATAGTTGCCGCCGGTGCTGTGGGTCTGGTCCGAGCCCACGGTGACGGTGCGGGTGTCCTTCACATCGAGGCTGTCGCTGCCGGTCTGGATGGTCACGCTGCGCTTGCCTTTCTCTAGGGTGACGGTTTCGTCGCCGTCCTTCACCGTGCGGGTGCGGGCGTTCTGCACCGTGAGGGTTTCGTCGTGGCCGACGGTGGCGGTGGTGTCGTTGAGCACGTTGATGTTGAAATCCTTTTGCGCCTGGAGGAACACCTCTTCGGCGTCCTTCTTGTCTTCGAAGCGTAACTCGTTGAATCCGCCGCCGCCCTTGGACGAGTTGGTCTTGATTCCGGATTGGGTCTGGTTCGCCGGCAGCGCGTAGGGCAGGGCGTTGTCACCGTTGTAGACGCAGCCGGTCACCAGTGGACGGTCCGGGTCGCCGTCGATGAAGGTCACGATGACTTCCTGGCCGATTCGCGGCACGAACTGCATGCCAAAGCCCTTGCCGCTCCAGGGCAGGACCACGCGCACCCAGCAGGAGGAAGCCTCGTCGTTCTTGCCGGTGCGGTCCCAGGGGAACTGCAACTTGATCCGCCCGTACTCGTCGGTCCAGATTTCTTCACCGGCCTTGCCCACCACCACGGCCGTCTGGGTGTGCATGCGCGGTTTTGACGTGATGCGGGCCGGTCGATAAGCGGTGGCCTTGGGGATCGCTTCGAAGCGATTGCGGTAGCTTTCATGGCTGGCTTCGTGGCTGACCGAGGTCACCACCCAATCGATATTCAGCGTCGTGTCTTCATGGCCGGCGAGGGTGAACCAATACCCCGGCACCAACCAGCGACAGTCGCTCTCGCCGACAAAACGTTTCTCCTGGCTGCGCAGGCCGTCCACCCGCTGTTTGGTCAGTGCATCGCCCTGGGCCTTGGCGTTGTAGCCGCCCGGATGTTCGTACATCGAGTTGGGTCCGGCCACGGCTTCGGCCTGGCTGAAGAGCGATGTGGTCGGCGTGGTGAATTCATAATCGGTGGCTTGGTAAACCCCGGCCACCGCCTGCAGGAACACCTGCCCTGAGCGGATGCCGTGCAGTTCTCGCTCACCCATTTTCTGCCCGAGATAATTCACCGTCGGCCCATTGGGGATGGGCGCGAAGGCGTCGTTGCTGTCGGCCAGGACCAGCGTGTGCTTGCCTTCCTCGTGGGTGAAGAACCAGAAGATCCCGTCCTCTTCCAGCAGGCGCGAGACGAAGGCCAGGTCGGTTTCGCCGTATTGCACGCAATATTCACGGGGGGTGTAGCTACCAGTGAGTTTGAGTTGGAAATCGGTGAAACCGTGGGCCTTGAAAATCGTGGTGACGATGTCCGAGGTGGCAAGGTTCTGGAACACGCGGTTGTTGCTGGCAAGGCCCAGCCACCAGAGCCAGGGGCGCAGTACCAGTTGATAGCGCTCGGCGGTGGCGTCGGCGGGCAGTTGGCGGATTTCGGCGACGAGTGCGTCCAGCGGGCGGAGCATGGCGTCATTGTGCAAGGTGGCAGTGACATGGGTGGCGATAGCGGGGGCCAGGGTAAGACTGGTGCCGTCGTTGAGGCCATTGAGCACATACTGGCCGAGATGGTTCAGGGATTCGTCGCCGCAAATGGATTCTGGATACAGCGCCGCCAGGGTAGAGGCTGTGAGGGACAGGCTGGTATTGGTATCAATGGCGCGTGGCATCGGTTGATCTCAGGCGGGTTGACGTCAGTACCACACGTAAGGGGAGTTGGCAGTATTGACCCAGATGCTGATCCCCAGATAATGATTGGTGCGCCCGCCATGGGGTGGGCCTGTGGTGATCGTTGCCAGTGGGTTCCAGGATTTACCGTCGGCCCAGTAAAGCCCTGCCCATGAACTGAATTCGGGTACGGCGACGTCCATGTTGTAGGCCGGGTCCATGACGTAATACTGACCGGCATCACGGCGGGCCAGCAAATAATGCATGCCACCTGGGACCGCGACCAACATGATCAAACGGGCATTGTTGTCGAAGTCTCGTTCGCGTACCCCTCTGGGCCAGCGGGTAACCCAGTTGGTCGGACTCCACAACTCCATGGAGTACTTTGCCCATTCGGGGGCGAACACTGCGGGTGATCCCAAGATAAGAATAGCCGTACGATAAGGTGATTCGATCACGCTGGCGCGAAAGCCGGCGTTTTTGAAATAACGGGCAATCTTGGCTGGAGCGCTGACCTCCAGTTGATTGAAGTCGCGGCTGACAGACGCAAAAATTTTCATTTCCTCGGACTCACCCGGGGCGCCGGCTTGATTGAACTCCGCCTCTGCAACAGCTGATGCAGCCGCACCGCATGACAGATCTTTACTTTGCAGTAGCGAGTATCGGGGCATGATAAGTGTTCCTGAGTCGATCGCTTGGAGAGATCAGATACGCGGCTCTTTACACTGACCGTACAGTAAAAGAACCGAGGTCTTATGTTCGATGTATTCGGTTGTCATGAGTGTTCGATTTCTTCTCGTTTGCGCGCAAAGTGACGAAGAGATTGACGCTGGTCGCGGGGAATGCTGCAGATTATTTTCGCACCTTTCCAGTACATGAAATCCTTGGCTGGGGATTTGGCAAATACATCTGGAGTGTTTGCCAGATTTGCTTGCCAGATATCGACGGCAGTGCCGAGCCCCGCGTCTATTTCTCCGAGAGTGCTGCCGATGCATACAAAATAATGGTCAAATTTCTTATTGCCCATGACGGCAATTTCGTAGGTGTCGAAATACTCATCATTGGTCAATGTAAAAAGCGCAGCTCCAGCACAACTGAAACAGCGTCCTTTTTTTGACTTGAATACCATACGCCCCAATTCTATCCAGTAAGCTGGGGCTTCCAGGGCATTGGTTTTGATACCGAGTTGCATCTTGATGACTGCTGCGGCCGATCCTTTTTGCATGGTGGTGGTGGAGTCATCGGCAGTATGTTCATAGCGACCATGTGTGCCGGTGGGGATGTCGGTGATTTTTATCGCTTTCCACGTATCCTGATATCTCATCAATTGCACAACGATATTGGATTTTTTTGGGGCGGATGAAGAGGCTATCGCCAAGGAGGATCCAGCGACGGTGATTGGCGTTTGCTGCCTCCTGACAGGGCGACGTTGGAGAGGGGTGTTTGATGGCTGAACGACCGGTTTCAGGTGTGCCGGTTCGACATCGCTGGCACCCACTTGTGCGTCCAATAGTGCATAAAGTGCAGAGCTTGTTTTTAACGCATCGAAAGCAACCATATAGAAGAAGGGCACCTGAGTTTTTCCCAAAAACCAGTCCACTGCCGCTTTGAGTTTGTCATCGTATTGATCCTCCCCCATTATTCGGCGAAGAATCATGGAAGCAGCTTTACTGGCGTCGCTCTTATTCCAGTGAAGCCAGATACCGTCCCAAGCTTTCAAGGCGTTCTCAACGGCTATTCTATATTTCATTCCAACACCCACTCCGCGAGTTTCCCTGTCACCTGTGTCATCAGCACATTCTCGACATCCCGTGCTCCAGCCGCGCTGCACTTGGCGAGTACGGCCTTGACGATCCCGGCATCGAATTCGAACTGCTTGCCAGTCGCCGCCTTGTAACGCCCACGCAATTTCTCCAGTTTCGCCAACACAATCCCCTCCAGCGTCGCCTCATCCAGTGGCCGATAGGCCACCACCGTCATGCGCGCCAGAAACGCCGGGCGAAACGCTTGCAGCAGCACCTTGTGCAAGGCTTCGTTGAAGGCGTCGCTGCCCAGTTGCGCCACCGGCGTGTCCAGCAGCAGTTCGGCGCCGACGTTGCTGGTGGCGAGCATCACGGTGTTCTTGAAGTCCACCACCAGGCCGGTGCCGTCTTCCATCAGGCCTTTGTCGAAGACGTTGTAGAAGGCTTCGAGCACGTCCGGGTGGGCCTTTTCGATTTCATCCAACAGCACCACGGAATAGGGTTTGCGTCGCACCGCTTCAGTGAGCACGCCACCGCTGCCATAGCCGACATAGCCGGGCGGGGCGCCTTTGAGTTGGCTGACGGTGTGGGCCTCCTGGTATTCCGAAAGGTTGATGCTGATCAGGTTGCGTTCGCCACCGTACAAGGCATCGGCCAGGGCGTAGGCGGTTTCGGTCTTGCCCACGCCGGTGGGGCCCACCAGCAGGAACACGCCGACCGGTTTCTGCGGGTCGGTGAGGCCGGCACGGTAGGCTTGCAGGCGTTGGGCGATGGTGTTCAGCGCCGTGCTTTGGCCCATGACTCGCTGGCCCATGCGCTGGCCAAGGGTGCGCACGGCGTGGGCTTCGTCGGCGAGCATCTTGCCCACCGGGATGCCGGTCCAGCCGGCGATCACCGCGGCGACGGTCTTGCTGTCCACCTGTTCGGGCACCAGCGGATCGTCCTGGCGAATGGCATCGAGGCCGGCTTCCAGGCGCAGCAGTTCGGCGGCCAGGTGGTCGATGCGGTTATCGATCTCGGTGTCGGCTTTTTCGCTGTCGGCCCGTTCGCTCAGGGCCAGCAGTTCGCGGCGGGTATCGAGCAGTTCGCGTACGGCTTCGCGCTCTTCGCCCCAGCGGGTTTCCAGCTCACGGATGGCCTGCACATTGCTGGTCGATTCGGCCTCCAGCAGGGTGATGCGCTCGCGGTGATCCAGGCCGGTGGCCTGTTCGCGGCGCAGGCGTTCGACTTCATCCTTGAGGCTGTTCTGCCGGTGGAGCAGGCTTTCCAGCGGCGGCGGCACATCGTGTTGGCCGAGGGCGACCCGGGCACAGGCGGTGTCGAGCACGCTGATGGCTTTGTCCGGCAACTGCCGCCCGGAGATGTAGCGGTGGGACAGCTTCACCGCCTCGTGGATGGCGGCGTCCAACACTTGCACGCCGTGGTGCTGTTCCAGTTTGCTCGCCACGCCCCGGAGCATTTCCACGGCGGTGAGTTCGTCCGGTTCTTCGACCTGCACCAACTGGAAGCGGCGGGCCAGGGCCGGGTCTTTCTCGAAATATTTTTTGTATTCCAGCCAGGTGGTGGCGGCCAGGGTGCGCAATTCGCCCCGGGCCAGGGCCGGCTTGAGCAGATTGGCCGCATCGCTGCCGCCTTCCGCACCGCCGGCGCCGATCAGCGTGTGGGCTTCGTCAATGAACAGGATGATCGGTTTTTCGGCGCTGCGTACCGCGTCGATCACGCCCTTGAGGCGTTGTTCGAATTCGCCCTTGACCCCGGCGCCGGCCTGTAACAGGCCCAGGTCGAGGACGCGCAGGGTGACTTCCTGCAACGATGGCGGCACATCCCCGGCGGCGATCCGCAGGGCCAGGCCTTCCACCACGGCGGTCTTGCCGACACCCGGCGCGCCCACCAGGATCGGGTTGTTCTGCCGGCGCCTGAGCAGGATGTCGATGCACTGACGGATTTCGCCGTCGCGGCCGACGATGGGGTCGATGCGACCGTTCCGGGCGTCGGCGGTCAGGTCCTGGGTGTACTGGTCCAGCACCGGGTCCTGTTTCTGTGGCGCCTCGCCGGGTTTGGCCGGGCGCACGCCGCCGACATGTTCGCGGGAGCTTTCGGTCCATTCCAATAGCTGGGCGCGCAGGGCGTCGCGGGGAATGCGCAGCAACGACGAGGCGCTGTTGAGCAGCAGGCTGCGGCGCTCATCACGGTCCAGCAGTGCCAGCAGCAACAGCCCGGAGCGGATGCTGTCCAGGCCCAGCACACTGGCCTGGACCACGGCATCTTCCAGCAGGCCGATGGTGTGCGCCGACAGGGCGGGCGTGCGGGTGCTGCCGGATTTGAACAGGTCCAGGGCCTTGTTGGTTTCCGCCGCCACTGCGTCACGTTCCAGGCCGAAACGCGGCAGCAGGCAGGCGAAGTCACCGCCCTCGATATCGAGCAACTCCAACAGCAGGTGTTCGATTTCCACGTAGTGGTGGCTGCGCTGCATGCAGCGTTGCGCGGCCCGTTCCAGGGCGCGGCGGTTGTCCGGGTTGAGGCGTCCGATCAGGCTGGCCAGTTCCATTTCAGGCGATCTCCGGCTGGCGAAGGCGGGTTTCGATCCGTTGCACGGCCAGGCTTGGCTGGCGTTGCAGGCCAGCGTTCCAGTTCAACCGTGGCGCTGCCTGGCGACCCAGTTGCAGCGGGCCGGCACCGCGGACCAGCAGCACCAGGGTGCAGTCCAGGTCAGGGCCGAAGTACAGGGCGTAAAGGCTGGCGAGCAGCGGATGGGTCTCGCCGGTGGGCAGCAATCCGCTGGCCTGGGCCGTGCTCAGGGGGCCGAGGGTCATGCGCACGCCGGCATGTTCGTCCCAGACCCGGGTGCCGGCCACCGCGTTGCGGCCCAGGCGCAGGTTGCGCCCGCCCGGTTGCAGGCGGCTGCGACTGGCCGGCGGGATTTCACGCCAGCCGCCTTCGTAGGCGCTCAGTTCCACGGGCAAGCCGAACTGCTCGCGAACAATCGCCGCGAACCCGTCCAGGGAGCGCCGGCCATCGGCGTACAGCGCGGCGCAGGCCAGGACCGCCGAGTCGGGGGCGGCCTGGCGCTCCTGCAAGGCCTTGGGCAGCAGGCCGGTCAACGCACGCAGTTGCGCGTGTACGGCGGACGCGCCTGGGGCGGTGAAGCCGAGGGCGATACGATGTTTGCGCATCACCTTGTACAGCAGGCTGAGCAGGCGATGCTGGAACAGGTCGAGGAACTGCGCCGGGGCGTGATCCTTCGCCCGCGCTCGCTGTTGCAGCCATTCCTGGTAGGCGTAGGGCAGCGGGCCGTCGGGGCCGCCGAGGCCGAAGATCGGTGTGGTCAAGGTGGGCGGCAAGCCGGGTTCGTAGTCCAGGCTCTCGACTTCACTGGCGGCGAACAGCGGCGTCAAGGGCCCGCGCAGGCGCAAGGCCTCGGCGTGCGGCGCGGTGCCGCTGCCCAGGGGCTCGGCCTGGGGGTGTTCGCGTTCGAGCAACAACAGGGCCTGGAGCCATTCGAAGCGTTGCGGGTCGCGTCGCAGTCGCTCGCTCAGGTTCAGAGCACCAGGGGTTTGCCGGCTTGGGGTTGCCATGTCTTCACCTCCTTGTCGGACTGGACCAGCACCGTGCGTACGAAGCGGTTGGCAGTGGCGTAAAGGGAAAAGAACTGCGCCAGCACACCGGAGAAGAGCACGGCACTGCTGCCGACAAAGTGTTGCGGATCCAGTTGCAGGCGCACCTCCAGGCCGTTGCGCCAGCCGCGCCAGGCATCTTCGCCGACATGGGCGATGACGCGCTCGCAGCCCAGTCCGGCGACCCCTTCGATCTGGCGGTGGGCGCTGGCCTCGTCCCGCAGGTTGTGCAATTGGAGAATTTCACGCAGTGCGTCCAGTGCCTGGGGACCTTCGACCAGTGACAGATGGTTGAGGGTCAATTGCGACACCAGCCGCCAGCGCGATTCACCGTCCAGGCGCGGCAGGCTTTGCGGGCTGGGTGGGTTGCGCAGGCGTGCCCAGGCCACCGGTCCCGGGCGCTCGAAACCCAGCGGCGTACCGGCCGGCAGGCTTTGGGCCAGGTGGCGGTTGGTGCACAGCAGTTCGGCGGTGAGGCTGTAGTCGCGGGTGTCGGCCAGCGGGTCGAACCGGGTGTTCACCAGACTGACCATCAAGTCGGTGCCCAGTCGGTTCGGGCTCATGCCGCTGACCCGGCGCGCATGCCAGTAGCAGGTTTGGTCGCTGCCATGCTGGCTGCCGTAGTAGGCCGGCACTTTGCGCACGCCCTGGCCGGAGATGGCGCGCATGCCCCGGATGCTGTGGATCTCGACGCTGTTTTCCCGGTGACTGTCGGCCACCAGCCGGTACTCGCTGCGGGTGCCATCCGGGCGCAGCGGCTCGGACGTGCGGGGGAACAGGTTGATCACCGGCGTGCAACCGAGGGCGATGTCGCTGGCCTGGAGCGGCAGGCGACTGCTGGGCGCCCGGTCGTCGAACACGATGTACAGGTACAAGGCCTGGCTGTCGCTGGTGGCGCCGGCCAGGGGCAGGTCGAAGAAACCGAATTTGTCCGGAAAGGCAAAGTACTCGGCCAGCAGACGCATGCCAGGGTGCACGCCGTCCTCGTCCGGCAACAAGACCTGGTCGCTGGCGAAGCCGACGATCTGCGGCAAGCCGGCCAACGGCTCGGGCACGCTGCCCGGCGCGCCGGCCAGGACCTTGATGGCGTGGGCACCCAGCAAATCGTACAGCCCGGCGTTGATCATCGGTGACGCCGCCAGGTGCACCCGCAGCGATTCGATTCCCAGCGTCGACCACTGGCTTTCCCCCAGGCATCGCAATTCCACGCGCAAGGCCGAACGGGCCTGGACCACCCCGGTCAGCGCCTGGGTTTCATCGCTGCCCAGCAGCAGCGCTTCGCTGACGTGGACTGGCCACAGATGCACGGCGGCCGTGGTGCGGAAATGAATGCTCTGGCCTGTGTCGGTGGTGACGAACAGCGGTGTGTCGCGGGGCAGCGGGTAACCCTCGTTCAAGTTGCCTTTGCTCGGGTCGGGCTCGAATTGCACGATGGCACACGACGGCAAGGGCCGCATGGCCAACGGGTAAAGCTGTTCGAGCAGGGCATCGCTGAATTCGGCGTAGTCGTCGTCCAGCCGCCGTTGCAAGCGCGCGGCCAGCAGGGCGAACCCTTCCAGCAGGCGCTCGACGTGGGGGTCGGGGCATTCGCCGGGGGACAGTTCCAGGCGCCGGGCGACCTTGGGATAACGCTCGGCGAACAGGCTCCCGGCGTGACGCAACCAGGTCAGCTCGCGTTGGTAGTAGTCCAGCAGTTGCGGGTCAATCGAGTCGCTCATGGCGTACCTCCAGGCCGTCGCCGGCATGCTCGATGACAAAGGCCACGGGCCAGGCGTGCAGGTCGCCGCGCAGTTCGCCCGACAGCCGTATGCACAGTTGCTGTGGATGGCCTGGCACCGGGCAGACCTGGACCTCGCCCAGGCGCAGGCGAGGTTCGAAGTGGGTGATGGCCTGGCGGATTTCCCGGGTCAGTTGGCGCCGGTCATCGCTGCGCTGCTGTTGCAGCGCGGTCCAGTCGGCGATGCCGTAGTCGAGAATGCTCGGTGGTTCGGTCAGCGCCCGTGGACCGCGTCGGGTATTGAACAGGCGCGACAGTTCGGCATGCACCGAGTCTTGCAACGCCTGTCGGTCGAACGCCCGCCCGGTGTCGTCCGCCGGGCTGGCCAGGCGTTCGAACAGGGGCGGGCGCAGCCCGAAGCCAGCCATGGGCGCGGCGGCCTTACTTGGTCATTTTGTTGGCGGCCAGGTCCCAGGTCGTGCCCGCCGTGCCTTCCTTGGTGCCGTCGTCTTTCTGCGCGGTGAGCTCCCATTTGATCTTGGTGAAGTTCAGCGACAGGGTTTCCACCGGTTTGCCGCCGGTGCCGCCGCTGACACTGACGTTGGACAGCACGACGTTGGTCAGGGTGTAGATGATGAAGGGCATGAGTTTACCGCTGCCTTCGGCGGCGTTGCGGCCGATGGTGATGACGGCTTGCGGGATTGGCTTGCCGGCGCAGCAATACTCATTGAGGGAGGGGGTGGAGCTGTCGACGAATTTGGTCAGGGTGAATTCGCCGATGTGGGGCCGGCCGGAGGTACGCTCCGAGTTGCTGACGTCGTTGGTGACCTGCATTGCCACGTTATGGCTGTAGGACATGACCTCGATCTTGTCCGTGAACCCCTCCAGCAGGCTGTCGCCCTTGATGTCGCCGCCGAGGTCGAGAATGATTGCATCCATTGTGTGGAACTCCTGAAGAAGACAAGTAGGTGGTACCCGATACCCCTAGAAACGAATGCCGAACCCCTGTGGCGAGGGGGGTTATCCCCGCTGGGCTGCGCAGCAGCACCTTGAGCAGTCAGCTTAATCTGCCGGATACACCGAGTGGCCGGTATTTAGGGCCGCTTCGCGCCCCAGCGGGGATAAATCCCCTCGCCACAACAGTGTCCTCGCCACAAGTTCAACCGTCAGGCAGCTACCGGCGGCGGCAGGGTCGCCACCAGGCGGATCGAGGCGGTCAACTCCTCCAGTTGGAAGTGCGGCCGCAGGAATACCGTGGCCTTGTAGGCGCCGGGCTTGCCGGCCACCTCCGTCACGTCCACCCGGGCTTCGCGCAATGGGTACTGCGCCTTGATCTCTTGCGGCGCGTTGTCGTTGATCAGCACGTAGTCGGCAATCCAGTTGTTGAGGTAGGTCTGCACGTTGTCGCGGGTCATGAAACTGCCGACCTTGTCGCGCATGATCACCTTCAGGTAATGGGCAAAACGCGAAGCCGCGAGTACATACGGCAACATCGCCGAGATCCGCGCGTTGGCGTTGGCCTCGTTGGTGTTGTAGACCTTGGCCTTGTTGGTGGTCTGGCCGCCGAAGAACACTGCCACGTCGCTGTTTTTCTTGTGGCACAGGGAGATGAAGCCCAGGTCGTTGAGTTCTTTTTCACGGCGGTCGGTGATCGCCACTTCGGTCGGGCATTTGAGCGACAGGTCCCCGGAGCTGGTGCGGAAGGTATGGGCCGGCAGGCCTTCGACCGCGCCACCGCCTTCGGCCCCGCGAATCGCCGCACACCAGCCATATTTGGCGAAGGCTTCGGTGATGCGTTGCGCCAGCGTCCAGGCGGCATTGCCCCACAGGTACTTGCTGTGGTCGGTGCCGTTGACGTCTTCGACGTAGTTGATGCCTTCCACCGGCAGCGTGTCCGGGCCGTAGGGCAGGCGCAGCAGGAAGTGCGGCAACACCAGGGACACGTAGCGCGAGTCTTCGCTTTCCCGGAAGGCGCGCCACTTGATCAGCTCCTGGCTCTCGAAAATCTTCGACAGGTCCCGGGGGATTGCCAGTTCGGTGAAGCTGGTCATGTCGAACAACCGCGGGCTGGCGGCGGCAATGAACGGGGCGTGCGCGGCGGCGGCGACGTTCGAGAGTTTTTCCAGCAGGCCGATGTCCTGGGGATGCCGGCCAAAGGTGTAGTCACCCACCAGCAGGCTGAACGGATGCCCGCCGAAGGTGCCGTATTCTTCCTCGTAGATTTTCTTGAACAGCGCGCTCTGGTCGAATTCGACGGCTTTTTCCAGGTCGTTCTGCAGTTCTTTCTGAGTGACGTTGAGCAGGCGCAATTTCAGCCGGGTGCTGGTTTCGGTGTTTTGCACCAGCAAGTGCAGGCCGCGCCAGGAGGCTTCGAGTTTCTGCAGGTCGGGATGGTGCAGCACTTCGTTGAGCTGGGCGCTGATCAACTCATCGATCTGGCTGATACGGTCGTTGATCATCGCCACCGTATCCTTGTCGATGGCCATGCCTTCGTCGAGGACCTGGGTGGCGAATTCGGCCAGCATGTCGCGGGCGTAGTCTTGCTGGCTGTCGTCGTGGGCCATGCGGCCTTCGGCGATGATCTTGTCCAGCAGGGACAGGGTCTGGGTCGTGCTCTCGCTGGTTTGAGCGCTGGATGAAGCGGGCATGGCGGTATCTCCCTTGAATGATGCGCGCGATCAGGCCTGTGGTTCGGCCGGGGCAGGGTCATCGTTGGCGGCGACGGTCGGCAGCTCCTGCGTTGCGTCCTGGGGCCGGGCCGACTTGATCTCTTGCAGGCCTTCGGTGTTGGCGATCACGTCACGCAGCAATTTGTCCAGGTCATCGTTGCCGTCGAGCTTGGTCAACAGATCTCGCAGGCGTTGGCGCGCCTCGAACAACCGACGCAACGGCGTGACCTGCTCCACGACCTTGACCGGGTCGAAGTCGTCGATGTGGCGGAAGTTGAGTTCGATGTTGAGCTTGCTGTCGTCGCCGCTGAGGGTGTTGTTCACCTGCAGCGTGGCGCGGGGGGAGATGGAGGCGAGCACCTCGTTGAAATTGTCCCGATCGATTTCCGTGAAGCGCCGCTCATTGAGCTTGGGCAGTGGGTCCAACGGCTTGCCCGAGAGGTCGGCCAGAATGCCGACCACCAGTGGCAATTCTTTTTTCTCGATGGCGTTGCCGATTTCCACGTCATAGGTGATCTGGACGCGGGGAGGACGGACTCTGTCGAGCTTGTGCTGGGTACTTTCTGCCATGGCGGCCGACTCCGATGCATGTGTGGGAGCAATGCATCGGGAGTCCCGCTCATCGCATTCCCTTGCTGATCAGCAGGTTGCAAACGGGCGGCAGGAAACCTGTCATTCCCTTGACGAACCTGGTCCATTCAACCGCGTGGGTCGAACTACCCAAGACGCTAGAACAGGTCTATAAAAAAGCAAGCAAAAACAATTTTTGACCGCTGAGAAAAGGAAGATTCATTTTGCGTGGCTTTTTTTATGGATTTTTTTTGAGCCTGGCACTCACCGGTTGCTCGTTCTTTGCTCCCAGTGTCGACCTGGACAGCCTGACCCTTGACGTCGCGCCCCGGGCCAATGACGACACGCCGATCGCGGTGGATTTCATCGCGGTGAACGACCCGGACCTGCTCAAGCAGCTGTCGGGCATCACCGCCAGCCAATGGTTCGCCGAGCGCGAACAGTTCCAGCGCGACTATCGTCAACTCATGTCGGTGTGGGGGCTGGAGCTGGTCCCGGGGCAATTCATCGACCGCCAACCCTTCCCATTGGAGGGCCGGCGCGCCGCTGGACTTTTGGTCTTCGCCAGCTATAACACTCCCGGAGCCCACCGGCTTCGGCTGGACGATCAGCGCAAGGCCTGGCTGAAGTTCAACAGTCGCGAGATGACCCTCGTCAACGATGGCCAGCGTGATGACCGTCAACCTTGAGTAAACCGCGGGCCGCCATGGGCGGCGGCATTGGGATGTCGAAGGGAGTCGTATGAGTCTGTTACCTGACGCGGTGTGCTGGCATGAGGGCATGCAATTGCTGCCCCAGCATTTTCAATTGCAGGGGCTGCGTGCAGAGGCCTTGGCCGCGCATTTCGCCGGGGCCTGCAACCCTTGGTTCTGGGGCGTCAGCCAGTTGGACGTCGACCCGTCGGCCCTCAGCGCCGGCCAGGTACGCCTGCTGCAACTGCAAGGCACCTTGCCGGACGGCTTGCCGGTCAATCTGCAGGCTGGCGTCGGGCCGACCCTGGAACTGGACATCACCGAGGCCATCGACAAGACCGCCGATGCCACCGTGACCGTGTACCTGGCCGTCAGCCCACTGTGGCGCGCCGGGCAACTGCTGCCGCTCAAGGGCCGTTTGCAGTCGGTGGTCGGCGAGGCGTTGCCGGACCTCACCAGCGGTGAGTTTCCCGAATCGATCACGGTCTGGCGACCCAACCCGAGGTTGTGCACACAACTGAGCAAGGCCGATTCGATCTGCCTGCCGTTGCTGCGCATCCGCAAGGAGGGCGGTGGCTTCTGGCGCGTACCTTACACGCCACCAACGCCGGTCCTGTTGCCGGAATCGGTCCTTGGCCGGCGGGTCGCCGGGGTGTGTGCCCGGGCCCGGGAAAAGTGCATGTTCCTCGCCGGTCGCTTGCGTCAGGCCCAGGCGGCCGGCAACCAGGACGATGCCATGGAGATCCGCCGGCAATTGACCGCCTTGTGGGCGCGCTTGCCGGAAGTCGAAGGGTTGCTGAACACCCGCGTGGCCACGTCCCAGGCACTCTATGGTTTGCTGCTGGGGCTGGCCGGGAGTTGGTCGGCCCTCGACCCGCTGGCGGGCGTCCCGGCCTTCGCACCGTTGGATTTTCTCGAGTTGCAGCGTGGCTACGAGCCGTTGCTGGATTGGCTGGAAACCACCCTGGAGCTGGTCCGTGCCGGCTATCGCAGCCTGGCCTTCGAGCGCAACGAGCAGGTCTTCTCCATCCAGTTGCCGGACGACCAGCCGGATCAACGCCTGGTGATCGGCCTGCGCATGCCCAACGGTGCCAGCGAGCAGGCGGCGGCCGACTGGTTGCGCGGGGCGATCATCGCGTCGGCGCGGCACGTTCCGCTGCTGAGCCGGCAGCGCATGAGCGGTTTGCCCCACCAGGCCATGAGCCGTAACGAACAGGTGGCCTACAGCGTCGGCGACGACACCCGTTTGTTCGTGGTGGCCGCCAGCGGACAATGGTTCGACGGGCAATTACCGCTGCACATCGTGGCGCCGGCATCGGCCCAGGCCAGCAGCCCGTGGCAAGTGGTGTTGTTCGTGGCGCAAGCCAGTGATAGTGCCTGATCGCAAAGGGGGAATCGTATGCCTGACGGAAGTGGCGGGGCGGTTCGGAGTCTGCATGAGGCGCCGCTGAGCAGCGCTTTTCGCCAGGCCTGGCTGAAGTGGTCCCAGGAATGGCAGGACTTGCCCAAGGACAGCGACTCCGCGGTATTGGTCAACCGGGTGGTGGAGTTTTCCGGGCGCAGCGCCCAACGCCTGTGGCGGGTGGCCTTCGCCACCGTCGGCGATGCGGCCACCGAACAGGTCAAGGCACTGGTCTATGCCTTCGTCGCGCTGGTGGACGAAACCCTGTTGTTCAGCCCTTGGCCCGGTCAACTGGCCTGGCAGCAACACCCCCTCGAATCACGCATGTATGCCAGTCGCCAGGCCGGCGAGCGCTTGCCGGCGGCGATCAAGAAATTGCTGGACGAGCAGATGCCCGGTACCCGTGACCTGGCGAACGTCTACCTGCAGTGCCTGATCCTGGGGTTCCAGGGGCGATTGCGGGGCGAGCGCGGCCAGGTCCAGCAGGCCAAGTGGCGCGCGGCGCTGTTCACCTTCGCCTGGCAACACGACCCCGATTATGTCGACGTCAGCCAGCGCCTGGCGTTGGCTGCGGCGGCACCGCCGGTGCGCATGCCGGTGCAGCAGTCGTTGCCGGACGGCTTGCGCCTGGGGCTGGCGATCCTGGCGATGGTGTTGTTGCTGACCGGCTTGGGGCAGGTGTTCTGGCGTGACATCCGTTTGGAGCTCGAGCCAGTGTTGCAACTGAACGAGTCGGCGGTGGTTCAGGAGCTGGATTCATGAGCACCCTGGGCATCGTTGCCCTGGTGTTGATCGCCATCGTCGCGGTGCTGTTGATCGCGGCTCTGATCTGGTGGCTGCGGACCCAGGGCGGGGCGGCGATCCGCAGTTTCTATGGGGCGGTGCGCCACATGGAACAGGAGCAGGGCACCCGGGACCGCTATCAGATGCCCTGGCTGATGATGCTCGGCAATGAAACCGACGGTGCCCGACTGTGCGCCCAGTGGCGCTTGCAACCGACCGACAAGGCCGCCTGGTTCGGGCGCTGGTTTTGCGATGTCGAAGGCGCGGTGCTGGTGGTGCCCCAGGCGCTGTTCCTGCCCGACGAAGGCATGAACCGGCAACGGGGCAACTGGTGGCGCCTGCTCGGGCTGATGTTGCGCTTGCGCAGCAAACGGCCATTGGATGCGGTGATCTGGACCGTGCCGTTCAGCACCCTCGATGACATCGAGCACACCACCGAGCTGAGCCTCAAGGTCCGACGCTGCTTCATCGACCTTTTGCAACGCTTCGGCCTCAGCCTGCCGGTGTATGTGGTGATGACCGGGATGGAGGAACTGCCCGGGTTCCAGGAACTGGTCAGCGCGCTGCCCGCCGAGGCGCGCGAGTCGATGCTGGGCTGGTCGTCGCCGTATTTGCCGGATGCGGCGTGGCAGTCGCAATGGAGTGATCAGGCCCTGGACCAGGTCAACGCCGCGCTGTCGCAGTCGATCATCGAGATCGGTGCGCTGTCGGGACAATTGGGCACCGATCTCTATGGCTTGCCGGAGCGTTTCGAAGGCTTGCGGCGGGCCTTGCAGATCCTGCTGGAACCGGTGTTCCAGGGCAACGCCCAAGGCGAAGCGCCGCGTTTTCGCGGGGTGTATTTCACCGCCCGCCAGGCGCCGGCCGTCAGCGGCGACGGGTTGGTCGCCGCCGACAGCGCCCAGGGGCAAACCGTGTTCGCCCGGCAATTGTGGTCGCGACGGCTAGTGGCCGAACGTGGCCTGGCCCAGCCTGTGCCAAGGCTGTTGCGCTTGCGCCAGCGCGGGCATCGGTTGGCCGCGGCGGTGGCGTTGGTGGTGGGCCTGGTCTGGCTGGGGAGCATGGTCTGGGTCTGGCACGATTCGGTGGAGCAAGCCGAAGGGTTGTCGCGGTTGATCCTCAGCGCCCATAAGAACCACCTCGTCGTCGACCCCGACGAACCCCAACTGGAGCCGACCCGCCACAACGTGCAGAACTACTGGAACGTGTTGGAAAAAGCCCCGCGCTGGCGCTTCGTCTCGGTGGTCTTTCCCACCTCGTGGTTCTCTTCCGTGGACACGCAACTGGAGAATGGGTTGCGCCTGACCGCCCGGCATCATTGGATCTTGCCGTTGCGGGATCTGTTGAACGCAGACCTTGAGCAACTCAAGTCCATCCGCAACACCGAGCGGCGGGGCAATGTCGAGAGTGAAGACCCGGCGCAATGGCAGAGCTACGTGAAGGCCAAGGCACTGGTGGACCTGGCGGTACGCCTGGAACAGCACAACCAGATGTTCAGCCAGGTGGTGAACGACCCCAAGGCGCCGCTGGACGAACTGGTGCAACTGAGCAATACCGCGTTGTCCCTGGGACTTAACACCGGCACCTTGAGCCGTGCACATTTCTACAACCGGGTGCTGTTCGATGCCCAGAACGACGATTTGAAAGGGCTGGACCTGAACGCCGCGCGCCCGGTGATCTCCGATAATTTCACCGGCCTGATGCAGCGCTGGCTGGACCATTACTTCCTGGCGGACAACTTCGTGCGCCAGGCCGGTTACCTCAAGCTGCACCTGCAACGGCTGGAAGCCGGCAGCGGCAATTCCTTGAGCGAACTCGAAGACCTGATGGCGCTGATCGACGATTTGCAGACGCTGGTCAGCCTGACCAATTCGGCCTGGGGCCGAGGCAAGGGGCAGGACCTGGTGCCCGGCTACAGCCAGATGCTGGACAAGGTCAGCCACAGCGCTTTGCTGGGGCCGGATATCGAGCAGGACCTGGAGAGCCAGGCGGCGAAGTTGCAGCAGAGTTTTCGTGACCAGTGGATCGTCCAGACCGGCTCCCGGGACAACCTGCTGGTGCAACAGGGCAGCGGCCTGCTGGTCTTGCAGGACCATGTCACCGCGCTGGACGGTGCGGTGCAGGCACTGTTCAAGCGCGATTTCGTGGCGTTGGCCATGCAGAAGGATCCGTCGGACAGCAACCCCGATGCGATGGGCCAGGGCGATGGCAGTGATGATTTCAGCGTCGCCCTGAACTACTTCGCCAGCTACAAGAGCTATGCCAGCGAAGAACTGCCGCGCATTCCGCCGGATTACCGTGACGCGCTGATGCAGGCCGCCGAAGGCGCTGCCGCACGGGCCATGTGGCTGAGCCTGGATGAAAGCGACGCATCGTTGCCCGGCATGGGTTTCAATGTGCAAACGACCCAGGCCGTGGCGCTGCAAAAAGCCTTCATGGATGTGCACCGCGGCGACCTGGCGATCCGTTTCCAGCGTCTGCTCAATCGCCGGGCATTGGCGCAGATCAAGAGTGGCCTGGACGAAATCGATGCCCAGCCGCTGTTCAGCCAGCGAGCCGATGTCCAGCGCTGGGACGGTTCGAAGAACTTCGGCTTGCAGTTGTACGGTGCCAGCGATCCACAAGACTTGAAGCTGAGCCTGAGCCAGCAATTCGGCGTGATGTTGCAGGTTGCCGAGCAGCGAATGCCCGCCCTGGAATGGCTGATCGTCCAGCAGGACA
Organism: Pseudomonas sp. NFACC14; assembly: GCF_900106885.1. Taxonomy (NCBI): domain Bacteria; kingdom Pseudomonadati; phylum Pseudomonadota; class Gammaproteobacteria; order Pseudomonadales; family Pseudomonadaceae; genus Pseudomonas; species Pseudomonas sp. NFACC14. The sequence goes on from NZ_FNOA01000004.1 coordinate 140,765, forward strand.
ACCTGTCGGCCCTGGAGCACGACCAGGTGGCGCGCTTCATGGCCCTCAACGATGAATTGCTCAAGTACAAGAACCAGAACCCGGCCAGCTCGGCGGCCCAATTGGAGCAATTGGTGAGCCGGGACTTCATCGCCATGGACACCACGTCCTGTGCGCAGATCTTGCAGACCTCCAGCCTGCCCAGCGGGCGCGGCGACCTGGCCCAGCGCACGGTCGCGTTGCAGCAGGGCGCCCTGCAACGGTGCCTGTACCTGCAACAGAACCAGGCGGCGACCGCCTGGAATGACTTGGCCAACTATTTTAATCAATACCTGGCCGGGCGCTTTCCGTTCGCCCAGGATGTGCGAGCCAGCGATGCCGACCCGGCGCGGGTCCGGCACCTGCTGGAACTGATCGACACACGCCTGCCCCTGGCCCAGGCCGGGCTGGTGTTGAGCCAGACGCCGGACCGCCTGGCGGCCGAGGATTTTCTCAGCCGTTTGAAACAGGCCGGCACCTGGCTCGGGCCGCTGTTCGTGCGCGACAAGAGTGGCATTCTGGGGGTGGAGATGGACGTGCGCTGGCGGACCGATCGTGATGAAGAGCGCGGCGCTGACCAGGTGATCGCCTGGAGCCTGGACGCCGGCAACCAACAGATCAGCTACCCTGGCGGCGGCCAGCAGAACCTGCGGTGGATGGTCGGCCAGCCCGTGCGCCTGACCTTGCGCTGGGCCCGCAACGGCTACCAGCGTCCGGCCAACGATCCATTGCAACCGAACCTGGTGGTGCGCGACCTGGAGGCCGGCTGGGAGTACCAGGGGCCGTGGTCATTGCTGCGCCTGATGCGCGCGCTGGGATCGGCCCAGCGCCAGCCGAATGTCGACTACACCGATTTTCCCCTGGCCCTGCAACTGCCGGTCACTGCCCAGACCCAGGCCCGCACGGCGGAACAGACACTGATGTTCGTGCGCCTGTCGTTGATGAGCCAGGGCTCCAAGTTGCCATTGTCGATCCCGCCGCTGCCGACGCGGGCACCCCGTTCACCTTTCATGGCGACCTCATCGAGCCCCGCCATCGCCACCCGTGAGGAGGGTCTGTGAGCGTGCCGATATCGCCTTTGCCCGAATTGGTCACTCAGTTGCTCGAGCCGATCAGTGCCGAGTCGCCCTGTGGCTCTGACCTGCGCTACGAGCCGGAATACGATCAACTGCGCGAATTGCGCCGGGAGGACGACACCAGCTTGCCCACCGGCGTTTGGCAGTCTTCGATCAAGCGCGCCCTGTGGCCGGACCTGGAACGGCTCGCGACCGCGCTGCTGCTGGAGCGCAGCAAGGACTTGATGATCAGTGCCTGGCTGGGGGAGGCCTGGTTGCATCGGGCCGGGCTGGAGGGGTTGCCGGGCAGCCTGGCGCTGGTGGCGGGGTTGTGTGAGCGCTATCCGGAGCAGTTGCATCCCCAGGCCGATGAAGGCGACCAGTCGTGGCGGGTGATCCCCTTGGAGTGGCTGGCCCGTCGCTACAGCGAAGTATTGCTGACGCGGGTGCCCTTGCTCGATGGCCGGGACCCGACGTTTGCCAGTTTCTGCCTGGACGACTGGCAACGCTTGCAACGTCAGCAAGTGTTGGTCAACGACAGCAAGAACGCCAAGGCTTCGGCGGAAGCGGCGCGTAACGACCAAAAGAAACTCACCGAACTGATTCGCAGCACCCCTTTGTCGTTCTGGTTGCATCGCCAGGGCAGCCTGTTGCTGAGCCTGCAGCACCTGCAACGGCTCGAAGCCTGGAGCGATGCTTACCTGGGCAACCTGGCCCCGGGCTACAAATCCCTGCAGGACGTGATTCAGGCATTGCTGACACTGGTAGAGGAGTTCATCGCGATGCACCCACAGCAACCCACCGCCGTGCCGGTGCAAACGTCCCCGGCGCCGACGTCGACGTCCCAGCCGCAGGCGGCCGCCCAAGTCTTCCAGGAGCCGGCCAATCGTGAAGAGGCCTACCGACAGCTACTGGTGATCGCCGGTTACCTGGCCCGTACGGAGCCCCATAGCCCGGTGCCCTATCTGATCCGGCGTGGCGTGGAGTGGGGCAACAAGCCGCTGAGCGAGCTGCTGGGTGAACTGATCAGTGCCGATGCCGAATCCCGGCGGTTGTGGACCTTGCTGGGGGTGCTTTAAAGCTGCGCGTCGGGTAGCGGCACCGGCGTCAACACCGGTTTGCCGGCAAAGAACGCGTTCAGGTTCTGGCCCACCAACTCCACCGTGCCACGCGTCGCTTCCGGCGACAGGCCGGCCACATGGGGCGTCAGTACGACGTTGGGCAGGCTTTTCAGCGCGTCCGGCACTTCGGGTTCGTGATCGAACACGTCCAGGGCCGCGCCGGCGATCCGGCGCTGTTCCAGGGCGCTGATCAGGTCGGCGGTGGCGACCACACTGGCGCGGGCGATGTTCACCAGGAAACCATGGGGCCCCAGGGCGTCGAGGGCCTGTTTGTTGATCAACTGCCGGGTATCCAGGCCGCCGGGCGTGGCGACGATCAGGAAGTCCGAGACCCGGGCCAGTTCCGTGGGCGTGGTGCAGAAGGTGTAGGGCACGTCGTTGCGCACCCGGCGATTGTGGTAGCTGACGCTCATGTCGAAGCCGAGGGCAGCGCGCTTGGCAATGGCCATGCCCACCGCACCCAGGCCCAGCACGCCCAAGCGCTTGCCGGCCAGGGAAGGGCGCATGACCTTGGCCCACTCGCCACGGCGCACACTCGCATCGGCCCGAGGGATGTCGCGCACCAACGCCAGCAACAGCGCCATGGCATGGTCGGCCACCGACGAGGCGTTGACCCCGGCGCCGTTGGTTACCACGATGCCCCGGTTGCGGGCGGCTTGCAGGTCCACCTGCTCATAGCCGGCACCGATCACGCAGATGATCTGCAGGTTGGGCAGGGCGGCGATTTCCTCGGCCGTCAAACCCAGGGGGCCACGGGTCAGCACCGCGCTGAAGCGTTCACCGTGTTCGAAAATCGCTGTCTTGCGTTCGGCCGGCGTGGGCGCCAATTCCAGGTGGTAACCCTGCCGCTCGAGAATCGGCAGGTATTCATTGACGGTTTCAACCAGTACCAGAACGGTTGCGGTCATGCTGGGCTCCTGTGGGCGCTGGATCGATTGTGGCTATTCAACCTGATTGTAGGAGCCGGGGGCAGGGGGGCTTGGCTTTTTATGTGCATTTTGGTTGCAGGGGGACTTTGTGTGGGGCCTGGCAGATGGCCTGTCTCGCTGCTTGTACTCCGATCCAATATCCAATGGTGGGAGCGAGCTTGCTCGCGATGGCGCCGGTCTGTTCACATCGATGCAAGCTGATCCACCTCTATCGCGAGCAAGCTCGCTCCTACAGGGAACGCAGGGAAATACAGGGACAATTCCACCGCGGCGATCTGATACGCGCAACCGCTCCTCAGCTAAGTCTTTGCTTCTGCTCGTGAATCCCGGACAATCGCGCCCCTGTTTCGGCCAGGGCGCTGCCTGTCGGGGTTTTCCGACTCGTCCCGGCCGGGTGCATGTGACCGGAAAGCGGAGATCCGACCGGATGAATGATCAGGCCAATAGCGTCGAAGAGCGCTTTGAAACGACAGTCCCAGCCACCCTCAGCCAATGGAGTCGCCAGGACACCACCTGGATGCTGGGTCTGTTTGGCACCGCCATCGGTGCAGGCACTCTGTTCTTACCCATCAATGCGGGCCTGGGTGGTTTTTGGCCGCTGCTGATCCTGGCGTTGCTGGCGTTCCCCATGACGTTCTATGCCCATCGGGGCCTGACCCGTTTCGTGTTGTCCGGTCGCGACAGCGCGGACATCACCGAGGTGGTGGAGGAGCATTTCGGCCTCAAGGCCGGTGCGCTGATCACGCTTTTGTACTTCTTTGCCATTTTCCCGATCCTGCTGATCTACAGCGTGGCGCTGACCAACACGGTAGGCAGCTTCCTGGAGCATCAGTTGCATATCCAGCCGCCCCCTCGGGCCGTGCTGTCCCTGGTGCTGATCCTCGGCTTGCTGGCGGTGGTCCGTTGCGGCGAGCAGGCGATCGTCAAGGCCATGAGCCTGATGGTCTACCCGTTCATCGTGGCGCTGCTGTTTCTGGCGGTGTTCCTGATTCCCCACTGGAGCGGCGGTATCCTGAGCACGGCGTCGACGCCGCCTGAACCTTCGGCGTTGTTGCATACCTTGTGGCTGGCGATCCCGGTGATGGTGTTCTCGTTCAACCACTCGCCGATCATCTCGGCGTTTGCGGTGGACCAGAAACGTCGCTACGGCGGCAACGCCGAGGAGCGCAGTTCGCAGATCCTGTCGCGCGCCCATGTGCTGATGGTGGTGATGGTGCTGTTCTTCGTGTTCAGTTGCGTGCTGACCCTGACCCCGGCGCAATTGGCCGAGGCCAAGGCGCAGAACCTGTCGATCCTGTCGTACCTGGCTAACCATTTCAGCAACCCGACCATCGCCTTTGCCGCGCCGTTGATTGCGTTTGTCGCCATTTCCAAATCGTTCCTGGGGCACTACATCGGTGCCAGCGAAGGCCTCAAGGGCCTGATCGTCAAGAGCGGCCGCCGTCCGGCACCCAAGACCCTGGACCGCCTCACCGCAGCGTTCATGCTGGTGGTGTGCTGGATCGTCGCCACCCTCAACCCGAGCATCCTGGGCATGATCGAAACCCTGGGCGGCCCGGTCATCGCAGCCATCCTGTTCCTGATGCCGATGTACGCCATCCGCAAAGTCCCGGCCATGGCTCGCTATCGCGGCCAGGCGTCGAATGTATTCGTTGTGTCGGTGGGTTTAGTGGCGATTACGGCGTTGGTCTACTCACTGATGGCTTGACCATCACCCTGTGGGAGCGAGCTTGCTCGCGATAGCGGTGGGTCAGTTTGCATTGATATTGGATGTGCCGGCGCCATCGCGGGCAAGCCCGCTCCCACACTGGTTTTGGGTGTTCACAGAACTTACATCCACCCCAACTCCCACACTGGTTTTGGGGTGTTCATGGAAAGTTGCAACCACCCCAGATCCCCTGTGGGAGCGAGCTTGCTCGCGATGGCGGTCGTTCGGTTGGCATCGAAATGACAGGCATAAAAAAACGCCGCCCCTCGCAAGAAGGGCGGCGTTTTCAGTCGGGCGTTCTAAGCTTTACGCTTGAACGACCGGGATGTTGGCGTTTGCAGCCGCTTCACGGAACTCGGCGATCTGGTCGAAGCTCAGGTAGCGATACACGTCCGCTGCCATGCTGTCGATCTTGCCGGCGTATTCCATGTACTCCTCGACGGTCGGCAGGCGACCCAGGATCGAAGCCACGGACGCCAGTTCGGCCGAAGCCAGGTAGACGTTCGCGCCGTCACCCAGACGGTTCGGGAAGTTACGGGTCGAGGTCGACACCACGGTGGAGTTCGGCTCGACGCGCGCCTGGTTACCCATGCACAGCGAGCAGCCTGGCATTTCCATCCGTGCACCGGCCTTGCCGTAGATGCCGTAGTAACCCTCTTCGGTGAGCTGGTGGGCGTCCATCTTGGTCGGCGGCGACAGCCACAGACGGGTTGGCAATTGCCCCTTGACCTGCTCCAGCAGTTTACCGGCGGCGCGGAAGTGACCGATGTTGGTCATGCACGAACCGATGAACACTTCGTCGATCTTCTCGCCAGCAACGCTGGACAGCAGACGGGCATCGTCCGGATCGTTCGGCGCGCAGAGCACAGGCTCGTTGATGTCGGCCAGATCGATTTCGATGACTTCGGCGTATTCGGCGTCGGCATCGGCTTCCATCAGTTGCGGGTTGGCGACCCAGGCTTCCATCGCTTGGGCGCGACGTTCCAGGGTACGTGCATCACCGTAGCCTTCGCCGATCATCCAGCGCAGCAGGGTGATGTTCGATTGCAGGTACTCGGTGATCGACTCTTTCGACAGCTTGATGGTGCAACCGGCAGCCGAACGTTCAGCCGAGGCGTCGGACAATTCGAAAGCCTGTTCCAGGGTCAGGCCTTCCAGGCCTTCGATTTCCAGGATGCGGCCGGAGAAGGCGTTTTTCTTGCCTTTCTTCTCGACGGTCAGCAGACCGTTCTGGATGGCGAAGTACGGGATGGCATGAACCAGGTCACGCAGGGTGATGCCAGGTTTCATTTTGCCTTTGAAGCGCACCAGGATCGATTCCGGCATGTCCAGCGGCATGACGCCGGTGGCAGCGGCGAACGCGACCAGGCCGGAACCGGCCGGGAACGAGATGCCCATCGGGAAACGGGTGTGCGAGTCACCACCGGTACCTACGGTGTCTGGCAGCAGCATGCGGTTCAGCCACGAGTGGATGATGCCGTCGCCCGGACGCAGGGAAACGCCGCCGCGGGTCATGATGAAGTCAGGCAGGGTGTGGTGGGTGGTGACGTCGATCGGCTTCGGATAGGCCGCGGTGTGGCAGAAGGACTGCATCACCAGGTCAGCCGAGAAGCCCAGGCACGCCAGGTCTTTCAGTTCGTCACGGGTCATCGGACCGGTGGTGTCCTGGGAACCCACGGTGGTCATCTTCGGTTCGCAGTAGGTACCCGGGCGCACGCCTTGGCCTTCCGCCAGACCGCAGGCCTTGCCGACCATCTTCTGCGCCAGGGTGAAACCCTTGGTGCTTTCGGCGGGGGCTTCAGGCTTCTTGAACAGGTCGAACGGTGGCAGACCCAGCTCGGCGCGTGCCTTCTCGGTCAGGCCACGGCCGATGATCAGCGGGATACGACCGCCGGCACGGACTTCGTCCAACAGCACAGGGGTCTTCATTTCGAAGGTGGTGATGACTTCGTCGGTACCGTGCTTGCAGACTTTGCCAGCATGCGGGTACAGGTCGATCACGTCGCCCATGTGCATGTTGGACACATCGAATTCGATCGGCAGGGCGCCGGCGTCTTCCATGGTGTTGTAGAAAATCGGTGCGATCTTGCTGCCGAAGCAGAAACCGCCGGCGCGCTTGTTCGGAACGAAAGGAACGTCGTCGCCGAAGAACCACAGCACCGAGTTGGTCGCCGATTTACGCGACGAACCGGTACCGACCACGTCACCGACGTAGGCGATCGGGAAGCCTTGGCCGCGCATCTCTTCGATCTGCTTCATCGGGCCGGTCTTGCCTTGCTCGTCCGGAACGATGCCGTCACGGGCCATTTTCAGCATGGCCAGGGCGTGCAGCGGGATGTCCGGGCGGGACCAGGCGTCAGGGGCAGGGGACAGGTCGTCGGTGTTGGTTTCGCCGGTGACCTTGAACACCCGCAGGCTGATCTTGTCGGCCAGCACCGGGCGGTTCTTGAACCACTCGCCGTCGGCCCAGGATTGCAGCACGGCCTTGGCGTGAACGTTACCGTTCTTGGCTTTTTCAGCCACGTCGTGGAAGGCATCGAACATCAGCAGGGTGTGCTTGAGTTCCTTGGCGGCTACCGGCGCCAGTTCGGCGTCGTCCAGCAGTTCCACCAGGGTCACGATGTTATAGCCGCCCTGCATGGTGCCGAGCAGTTCAACGGCGCGCTTCTTGTCCAGCAGAGGGGATTGGGCCTGGCCCTTGGCCAGGGCGGAGAGGAAACCGGCCTTGACGTAGGCGGCTTCGTCGACTCCAGGCGGAACGCGGTTGGTGATCAGGTCAACGAGGAAAGCTTCTTCGCCAGCCGGAGGATTTTTCAGCAGCTCGATCAGGCCTGCGGTTTGTTCGGCGTTAAGCGGCTGGGGAACGATACCCAGGGCTGCGCGCTCTTCGATATGTTTGCGGTAGGCTTCAAGCACAGTTATTACCCTCATCAGTGGTCCCAAATGGGTGTCCGGGACGCTCATCCAGGAACCCACGGTACTCATGCGCGTCGACGGCTTTTTGAGCCATCACGCCAGAGTTTCCGCACGTTCCTCACAGAAGCTGCTTTCAAAGTTTTACGCCTGCAGAACGGGAGCTGATGAGGGTTGGCGTCGGGCTTTCCCCGCTGGAAAGACCCTTCGCCAACACCGTTCTGAAGGAACGACTGTGCTCGTGACGCTTTGAAAACAGCTTCTAACGGACATTGGCGCCTTAAAAGGCTGGCTGATTCTACGGGAAAAAAAAATTAAAGGTAAGTTGGGCGCTCAAGTTTGAGGGGTGATCAATCTTAGACAAAGGGCTAACATGCCAGCCTGTCCTGCTTTTGCGTGTGTTTTTCCCTATGCCCAACCAGCTCATCAAGACCCCCTGCGTCGGCCTTTGCTCCACTGTCTACGGTGACCTGGTGTGCCGTGGCTGCAAGCGGTTCCACCATGAAGTGATTCACTGGAACGGCTACAACGAGGACGAAAAACGCGCGGTGTGGATGCGGCTCGAACAACTGTTGGTGCAGGTGATGGTGGCCAAGCTGGAGGTTTTCGACCCCGGGTTGCTGCGCCAGCAACTGGAGTCGCGCAAGATCCGTTTTGTGCCGCACCAGTCGGAATATTGCTGGGCCTACCAGTTGATCGCCCGGGGCGCGCGGGTGATCAACAACCTGGAAGCCTACGGCATGGTGCTGATGCCGGAGTTTCGCGACTGGGACCTGCCGGACCTGCGCGATGCCATTGATCGGGAGTTTTTCCTCCTGTCCGAAGCCCATTACCAGCGGTACATCGCACCCGGGTTCCTGAAGGATGCGATCGGCGGCTGACCCCGGCCAGTACAAAGGAGCTTTTGTGCCAGGGAGCTTTATTCCTTGGCCGCCAGCTCCACCAGGTGGTCCTCGACTTCCTGGGGCTTGAGCACCAGTATGTCGCTTTCCAGCGTATCGAGCACCGCCTCGGCGGTATTGCCGATCAACACCCCGGACAACCCTGAACGGGCCACGGTGCCGATCACCGTCACCGCCGCCTGCAGCTTGCGCGCCATGAACGGGATCAGTACATCCGCCGGGCCTTCTTCGATGTGCAGATGCTGGTCGTCGATGTCGAACTCGGCCTGGAACGCCCGGCATTGTTCGCGATACCGGGCCTCGATGGTTTCCTTGAGCTGGAAGGTCGGGTCGGCGGACGAGAGCATTGGCGTGGGATGGGCGCTGATTACATGCAGGTGCGCCTTGGCGAGGAGGGCGATGTCGTAGCCATGGTCGATGATGGTGGAGTGCAGGTGACGGTGTTCGTCGTCGGTATTGCCAACGTCGATGGCGGCCAGGATCACCTTGTCTTTCCAGGAACCGGCGGTTTTTACCAACAGCACCGGGGTCGGGCAATGGCGTAGCAGTTTCCAGTCCGCCGGGGTCAGCAGGGCTTTTTTCAATGGGCTGTCGGGAAAGTGCTGTTTGATCACCAGCCCGCAACCTTCAGCTTGCTGCACGTCGATGATGGTTTCGTAGAGGCTTTCGTTCCAGGCCTGTTCGGTCGTCACGCTGTAGCCATCCGCCAGCAGCGCGGCCTTCAGCACGCCGAGCAAGCCGGCGTGGTCGTGCTTTTTGTCGCACACCAACAGGTGCAGGTGGGCCTGGGTCACACCGGCAATCAGTTTGGCGCGCTTGAGCGCCAGGCTTTCCGAATGTTCGGGCTCAATGACCACCAGAATGCTGCGAATGGCTTGCATGATCGGCGTTCTCCTGCAATGAAAAGGCTGGCGTTGCTCAACTATAGTTGTTGTGGGGCAGTCTAGTTGCTGTGGGTGAGGCATTGACTTGATGCATATCAATGGCGGTGGCTGGTGGTCTGGGGGCAGGCCGGTATAATCGGCGCCCTTCGCTCGACTACCTTTGCCCGTGAGCCCCATGAATCTTCCCGAAATCCACGAATTCCTTGGTTGCCGCACCCCCGATGCCTGGGTCCAGGCCGCGCTGGCCGACCAGGAAACGTTGCTGATCGACCACAAGAACTGCGAATTCAAGGCCGCCAGCACCGCCCTGAGCCTGATCGCCAAATACCATTCCCATGTCGACCTGATCAACCTGATGTCGCGCCTGGCCCGGGAAGAGCTGGTGCATCACGAGCAGGTCATGCGCCTGATGAAAAAACGCAAGATCGGTTTGCGCCAGCTCTCCGCCGGGCGTTATGCCTCGGGGCTGCGCAAGGTGATGCGCAGCCACGAACCGGTCAAGCTGGTGGACACCCTGGTGGTCGGTGCCTTCATCGAAGCCCGCAGCTGCGAGCGCTTCGAAGCTTTGGTGCCGCACCTGGACGAGGAGCTGGGCAAGTTCTATTTCGGCTTGCTGAAAAGCGAAGCCCGGCATTTCCAGGGTTATCTGAAACTGGCCTACCAGTATGGCGACGCCAAGGACATTGCCCAGGTGATCGACAAGGCCCGTGAGGCCGAGCGGGAACTGATCGAATCGCCGGATGTGGAATTCCGGTTCCACAGTGGTGTGCCGGCTCGATAGTGCAGAGGTGCCGGTACTGACGTCATCGCGAGCAAGCTCGCTCCCACAGGGGATTTGTGAACTTCCCAAGTCCAATGTGGGAGCGAGCTTGCTCGCGATGGGGCCTTATGCAGCACTGCATCTCTAAGTGACCAGCCCCAGGCGTTCATGCCACTGGGCAATGGACTCCTCGGGATAGACATCGAACCGCTGATCGCCCTTATGCGCCTCGACCTCCACCCATGGCGCCTTGGAACCGAGCATCAAGTGGGTGTGCTCCGGCGGTACCGGCAGCGGTGTGTCGATGGCTGAGGCAAACGGGTGCACCAGTTCCGGCCATTCGGGGCTGAACAACCACAACCCCGAACCGCACAGGGAACAGAAATGCCGTTCGGCACTGCTGCGGTGGGCGCGTTTATCGCCTTCGTCCTTGAGCCGTGCATGGTAGATCGAGATGTGCTTGCGACCGCGCACCTTCAGGCTCTGGGCATCGCCCCCCAGGTTGATCGCATACCCGCCGCCGCCCTGGGTCTTGCGACAGATCGAGCAGTAGCAGCGTTGATAAGGGTAGGGGTGGGCACAGGCCAGGCTGAACGACACGGCGCCGCAGTGGCAGGATCCTTCGAGCTGCATGGGAACCTCCTATTGGGGACTGTAATGACTCTGGACAGCTCGAGCGGCCTGTTGTTCTGGACTGTTGAACTCGTGACTGACATGCGGACGCCATCGCGAGCAAGCTCGCTCCCACAGGGGATTTGTGAACTTCCCAAGTCCAATGTGGGAGCGAGCTTGCTCGCGATGGACGGTGACACGGTCTAACGACCAGGCACCCGCCACAAATACCACGCCGCCACCGTCCGATAAGGGCTCCAGGCCAGGCCGATCTCGACCATCTGCTTGCGGCTGGGTTGTTGCGCCAACCCCTTGAGCCGTCGATAACCCTCGCGCACCCCAAAGTCATCGGCCGGTAGGATGTCGGGCCGTTCCAGGCTGTAGATCAGCAGCATTTCCACGGTCCAGCGCCCGACGCCGCGCAGGCTGATCAGGCGCTCGATCAACGCTTCGTCTTCCATTTCCCGCGCCGTGGCGTAATCCGGCACCACCGCGTCCAGGGCCGCTTGGGCGATGCCCTGGATGGTCGCGATCTTGCTGGCGGAAAATCCACAACCGCGCAATTGAGCAACGTCCGTCGCCAGGATTTGCACGGGGGTGGGGAATGTCTGTGCCGGGAACAACGCCAGCAACCGGCCCAGAATCGCATCGCCGGCCTTGGCGTGCAGTTGCTGGTAGGCAATCGCCCGGACCAGGGCTTCATAGGGATCGCGGGCCGGCTTGGGTTGCAGCAGGCAAGGGCCGATCGTCGCGACGTGCCGTCGCCAGTCTTCGTCGAGGTTGGCCAGGAAGACACTGGCGTCGTGATAGGGCACTGGCATCAGGTGTTCGTTCTCCGGGGCGCTCAAAACGCCAGGGGCAGTGAAACCTGCACCGCGGCTTTTTCCAGTCGCAACAGAAACGCCTTGCGCGGCTGGCCGCCACCATAACCGGTCAACGAGCCATCCGCACCGATCACCCGGTGGCAGGGAATGACGATGGCCAGGCGATTCTGCCCGTTGGCCAGGCCCACGGCGCGGCTGGCACCAGGACTGCCCAGGGCCATGGCGATGCCGCCGTAGCTGCGGGTTTCGCCGTAGGGGATTTTTTGCAACTCTGCCCAGACCCGCACGGCGAAGGCGCTGCCGGGCATGTGCAGCGGGACATTGAACGTCGTGAGCTTGCCGGCGAAATAGTCGGCCAGTTCGGTTTCGATCTGTTGCAGATGAGTGTTGTGCCCCGGCGCGACGGTGTAGCCGTAGCGTCGCTGCAACTCTTCCAGCTCCTTGGTCAGGGCCGGGCGGTCGAGGAATTCCAGCAGCACCAGGCCCCGCCGTTCGGCCATGGCCAGCATCGGCCCCAGTGGCGTCGTCAGTCGGGTGAACAACAAGGGTTCACTGAGGGCGGCGCGGCCCGGTGTGATGTGGAAGGATTTGACGAAGGCGTCCCGAAAACCGCTCAACGACTCATAACCGGAATCGAACGCAGCATTGTCGATGGAAGTGCCGTCCTTGATGCCGCCCAGGGCAATGCCCAGACGGCGAGTGCGCAGGTAGGCGTGAAAGGTCATGCCGAAATGTTGCTTGAACCAGCGCCGCAGTTTCAGCGGTTCGATACCTTGTTCCAGCAGCAGGGCGTCGGTCCAGCGCAGGTCGGGTTCGGCGTCCACCGCTTGGAGCAGGGCCTGGATCCAGTCCGGCGCGATGGCGGCGGCGTCCAGCGGCTTGCAGCGCAGGCAGGCGCGATAGCCGGCCGACATGGCTTCGTCGGCATGGGCGAAGAACTCCACGTTCTCCGGCTTCGGCTTGCGCGCGGTGCAACTGGGACGACAGAAAATGCCGGTGGTCTTGACCGCGGTGAAGAACACCCCCTCGTAGGCGGTGTCTCGTTCGAGCATGGCGCGGACCATCTCGGCGTGGGGCGGGAGCAGCGAGTCTTGTAGGTTCATGGGTCAAAGCATAGAACCGTGCCCGGGACGACTCCACCGGAAAATCGACAGTGAATTTTCCCGCAGTTAGTCGGATGCTCGCGAGGATTGGCCGGCGACCACAGCGGCACCACTTGCACCGTGGATCCTCCATGGGGCAGTTTTCTTCAATACCGGTAGCAGCGGGCGATTTACCTTGATCGCCACCTCACAGATATGAAGAAGGTTTGCGATGAGTCTGATTCTTTCCATGGCGGCGTTTGCCTTGGTCGCCTCCATTACGCCGGGGCCGGTCAACATTGTGGCCCTCAGTTCCGGGGCCCGGTACGGGTTTCGAGCGACCTTGCGCCACGTGGCCGGCGCGACCCTGGGTTTTGTCTTGTTATTGGTGTTGATGGGGCTTGGGCTGCATGAAGTACTACAACGCTGGCCTGGGCTCACACGGGTGGTGCAACTGGGGGGCGTGGCGTTCCTGTTGTTCATGGCCTGGAAACTGGCGATGGACAACGGGCACCTGGGCGCCAAGGACGAGGACCGGGCCCCGTCGATGTTCTACGGCGCGCTGATGCAATGGCTCAATCCCAAGGCCTGGCTGGCTTGCGTCGCAGGGATGGGCGCGTTCGTCGCCGATGGCGAGGCATGGCTGGTGTGGCAGTTCGCGGCAGTCTATCTGGTGATCTGTTACGTCTCGGTGGGCTGCTGGGCCTATGCCGGCAGCTTTCTGCGTAATTGGCTTGGGAATCCGGCGACCCTACGCCTGTTCAACCGGGCGATGGCAGGACTGTTGGTGGCAAGCGCGGTGTATTTGGTGTTGCCTTGAATCGGGCTCACAGAAGTGTGTTTAGGCCAGAGCGCTGCATCAACCGCGATACTGGCCCGGAGTAGCCGCCAGGTGTTGCTTGAAGGCCCGCTGGAAATGCGCCTGGTCGGCGAACCCGCTGTTCAGCGCCACGTCGGCGATCAGCTTGCCTTCGCGTAACTGGCGGCGGGCGAACTGGATCCGGCGGTTGACCAGAAAGGCATGGGGCGTCATCCCGTAGTGGCGCTTGAAGGCACGGCTCAGGTAGGACGGCGAGAGTTGTGCGGCGGTGCAGATGTCTTCGAGCTTCAAGGCTTCGCTGCAATGGTCGTGAATGAACTGCGCCGCGCGCATCAATCCCGGGTGGCTACCCCGGTCCGGACGGCCGGCAGGGTTGAGCCGTTGTTGCAGGTCGGTGAAAAACGCCTCGGCGGCGGTGCGCTTGCGGTCGGTGCCGAGCCGCTCATTCACCAGTTGCTCATACAACCCTTGCAAGGCGGCAAACAGCTCGACATCACGGCTGTGGGTCGTGGAAAAGCTCTGGAAATCCAGGGTTTCATCGAAACCGATACGACGTTGCAAATCCCTGAGCCACTGGGTATCGACGTACAGCATGACATACGACCACGGCTCATCCTCGATCGGGTTGCACGCATGGACATCGCCGGGGTTCATCAGCACCACCGTGCCGCTCTGCACCTGGAAATTCGACCGCTCATGAATATAGGTGCTGCGCCCGGCGGTGATCGCTCCGATGGAAAAATGGTCGTGGGAGTGGCGTGAGTAGCAGACCTTGCGCCCATCGGCGATGGCCCGGGCTTCGATGAAGGGCAGGGCCGCGTCGCGCCAGAAGCGTGGGGCGGCGTCATGGGGGGCGTGCTTCATCGGTCAGCGTCCTCGTCTTGAACCTGTGAAGCAGTGTATTAGCCCTGGCCGGCAAATGCCCGATTGATTTGGCCGTTCGGTTTGAATGGTAGTGGTCCTGAACTAGACTTCGTGAAGTCTCGCCCATGGAGTTCCCGATGCTTGCGCCAGGTAAACCGGACAACGAAGCGGTTCGCCTCAAGAATCTGCATTCGCTCAAGCTGCTCGATACCCCGCCTGAAGAGCGGTTTGACCGCCTGACCCGCCTTGCCCGGCGTCTGTTTGACGTGCCCATCGCCCTGGTGTCCCTGGTGGACGCCAACCGTCAGTGGTTCAAGTCCAGTGCCGGCCTGGAGGCCAGCGAAACCCCGCGGGAAGTGTCCTTTTGTGGGCATGCGATTTTGCAGGATCAGATCCTGGAAATCTGCGACGCGGAGCAGGACGAGCGGTTTCACGACAATCCGCTGGTCACGGACACGCCTGGCATTCGCTTCTACGCCGGGCATCCGCTGGGGTTGGAGGATGGCAGCAAGCTTGGCACGCTGTGCCTGCTCGACACCAAGCCGCGCCAGCTCAATGACGAAGAGCGCGAACTGCTGCGCGACTTGGCGCGCATGGCCGAGCAGGAAATGGTTGCGGTGCAGATGGCGAGCATGGACGAGTTGACGCTGTTGTCCAATCGGCGCGGCTTCAGGACGTTGGCCCAGCATGCATTGAATGTGTGTGATCGCTTGTCGCGACCGGCGACGCTGTTGTTCTTCGACCTCAACGACTTCAAGCCGATCAACGATCGCTATGGGCATGCCGAGGGTGACAGCGCGCTGAAAACCTTCGCGGATGTGCTGCGTATCGCCTTTCGCGAAAGTGATGTGATCGGCCGCCTGGGTGGTGATGAGTTCGTGGCGCTGCTCACCGGCTCTTCCTATGTCGAGACCTCGGCGATCATGGCGCGCCTCGGGGAAATCCTCGATGAGCGCAATGCGATGTTGCAGCGTGGCTATGACATTCGTTTCAGCGTGGGCCAGATCGAGTACGAACCCCGGCGGCATTCGTCAATCGACCACCTGTTGGCCGACGCGGATGCGGCCATGTATGCCCAGAAACAGGCGCTTCGCAGTTAGCGCAAGCCAACCGCCGATCCTCCGGGGGAGCGAGCTTGGTCGCGAAGGCGGTGGTACATTCAACATCAATGCCAACTGATCCACCGCTATCGCGAGCAAGCTCGCTCCCACAGGGGATGTGTGGTGGGCGCGACTTTTATGAACAGCCGGAACCAATGTGGGAGCGAGCTTGCTCGCGATGACGGCGGTACATCCAACATCAATGCCAACTGATCCACCGCTATCGCGAGCAAGCTCGCTCCCACAGGAAATGTGTGGTGGGCATAAAAAAACGCCGCTTGTCCTTTTCAGGGCAAGCGGCGTTTTTACGCAGGGCCGAAAGGAAGATTACTCTTCGAGGTTACCCATGGCGGTGGTGTTGAAGCCGCCGTCCACGTACATGATTTCACCGCTGATGCCAGAAACAACGCAATAAATATGTACCGCACCAAGGGTATGGGAAATACGCAGAATGAGTTTTTCGCATCGTGTGATGCGGATTCATAACTGCAGTGTTATCCATTACTCACTTGGCGAGTACCCGTATGAATACCGAGTTACCCCCGACATTTGTTTACCCCGATGATTTCGGAACCTCACGTGGAAGTGGTAGAGGTCTTCCAAACCCTGCGCCAATGGCGATGATTGGAAAAATGATTCAAGAGCGAAACTCGGCTTACGTAAGAGGCCACTGGCCTCAAATGTTGCAGCGTCATCTCAAATCCATGGTTAATAACCGTCCCATTCGCTACGGATTGGACGGCATTATCATAGGTGAGTTGAAAGTCGCCCACGGCGCCGATTTGGTCATGTTGAGGAATTCAACACTCAGCACCGCTGACGCCTGGAATCTCGGGATCAAGGAAGGGGCAAAGATCAAGAATACGGACCAGTTGGCCATTGAGCAGGAATTCTCGGGTGGGATCTTTACTCCCTTCAAAGCGTTTAGTCATTGGCTTCTGGGGAAGGGCAAGCCTGTCAGCGTCCGGCTGGATAGAATTGGTATCAGCCCTACGCCAAGCAAAATTCCAGATTTGATGGCGATTATTAATACGGCGGGTGTAGGAGTTACCAGCGTCAATCTCGAGATGCCTTATTCCACGGCCCAGGACTCAAACGTCGCACGGATCTACCTTGGAAACATTACGCTTCAAATTACCGGAGACGTTACTCGATATGCATCAGGTACTCTCAAGTTCTCCGGAAAGATCAAAGCGTACTCGGATCGTTATGATGCTAATGCCAGCAGTCATAGGGCTGCCTTTGATGAGCAAGCCACGAGCGCGCTCCGTGAAGTGGGAAGGGTGGCCAACGCACGGGATTATGAAATTCGAATCACTGGCGAGCTGCCAATCAATTTCTCTAGGTAGGTAGCCATGGCAGCAGGAAGAAACACATTAAGTCTCGCCGCCATTGCTTCAGTGATGGGCGCATGCGCATTGTTGTTCTTTTTTGCGCTGGAGGGTGTCTCGGAAAATCCCAATGATTTAAGTGATACTCGGGGTATTCCCGCGGTAGCGATGTACACGGTCATGCTGATCATCTTAACCGCCGCTTCGGTGGCCCTGACGGGGTTGGGTTATCTGTTTCAAAGGCTTCTAAGGCGACGTGCTTTCAAATGGCGCATTGGCGTGTATGCGTTGACCAATGTCCTGCTTTTCCTGACGTCGCTCATGGGGACGTTCGTCGCCGCCATCTACATGTACGACACCATCGCAGGTGTATTGGGAGGGCTGCTGTTTGTGTTCTCCCTTGTTTTGGTTCTGATTGGTTTTCCACGGAAATCGGGATAAAAAAAAGCCGCGGGCCCTTTGCAAGGCCCGCGGCTTTTTTATGCGCGGTGAAGATTACTCTTCGAGGTTACCCATGGCCGTGGTGTTGAAGCCGCCGTCCACGTACATGATTTCACCGCTGATGCCCGACGCCAGGTCCGAGCACAGGAAGGCGCCGGCGTTGCCGACTTCTTCGATGGTGACGTTGCGACGCAGCGGGGTTTGCGCTTCGTTGGCGGCCAGCATCTTGCGGAAGTTCTTGATGCCGGAAGCGGCGAGGGTGCGGATCGGGCCGGCCGATACGCAGTTGACGCGGGTACCGTCCGGGCCCAGGGAACCGGCCAGGTAACGTACGCCGGCTTCCAGGGAGGCCTTGGCCATGCCCATGACGTTGTAGTTCGGCATGGTGCGCTCGGCGCCCAGGTACGACAGGGTCAGCAGGCTGCCGTTGCGGCCTTTCATCATTTCGCGACCAGCCTTGGCCAGGGCCACGAAGCTATAGGCGCTGATGTCGTGGGCAATGCGGAAACCTTCGCGGGTGGTGGCTTCGGTGAAGTCGCCGTCCAACTGGTCGCCCGGGGCGAAGCCCACGGAGTGCACGATGCAGTCCAGGCCGTCCCACTTCTTGCTTAGCGCTTCGAAAACCTTGGCGATTTCTTCGTCGCTGGCCACGTCGCACGGGAAGCACAGCTCAGGGCTCGAGCCCCAGCCTTGTGCGAACTCTTCGACACGACCCTTGAGTTTGTCGTTCTGATAAGTGAAGGCAAGCTCAGCGCCCTCGCGATGCATGGCGGCGGCGATGCCGGATGCGATGGACAGCTTGCTGGCGACACCGACGATCAGTACGCGCTTACCGGCGAGAAAACCCATGTGTTGCTCCTCTTTTCAGGTTATTCGGCAGTTGTTGGGGCCAGGAAGGCGGCCTCCAGCAACTGCTGTGTATAGGGGTGTTGCGGCGCGGCGAATATGCTGCGGGCATCACCTTGTTCGACCACTTGGCCATGCTTGACCACCATCAATTGGTGGCTCAGCGCTTTGACGACAGCCAGGTCATGGCTGATAAACAGGTACGTCAGGTTGTACTTGGTTTGCAACGACCGCAACAGCTCTACCACTTGGCGTTGCACGGTACGGTCCAGGGCCGACGTTGGTTCATCCAGCAGAATCAACGCCGGCTTGAGCACCAGGGCCCGGGCAATGGCGATACGCTGCCGTTGCCCTCCGGAAAATTCATGGGGGTAGCGGTTCCGGGTTTCCGGGTCCAGGCCTACCTCCTTCAATGCCGCGATTATCGCTTGTTCCTGTTCGGCCGCGGTGCCGATCTTGTGGATCCGCAGGCCTTCGCCGACGATCTGGCTGACACACATCCGTGGGCTCAGGCTGCCGAACGGGTCCTGAAACACCACTTGCATCTCCCGGCGCAGTGGCCGGACCTGTTGCTGCGTCAGGCTGTCCAGCGACTTGCCTTCGAAGCGGATCCCGCCCTGGCTGCCGATCAACCGCAGGATTGCCAGCCCCAGGGTGGATTTGCCGGAACCGCTTTCGCCGACGATACCCAGGGTCTGGCCCTGGGGCAGGCTGAAGCGGATGCCGTCCACGGCCTTGATGTAGTCCACCGTGCGTTTGAACAGGCCTTTCTTGATCGGGAACCAGACTTTCAGGTCCTCGACCTGCAACAGCGGCGGGCCGACGACGTTGTTCGCCGGGGTGCCACTGGGCTCGGCGCCCAGCAGTTCCCGAGTGTACGGATGCTGCGGCGTGCGGAACAACTCTTCGCACGATGCCTGTTCGACGATGCAACCGCGCTGCATGACACATACGCGATGCGCAATTCTTCGCACCAGGTTCAAATCGTGACTGATCAGCAGCAACGACATCCCCAATCGCGCCTGCAACTCCTTGAGCAATTGCAGGATTTTCAACTGGACGGTGACGTCCAGGGCGGTGGTCGGCTCGTCGGCGATCAGCAGTTCCGGCTCGTTGGCCAGGGCCATGGCGATCATCACTCGCTGGCGCTGGCCGCCGGACAACTCGTGAGGCAGGGCCTTGAGGCGCTTGTGGGGCTCGGGAATGCCGACCAGCTCCAGCAACTCCAGGGTCCGCCGGGTCGCGACCTTGCCGGTCAGGCCCTTGTGGATGCCAAGCACTTCATTGATCTGTTTTTCAATGCAGTGCAGCGGGTTGAGGGAGGTCATCGGCTCCTGGAAAATCATCGCGATCCGGTTGCCGCGGATATGGCGGATGGTCTTTTCCTTCAATCCCAGCAAATCCTGGTTGGCGTACTGAATGGTCCCGGTGGGGTGATGGGCCAGCGGGTAGGGCAGCAAGCGCAGGATCGAGTGGGCGGTGACCGACTTACCCGAGCCGCTTTCACCCACCAGGGCCAGGGTTTCGCCGCGCTTGATGTCGAAGCTGACGCCCTCGACCACGCGCTGGCGGCGTTCACCGACAATGAACTCCACCGCCAGGTCGCGCACTTCGATCAGATTGTCCTTGTTCATATCACTTCCTCGGATCGAAGGCATCGCGAGCGGACTCGCCGATGAACACCAACAGGCTCAGCATCACGGCCAGCACGGCGAACGCACTGATGCCCAGCCACGGCGCCTGGAGGTTGGATTTGCCCTGGGCCACCAGTTCGCCCAGGGACGGCGCCCCCGGCGGCAGGCCAAAGCCGAGGAAATCCAGGGCGGTGAGGGTGCCGATGGCGCCGGTGAGGATGAACGGCATGAAGGTCATGGTCGACACCATGGCGTTGGGCAGGATGTGCCGGAACATGATCGCGCCGTTCTGCATGCCCAGCGCCCGCGCGGCGCGCACGTATTCGAGGTTGCGCCCGCGCAGGAACTCGGCGCGGACCACGTCCACCAGGCTCATCCAGGAAAACAGCAGCATGATGCCCAGCAGCCACCAGAAGTTCGGCTGTACGAAGCTGGCGAGGATGATCAGCAGGTACAGCACCGGCAGCCCGGACCAGATCTCCAGGAAACGTTGGCCGGCCAGGTCGACCCAGCCGCCATAGAAGCCCTGCAAGGCGCCGGCGACCACGCCGATGATCGAGCTGAGCAGTGTCAGGGTCAGGGCGAACAACACCGAGATACGGAAGCCGTAGATCACCCGGGCCAAAACATCGCGCCCCTGATCATCGGTGCCCAGCCAATTCACGGAAGAGGGCGGTGCCGGGGCCGGGACCTTCAGGTCGTAGTTGATGCTCTGGTAGCTGAACGGAATCGGTGCCCACAGCACCCAGGCGTCCTTGGCCGCCAGCAGTTCCCGGATGTACGGGCTCTTGTAGTTGGCTTCCAGGGGGAACTCGCCGCCGAACGTGGTTTCCGGGTAGCGCTTGAGGGCCGGGAAGTACCAGCCGTTGTCGTAATGCACCACCAGCGGCTTGTCGTTGGCGATCAACTCGGCACCCAGGCTCAGCCCGAACAGGATCAGGAACAACCACAGCGACCACCAGCCACGCTTGTTGGCCTTGAACAGTTCGAAACGACGGCGATTGAGAGGGGACAGGTTCATCTCAATGCTCCCGGCTTTCGAAGTCGATGCGCGGATCGACAAAGGTGTAGGTCAGATCGCCGATCAGTTTCACCACCAGCCCCAGCAAGGTGAAGATGAACAGGGTGCCGAACACCACCGGGTAATCGCGGTTGATGGCCGCTTCGAAACTCATCAGGCCCAGGCCGTCGAGGGAAAAGATCACTTCCACCAGCAAGGAACCGGTGAAGAAGATCCCGATGAATGCCGAGGGGAAGCCGGCGATCACCAGCAGCATGGCGTTGCGGAAGACATGGCCGTAGAGGACCCGATGGCGGGTCAGGCCCTTGGCCTTGGCGGTGACCACGTATTGCTTGTTGATTTCGTCGAGGAAGCTGTTTTTGGTCAGCAGGGTCATGGTGGCGAAGTTGCCGATCACCAGGGCGGTCACGGGCAAGGCCAGGTGCCAGAAGTAATCGAGGATCTTGCCGCCCATGCTCAATTCGTCGAAGTTGTTGGAAGTCAGCCCGCGCAACGGGAACCAGTCGAAATAACTGCCGCCGGCGAACACCACGATCAGCAGGATGGCGAACAGGAACGACGGGATCGCGTAGCCGACGATGATCGCCGAACTGGTCCACACATCGAAATGGCTGCCATGCCGCGTGGCCTTGGCGATCCCCAGCGGGATCGACACCAGGTACATGATCAGTGTGCTCCACAGCCCGAGGGAGATGGACACCGGCATCTTTTCCTTGATCAGGTCGATGACCTTGGCATCGCGGAAGAAGCTGTCGCCGAAGTCCAGGTGGGCATAGTTCTTGATCATGATCCACAGGCGTTCGGGGGCCGACTTGTCGAAGCCGTACATGCGTTCGATTTCCTTGACCAGTCCTGGGTCCAGGCCCTGGGCCCCGCGGTAGGAGGAGCCGGCCACCGACACTTCGGCACCGCCGCCGGCAATGCGGCTGGTGGCGCCCTCGAACCCTTCGAGCTTGGCGATCATCTGTTCCACCGGCCCGCCGGGCGCGGCCTGGATGATGACGAAGTTGATCAGCAGAATGCCGAACAGGGTCGGGATGATCAGCAGCAGTCGCCGAAAAATGTAAGCCAGCATCTTGTTACTCCACGCTCGCAGGGGCGGCGATTTGCTGCTCGATGACCTGCTTCTCTACTTCATCGGCCGGCTTGACCTCCGGCTTGACCCACCAGGTGGTGGTGCCGATGTCATAGGTTGGGGTGATTTTCGGATGGCCGATGTGGTTCCAGTAGGCCACGCGCCAGGTCTTGATGTGCCAGTTGGGAATCACGTAGTAGCCCCATTGCAAGACCCGGTCCAATGCCCGGGCGTGAGCCACCAGGCTCTTGCGCGAGTCGGCATTGATCAGTTGCTCCACCAGTTGGTCCACGGCCGGGTCCTTCAGGCCCATGGTGTTGCGGCTGCCGGGCTTGTCGGCGGCGGCGGACATCCAGAACTCACGCTGTTCGTTACCCGGCGAGCTGGATTGCGGGAAGCTGCCCACCACCAGGTCGAAGTCCCGGGAGCGCACGCGGTTGATGTACTGGGACACGTCCACCCGGCGGATCACCAGGTCGATGCCCAGGTCGCTCAGGTTGCGCTTGAAGGGCAGCAGTATCCGCTCGAACTCGGTCTGGGCCAGCAGGAACTCCAGCACCACCGGTTTGCCTTGGGCGTCGACCATCTTGTCGTCGACGATGCGCCAGCCGGCTTCTTGCAGCAATTGGTAGGCCTTGCGCTGCTGGTCGCGGATCATGCCGCTGCCATCGCACATCGAAGGCTGGAAGGACTCGTTGAAGACCTGCTCGGGAATCTGGCCGCGCAAGGGCTCGAGAATCTTCAGTTCGTCTTCGCCGGGCAGGCCGGTGGCGGCCATTTCCGAATTCTCGAAATAGCTGCGGGTGCGGGCGTAGGCGCCGTTGAACAGTTGCTTGTTGGTCCACTCGAAATCCAGCAGCAGGCTCAAGGCCTTGCGTACTCGCACATCCTGGAAGACCGGCCGGCGCAGGTTGTAGACAAAGCCCTGCATGCCGGTGGGGTTGCCGTTGGGGATCTGTTCCTTGATCAGCCGGCCTTCGGTCACGGCCGGGATGTTGTAGGCATTGGCCCAGTTCTTGGCGGTCATTTCCAGCCAGTAATCGAACTGCCCGGCTTTCAACGCCTCGACCGCGACGGTGTTGTCGCGGTAGTAGTCGGTGACCAGCACGTCGAAGTTGTAGAACCCGCGATTGACCGGCAGGTCCTTGCCCCAGTAGTCCTTCACCCGCTCATAGCGGATCGAGCGGCCGGCCTTCACTTCGGCGACCTTGTAGGGGCCGCTGCCCAGGGGGATCTCCAGGTTGCCCTTGTTGAAGTCGCGCTCGGCCCACCAGTGCTTCGGCAATACCGGCAATTGGCCCAGGATCAACGGCAGCTCGCGGTTATGGGTGTGCTTGAACTTGAACAGGACCTTGAGCGGATCTTCGGCGATGACTTCGGCGACGTCGTTGTAGTAGCCGCGGAACATCGGTGCGCCGTCCTTGGTCAGGGTCTGGAAGCTGAAGACCACGTCTTCCGCCCGTACCGGATGGCCATCGTTGAAACGGGCTTCGGGGCGCAGGTAGAAGCGCACCCAGGCATTGTCCGGGGCTTTCTCGATTTTTTCGGCGATCAGGCCATATTCGGTGAAGGGTTCGTCCAGGCCCTGCTTGGCCAAGGTGTCGTAGATCAGGCCAATGTCATCGGCTGGCACGCCTTTGCTGATGAACGGGTTGAGGCTGTCGAACCCTCCAAAGCCGCCCTGGCGGAAGATGCCGCCCTTGGGCGCGTCCGGGTTGACGTAGTCGAAGTGCTGGAAGTTGGCCGGGTATTTCGGCGGCTCGTTGTACAAGGTCACGGCATGCTGCGGCGCGGCGCAGGCCAGCCCGGCGAATAACAGGCTGCTGGCCTGCAGGAGCAGGGCACGTAAAGGCTTCATTGATCTTTCTCCGAAGATTTCAGCCACCAGGCGCTCAGGCCCAGGGTATAGGGCGGCGTGGTGACGAAGGCGAACCGGTTGCGGTACGCCAGGCGATGATAGTTGAGATACCAGTTGGGAATGCAGTAATGCTGCCACAGCAGTACGCGATCCAGGGCCTTGCCGGCGGCGACCTGTTCATCGCGGGTCTGGGCGGCGAGCAGTTTTTCCAGCAGATGGTCGACCACCGGGTTGGCGATCCCGGCGTAGTTCTTGCTGCCCTTGACCCCGACCTGGCTGGAGTGAAAGTACTGCCATTGCTCGAGGCCCGGGCTGAGGGTCTGGTTCAAGGTCAGCAGGATCATGTCGAAGTCGAACTGGTCCAGGCGCTGTTTGTATTGGGCGCGGTCCACCGTGCGCAGCCGGGCTTGGACACCGATGCTGGCAAGGTTTTCGACGTAGGGTTGCAGGATACGCTCCAGGTTCGGGTTCACCAGCAGGATTTCGAAGCTCAGGGGCTGGTGGTCAGCGTTCAGCAGGCGTTGGCCGTTGAGATTCCAGCCGGCTTCCTTCAAGAGTCCCAATGCCTTGCGCAGGGTTTCCCGGGGAATGCCGCGCCCGTCGGTCTTGGGCAAGCTGAAGGGTTCGGTGAGCAGTTTGGGTGGCAATTGATCCCGGTACGGCTTGAGCAGCAGCCATTCATGACCCACCGGCAGGCCGGTGGCGGAGAATTCGCTGTTGGGGTAATAGCTGAGGGTGCGCTTGTAGGCGCCGCTGAACAGGGTGCGGTTGGTCCACTCGAAATCGAACATCAGCCCCAGGGCTTCGCGCACCTTGACGTCGGCGAATGTGCCGCGCCGGGTGTTCATGAACAGGCCCTGGGTCTGGGTCGGGATCTGGTGGGGTATCTGCGCCTTGATCACATCGCCCCGGTTGACTGCCGGAAAGTCGTAGCCGTTGGCCCAGTTCTTGGCCTGGTGTTCGATGTAGATGTCGAACTCGCCGGCCTTGAAGGCTTCGAAGGCGACTTCGCTGTCACGATAGAACTCCACGTCCATGCGGTCGTAGTTGTATTTGCCGCGATTGACCGGCAGGTCCTTGCCCCAGTAGTCCTTGACCCGTTCGAACACCAGTTGGCGGCCTGGCTGCACTTTGGTGATGCGATATGGCCCGCTGCCCAGGGGCGGTTCGAAGGTCGTCGCCTTGAAGTCGCGGCCTTTCCAGTAATGTTGGGGCAACACCGGCAGCTCACCCAGGCGCAGGATCAGCAAGGGATTGCCCGCGCGCTTGAAGACGAAGCGGATTTTCAGCGGGTTGAGAATGTCGACCCGCAGCACTTCCTGCAGGTTGGTGCGGTATTGCGGGTGGCCATCCTTGAGCAGGGTCCTGTAGGAGAATGCCACGTCATAGGCGGTGATGGGCACACCATCGTGGAAGCGCGCTTCGGGTCGCAGGTTGAAGACTACCCAGCTGCGGTCTTCGCTGTACTCCACCGATTGGGCGATCAGGCCATAGCTCGACGTCGGTTCATCGCCGGACGGTGCGTATTGGCCAGTACCGACCATCAGCGGTTCGTTCAGCTCATTGATGCCGTATTGCAGGAAATTGGGCGTGGAAACCGGGCTGCTGCCCTTGAACGTGTAGGGGTTGAGCGTATCGAAGGTGCCGAATGCCATGACCCGCAAGACTCCGCCCTTGGGCGCTTGCGGGTTGACCCAGTCGAAGTGGGTGAATCTGGCCGGGTACTTGAGCGTGCCGAACTGCGCATAGCCATGGCTTTCGCTGATGGTTGCGCTGGCGGGAGAGCTCAAGGCCAGGCTGATCAGGAACAGGAGGAGGGGACGTATCAAGTCGGAGATCCGATCCAGGCGGCTTGGGCTTTTATGGCCTGTACAGTAACAGCTTGTATCGGCAGGAAAAAGGCGGGGGCTGTAGGAGCGGTGTAGGAGCTGTCGAGTGCAACGAGGCTGCGATCTTTCCCCGGACACTTGAGTCCCAAGCGAAAGATCAAAAGATCGCAGGCTTCACCAGCACCTACACACAGCCCAGCGGGAGCCCCCGGTCATGTCAGTGCGGGGAGTACACCGTCAGCATCTGCCCAGGCTTGAGTGCCTTGCCCATCCGTGGATTCCAGCGCTTGAGGTGCTGCATTTCCACGTTGAAGCGCTTGGCGACGACGTACAACGAATCGCCCTGCTTGACCTTGTATTGGGTCTGCTTCTTCTGGTCCTTGCTGTTGGCGGCTACCACGGTGTTGATGCGCTTGCCGGTGGCCTTGCTGGCCTTGGCGTCCTGCATCACCAGGGTCTGGCCGACCTTGAGTTTGTTGCCGCTGAGCTTGTTCCAGCGTTGCAGGTCCTTGGTCTGGACGTTGTTGGCCTTGGCGATCTGGGCCAGGTTTTCGCCGCGCTTGACGCGGTAGGTGCGCCTGGCACCTTCCACTTCGCTGTCGTCGGCTGATTCGAAAACCGGCTTGAGGGCGCGCTGGCTGATCAACTCTTCCGGACGCATGGTCGACAGGCTGGCGGTCAGCAACTGCGCCTTGGAGGTGGGGACCAGTAAATGCTGGGGGCCGTCGATGGTGGTGCGCTGCTTGAAGGCCGGATTGAGCTGGAACAGCTCGTCTTCGTCGATATTGGCCACCGCCGCGACCTTGGACAGGTCCATGCGCTGGTTGATCTCGACGACTTGGAAATAGGGTTCGTTGGCGATCGGGTTGAGGTTCACGCCATAGGCGTCGGGCGCGAGCACCACCTGGGACAGCGCCAGCAACTTCGGCACATAGGCCTGGGTCTCGCTGGGCAGCGGCAGGTTCCAGTAGTCGGTGGGCAGGCCAAGCTTCTCGTTGCGCTCGATGGCGCGGCTGACGGTGCCCTCACCGGCGTTGTAGGCCGCCAGCGCCAGCAACCAGTCGCCGTTGAACATGTCATGCAGGCGCGTCAGGTAGTCCATGGCGGCCGTGGTGGAGGCGGTGATGTCGCGTCGCCCGTCATAGAAGCGGGTCTGGCGCAGGTTGAAGTAACGCCCCGTGGACGGGATGAATTGCCACAGCCCCACTGCGTTGGCCCGGGAATAGGCCATGGGGTTGTAGGCGCTCTCGATCACCGGCAGCAGCGCCAGTTCCAGCGGCATGTTGCGTTCTTCAAGGCGTTCGACGATGTAATGGATGTACAGGCTGCCGCGCTCACCGGCGTTTTCCAGGAAGGAAGGGTTGCTGGCGAACCACAGGCGCTGTTGCTCGATACGCGGGTTGACGCCGGCCGTTTCCTGCAGCTGGAAGCCCTGGCGCATGCGTTCCCAGATGTCCTGGGGCACTTGGGGGCTGGGTTTCTCGGTGAGCCATACCGGCTTCTGTTTGGCGCGAGCGGCGATATTCGGGGTGTGCGCCGCGTCGGTCTGCGGCAGCTGGCTCGTGCTCTGGCAGCCCGCCAGGGTGGCGGACACAGCCACCGCGATGGCTTGAGCCAAGCGGGTCAATGTGTCTGACTGGACGGACCTGCGTATGGATGACGACATTGGCTGGAAGTAAGTTCCGGGCAAAAATGTCGGCCGATTCTAGGAAGCGCACCCCAACAGGTCAACCTTTCAGAATTTTTGTATCAATCGATAGCTGCCTTAGAACTTATCTTTCCAAGCCCTCAAGGCCGCAAAAACCTCACTCGGCGTCTGGTTTCGCTGGCCGTTCCGTTCGTCTGCTTTTTGTTTAACGGATGTTTCAGTCGTGCGCAGGAACGGGTTGGTGAGTTTTTCCAGGGCCAGGGTCGAGGGCAGCGTCATGATGCCTTCGTTGCGTTGGCGGGTGACTTTTTCCAGGCGGGCGGCGATGTCCGGGTTGCCCGGCTCCACGGCGGCAGCGAACTTCAGGTTGCTGAGGGTGTATTCATGAGTGCAGTAGACCAGCGTGTCTTCAGGCAAGGCGGCGAGGCGACCCAGGGAATGGTGCATCTGCGCGGGCGTGCCTTCGAAAAGTCGACCGCAACCGGCGGCGAACAGGGTGTCGCCACAAAAGAGCAGGCCATGGTGGTAGTAGGCGATGTGCCCCAGTGTATGGCCAGGCACCGCGTAGACATCGAAGTCCCAGCCGAGCACGTTGACCTGGTCGTTGTCATGCAGGGCCTGGTCCCGTGCCGGGATGTTTTCGCTGGCCGGGCCGTAGACGGTGGCGTTCGTCGCATTCTTCAGCGCCTGGACGCCGCCGACATGATCATGGTGATGGTGGGTGATCAGGATGTCGCTCAGGACCCAGCCCGGATGGGCGTCGAGCCAGGCCTGTACTGGCGCGGCATCACCCGGGTCGACCACGGCGCAGCGCTGGGTGGAGTGATCCTGTAACAACCAGATGTAGTTATCGGTGAACGCGGGCAGGGCACTGATCTGTATCATCGCGGAATTCGCCAAGCGGAAAACAAAGGCGCATCTTAGAACTTCCTGACGCGTTGGAGAATGCAATGACCGATGAAGCGTTCGCTCAGGCTGATCCTGACTGGCTGGCGTTGATCAGCGCCGCCCGTGAATGGCTGTCCGGCCCTGTCGGGCAATTTTTGCTGGAAGAGGAACGGCGCATGCTCGAAGACGAGTTGGGCCGGTTCTTTGGCGGCTATCTGGTGCACTACGGGCCTTCGGCGCAAACGCCGCCGTCGGCACCGCAGGTCCAGCGCAACGTACGCCTGGGGGCGCCGTTGCCCGGGGTGGAAATCGTCTGCGAGGAGCAGGCCTGGCCGCTGAGCGAACATGCCGCCGACGTGGTGGTCATGCAGCACGGCCTGGATTTCTGCCTGTCGCCCCACGGCTTGCTGCGTGAAGCCGCCAGCAGCGTACGCCCCGGCGGGCATCTGTTGATCATCGGTATCAACCCCTGGAGCACCTGGGGGTTGCGTCATGTGTTTGCCCACGACGCCTTGCGCCAGGCCCGCTGCATCTCGGCGTCGAGGGTCGGCGACTGGCTCAACCTGCTGGGCTTCGCGCTGGAGAAACGCCGCTTCGGGTGCTATCGTCCGCCGCTTGCGTCACCCAAGTGGCAGGCTCGCCTGGCCGGTTGGGAGCGCAAGGCCGGCGACTGGCAGCTGTCCGGCGGCGGTTTCTACCTGCTGGTGGCGCGCAAGATCGCGGTCGGGCTGCGCCCGGTGCGTCAGGCGCGACGCGAGCCGATGGGCAAGCTGATTCCCTTGCCAATGGCCAAGGTCAATCGTCGTCACATCGAGCCATAACCCTTTTTAGCAGGCCTGGCCGGCCTTTCGACGACAGGCATCAACCCGCCTGGTCGGCTGGTCTTTGCATTTTTTCTGGATAGATTGGCATGAGCGATAGCGTAGAACTCTTCACTGATGGCGCCTGCAAGGGCAACCCCGGCCCGGGCGGCTGGGGCGCGTTGCTGGTGTGCAAGGGCGTGGAGAAGGAACTCTGGGGCGGCGAAGCCAATACCACCAACAATCGCATGGAGCTGATGGGCGCCATCCGAGGCCTGGAAGAGCTCAAGCGGCCTTGCGATGTACTGCTGGTGACCGACTCGCAATACGTGATGAAAGGCATCAACGAGTGGATGGCCAACTGGAAGAAGCGCGGCTGGAAGACGGCGGCGAAGGAACCGGTGAAAAACGCCGACCTCTGGAAGCTGCTGGATGAGCAGGTCAACCGCCATAACGTCACCTGGAAATGGGTCCGTGGCCACATCGGCCACCACGGCAACGAACGGGCCGACCAGTTGGCCAACCGTGGGGTGGATGAGGTGCGGGGCTACAAGCAGGCCTGAAGGCCTCCCCCTGTAGGAGCTGCCGAGCGAAGCGAGGCTGCGATCTTGTCTCAGACAGTTGAGTCCAGAGAGAAGATGAAGATCAAAAGATCGCAGCCTTCGGCAGCTCCTACAAAATAGGGCGCGTGTTAATATCCGCGCTTTTGCAAGACTGCCCGTTGAGAGCTGAACACTGATGGCCAACAGATCTGTAGTACTGGATACCGAAACCACCGGCATGCCGGTGACCGATGGTCACCGGATTATTGAAATCGGTTGTGTCGAGCTGATCGGCCGGCGCCTGACCGGTCGCCATTTCCACGTTTACCTGCAACCGGACCGTGAAAGTGACGAGGGCGCTATCGGCGTCCACGGCATCACCAACGAATTCCTGGTGGGCAAGCCGCGTTTTGCCGAAGTGGCCGATGAGTTCTTCGAATTCATCCAGGGCGCGCAGTTGATCATCCACAACGCGGCGTTCGACGTGGGGTTCATCAACAACGAATTCGCCCTGATGGGGCAGCACGAGCGGGCCGACATCACCCAGCATTGCACCATCCTCGACACCCTGATGATGGCCCGGGAACGGCATCCGGGGCAGCGCAACAGCCTCGACGCCTTGTGCAAGCGCTACGGTGTCGACAACTCCGGCCGTGAACTGCACGGCGCCTTGCTCGACTCCGAGATCCTGGCCGACGTCTACCTGGCCATGACCGGCGGCCAGACCAGCCTGTCCCTGGCCGGCAACGCCTCGGACGGCAACGGTACCGGCGAAGGCTCCGGCAACCAGGCCACGGAAATTCGCCGTTTGCCCGCCGACCGCCAGCCATCGCGGATCATTCGCGCCAGCGAAAGCGACCTGGCCGAGCATGCCGCGCGTCTGGAAGCCATCGCCAAGTCCGCGGGTGCTCCGGCATTGTGGACACAGTTGGCCGAGGCACAGGCCGCCACGCACTGATGAAACCCTGTGGGAGCGAGCTTGCTCGCGATGGCGGCGGCACATCCAGCATTGATGGAGGCTGGACTACCGTCATCGCGAACAAGCTCGTTTGCGCAGGGACACCCATTGTTCATTTCTCGCCACAATCGCCACGACCTTCTACCCTGAGGTAACGGGCAGGCTACGGTACGGATCCCGCTTGATGTGTGATGATTTGAAAGACAAGGGCAATGGATGGCACCACGCCGTTGGGTGCTTCAAGGAATGAGGACCTTCCCCAGTATGCAACCGGTCATGAACCCCAAGCACCCCGGGCTGTCGGTGCGCATTGTCGATGATGGCTTTGCGGCCTACATCTGGGGCAGCGATTTCAGCTTTGAAGTCAGCGACTACGCGACGGCGCAGATCGGCCGTCCCGTCAGCCAATGGGCGGTGACGCCCATCGTTCCCTATCGCAAGTGCTATGGCATCGATCCCGAGGAGTTCAGCAGCTTCCGCGATGCCCCGGACAGCGAGATCTTCATGGCCTACCTCGATGACCAGCCCGTCGGGCACCTGGTGGTCAGTACCAACTGGAACGGCTATGCCCACATCGACGAGCTGGCGGTACACGCCCCGGCCCGTCGCCACGGGGTGGCCAAGGCGTTGCTCGATGTCGCCCAGTTCTGGAGCCGCAAGAAAAAACTGCCGGGCATCATGCTCGAGACCCAGAACAACAACCTGGGCGCCTGCCGGCTCTATGAGCGTTGCGGTTACGTGCTGGGTGGTATCGATCACCTGCGCTATCGCGGCATTGACCGGCATACCGCCGAAGTCGCGCTGTTCTGGTACCGGCTGTTCGACGACCCACTGGGCATGTCGATCAGTGGCTCAGCAACGCCTCGGCTTGTTCCGTAATTCGTTCCAGCAGCGATTGAAGGGCGGGTGAAGAGGGGGCGCCGTTGAGGCTCAAGGCATAGAGGCCAATCGCGATGGCGGGCGATACCGGGCAGACGTCGAGGCCGCCGTCCTTGGCGCCCGAGGCGGTGAACGGGTCGACGATGGCCAGGCCTTCGCCGGCCTCGACCATGGCGCGCATCATCTGATGGGTCTGGACGCGGAGCTGGATCATGGGCGCCGGACGCAGCGCCGCCAGTTTGTGCTCGAATGCAGGGCTCAGCGGGTCGTGGCCATCCAGGCCCACCAACGGCTGGCCCGCCAAGTCCTGAAGCGAAATATATTTTTGACGGGGTTGCAGCCAGCCGTGGGGCGCGAGCAATTGCAGTTTGCCCTGGGCGATCATCCGGCAATGGATGTCGGGATGTTCCGGGTCGTGCAGGCTCAGGCCCAAGTCACTTTCACGCAACAGCAGGCTGTGGACGATATCGCGGGTCGGTCGGCTGAGGAGGGTGCACGGCGCATCCGGATGGCGACGACGCAAGGCGGCGATGCTCTGGGGCAACAAGCGCTGGGCCAGCGGCGGCGTGCAGATAATGCGCAAGGGCGCTGCCTGATGGTGTTTCAGGCTGCTGGCCAGGCGCTGCACCGGTTCGAGGGTGTCGTACACCCGCGTGATACCGTCACGCAATTCAAGGGTTTCCCGGGTCGCCTGCAAACGACCGCGCACGCTGGCGAACAGCATGAAACCCAATTGGGCCTCGGCGTCGCGCAGTATCGCCTCGACCTCCGCCACCGGCAGTTGCAGCCATTCGGCCGCCGTGCCGAGGTGGCCGGTCTGCAGCAGCGCCTGGATCACTTCGATGTGGCGTAAACGCATGCAAGAAGTCCATGTTCGGCGGGTGAGCCATTGATTGGCTGAATCCTAACCCAAGTCCGGGCATGACTTCTGCTCATAACCAACGGTTATGAAGCTATTTGCGTTTCAGCGGGCGTTTGAGTGGACAGTGGCGTTTCCGGTTCGCGCGTCAATTCGATTTGAGATTGCACGAGAATAAATCTGCCATCGTCGAGCTTGTTGACTCGATCCCCGATAGCCAATTTATAGGTAGTGACAGGCTCCTTGCCATTTCCGTCGGGCGACGGGGTCGATTCCTGAAACTCATGCACCGAGTAGACGCGACCTTCGGCGTCCCGCGCATGAAATTGTCCGACAAGTACTGCTGCCATTGCTTAGAACCTCTGGAAATAAATCACTCGATTTGCGGTTCTGTAGACCCTGGTCAAGCGCGGTAAGTTTTCCTACATGAAAAAAATAGTCCAGCCGGCCGGTTTTTGTCGCTCCACTGGTCCAATTGTCACCCCGATCATCTATAACTACAGGCTCCTTTGAGCCGACAGTCGAGAAGCCTCTCATGAGTAATGTCTACACAGTGGCCGTTTTGGTGGGCAGCCTGCGCAAGGCATCGATCAACCGCAAGGTCGCGCTGGCACTGGCTGACCTGGCGCCAGCCAACCTCAAGCTGAATATCATCGAGATTGGCGAGTTGCCGCTCTACAACGAAGACATCGATGTGTCCCCTCCGGCAGCCTACAGCACTTTCCGCCAGCAGGTAGGCGGGGCCGATGCCTTGTTGTTCGTCACGCCGGAGTACAACCGTTCGGTGCCGGCGCCGTTGAAAAATGCCATCGATGTGGGGTCGCGTCCCTACGGCCAGAGTTGCCTGAGTGGCAAACCGGGCGCGGTGATCAGCGCTTCGCCGGGTGCCATTGGCGGTTTCGGCGCCAATCATCATTTGCGCCAGTCCCTGGTGTTCCTTGACGTGCCCTGCATGCAGCAGCCGGAAGGCTACCTGAGTAACGCCGGGACGGCGTTCGACGAGGCGGGCAACCTGTCGGAGTCCGTCAGGCCATTCTTGCAGAAATTCATCGATGCCTATGGCAAGTGGGTCGAGCAGCATAAGAAGGCTTGACGGCCACTGGAACTTCAAGCAAAGCACCTCTGTGGCGAGGGGATTTATCCCCGTTGGGCTGCGAAGCGGCCCCAAACCCAACACCCTGGTGTGCCAGACAATTTGAATGGGGGCGCTTCGCGCCCCAGCGGGAATAAATCCCCTCGCCACAAGTGCATGTACATCTGCAAACGCATCTGGCAAATCCAAATCCCCGCTTTACTGGATATTCGAATATCCATATATTCGCCATTCGCTCATCCCAGGCTTGCCCACGCCATGCCCGATTCCCCCAATCCCGTCGATGTCTTCAAGGCCCTGGCCGATGACACCCGTACGCGCATTGCGTTGCTGGTGGCCCGTGAAGGCGAGTTGTGTGTCTGTGAACTCACCGCCGCGCTGGGCCTGAGCCAGCCGAAGATCTCTCGGCACCTGGCGCAGTTGCGCAACGCTGGGCTGCTCAGCGACCGACGCCAAGGGCAGTGGGTTTATTACCGCCAGCACCCGCAGTTACCGGCCTGGGTCAGTATGATGCTGGAGCAGGCGTTGGCGGCCAGCTCCGCGTGGCTGACAGCGGACGTGCAGCGCTTGAACGCCATGCCTGATCGTCCGGTGGCGCGTTGCTGCTGAGTCCTTCTTTCCCTCCCTTTTTCAAGGCTGTTGCGCATGCTCATTGCGTCGTTGATTTTCCTGCTGACCATTACGTTGGTGATCTGGCAGCCCAAGGGGCTCGGTGTCGGTTGGAGCGCGACGCTCGGCGCGCTGCTGGCGTTGTTGAGCGGGGTGGTGCAGATCAGCGATATCCCGCTGGTCTGGCAGATCATCTGGAACGCCACCGGGACGTTCGTCGCGCTGATTATCATCAGCCTGCTGCTGGACGAGGCGGGGTTCTTCGCCTGGGCGGCCTTGCATGTGGCTCGCTGGGGCCGAGGCAGTGGGCGCAAGCTATTTGCCTTCATGGTGTTGCTGGGGGCGCTGGTGTCGGCGTTGTTTGCCAATGACGGGGCGGCGCTGATCCTGACCCCTATCGTGATTTCGATGCTGCTGGCACTGCGGTTTTCCCCGGCGGCGACCCTGGCGTTCGTGATGGGCGCCGGTTTCATTGCCGACAGCGCGAGCCTGCCGCTGGTGGTATCGAACCTGGTGAACATCGTCTCGGCGGACTTCTTCGGCATTGGTTTCAACCGCTACGCGGCGGTCATGGTGCCGGTGAACCTGGTGAGCGTGGCGGCCAGCCTGGCCATCCTGCTGTGGTTCTTTCGCCGCGACATTCCGCGCGACTATGACCCCGATCAACTGGACGATCCGGCGACAGCGATCCACGACAAGGCGACGTTCTATGCCGGCTGGGCGGTGCTGGTGATCCTGCTGCTGGGCTGTTTTGCCCTGGAGCCCCTGGGGATTCCCATCAGTGCGATCTCGGCGGTCTGTGCTGCGTTGCTGCTGGCGGTCGCGGCCCACGGCCACAAGATCTCCACCCGCAAGGCAATGAAGGAAGCGCCCTGGCAGATCGTGATCTTTTCCCTCGGCATGTACTTGGTGGTCTATGGCCTGCGCAACGCCGGGCTGACCGGTTACCTGGCCCATTGGCTCGACGGTTTCGCCGAATATGGCGTGTGGGGCGCGGCCATGGGCACCGGTGTGCTGACGGCGCTGCTCTCGTCGGCCATGAACAATTTGCCGACGGTGCTGATCGGCGCCTTGTCCATCGATGCCAGCCAGGCCACCGGGGCGGTGAAGGAGGCGATGATCTACGCCAACGTCATCGGCAGCGACCTGGGCCCGAAAATCACGCCGATTGGTAGCCTGGCGACGTTGCTGTGGCTGCATGTGCTGGCGCGCAAGAACATCCGGATCGGCTGGGGGTATTACTTCAAGGTCGGGATTGTGCTGACCGTGCCGGTGCTGCTGGTGACGTTGGCGGCGTTGGCTGTGCGGTTGTCCTTCTAGAACCGAGTTGGCTTCATCGCGAGCAAGCTCGCTCCCACAAGGGCGCGCATTCCAATGCGGGAACTCACTTATGCAGAAAGGTGCTTTCCAATGTGGGAGCGAGCTTGCTCGCGATGAGGCCCTGACAGGCAGCGCAAGGCTCAGCTACCACCCGGCACATCCGGCCAACGATCCGCCACCAGGAACACCCGCTCGGCTTCTTCCCACTCACCCTCGGCGTTTTCGCTCAGGCGCACCATCAACTGTGCCGGCGCCATGGGGTCCAGGGCTATTCGCCAGGCCTCCAGCTGCGCGGTGCTCCAGGTTTGCTCGGCCGGATAATGCGCCGGGGCCAGCCAGGCGGCGCGGGGCAGGGGTTGCCAGCGACCCGGCGGACGTTGGGCGATGAACGCAGGCCAGTCCCGTTGATGCAGCCAGCGCCCGCGCAAATGCCTGGGATGGGCACCGGCCGGTGGTTCGGCCTGGCCCGGCCAGGGGTAGAGCAAATACCCGCCCAGCCAGAGCTCGGAGCGAAACAGCTCGAGGCCCGAGGGCTCGATGCCCAGTGCCGCCAGGGCCTCGCGGCTTTCCGGGCGGGCCGAGATCGGCAGTTGGTGTTCGCGCAGATGCGCCAGCTTGCGGTCGAGCCGGTCATGGCAACCCGGGCCCAGCCATTGCGCGGCGTCCAGTCCGTTTCCGTGCTGGGGGCCGAGGTACAACTTGATGGCCAGTTCCAGGTGGTGGATGCCGTCGCGATCACGCAGCAACAGGTCCAGTTCGCCCAGGGTATGGCCTTCGCGCCGGATCGGCAGGTTCGCGGCGATCAATTCGATGCCCGGGGCATGCTGCACGGCGAATTGCCACAGCCTTTCGTAATACAGGCCCAGGCGGCGCGTTCGCCCTTGGGACAGGCAGTGCAGCAATGGATAGCTGTCGCGGTCCAGTTGCCGCAGCCAGTGTTCCAGTCGGCCTGGCTCCTGCACCCAATCACTGCCCGTCAGGGGGTGGCGCTGGGGCCAGGGCGTGTCGATGAGCATCGGCGGGGCGATGATCGCCCACGCGAGGTCGCGCACTTCGGGATGGTGCAGGCGTCGGGGCAAGTCCAGCAATTCAGGGAACAGGATCATCTTGCGAGCATAGCCGTTGCGCTGAAGGCTTAAAGGATTTTGTCTACGGCGCGCTTTCGCCCATAATCGTGTTTTTCGCCCGCCGCAGACCCTCGCAGGAGCCTCATGGAGCAATTTCGCAATATCGGCATCATCGGTCGCCTGGGCAGTTCGCAGGTGTTGGACACCGTTCGCCGTCTCAAACGTTTCCTCCTGGAGCGGCACCTGCATGTGATCCTCGAAGATACCATCGCCGAAGTCCTGCCGGGCCATGGCTTGCAGACGTCGTCGCGCAAGATGCTCGGCGAAGTCTGTGACATGGTGATCGTGGTCGGCGGCGACGGCAGCCTGCTGGGGGCCGCCCGGGCCCTGGCGCGGCACAATATCCCGGTGCTGGGGATCAACCGCGGCAGCCTGGGGTTCCTTACCGATATCCGCCCCGATGAGTTGGAGATCAAGGTCGCCGAGGTGCTGGACGGCCACTACCTGGTGGAAAACCGCTTCCTGCTGCAGGCCGAGGTCCGCCGTCACGCCGAGGCCATCGGCCAGGGCGACGCCCTCAACGACGTGGTGCTGCACCCCGGCAAATCCACGCGGATGATCGAGTTCGAGCTGTACATCGACGGCCAGTTCGTCTGCAGCCAGAAAGCCGACGGCCTGATCGTCGCCACCCCCACCGGCTCCACCGCCTATGCGCTGTCGGCCGGCGGGCCGATCATGCATCCCAAGCTCGACGCTATTGTGATTGTGCCCATGTACCCCCATACCTTGTCTGGGCGACCGATCGTGGTCGATGGCAACAGTGAGCTGAAAATCGTCGTGTCCAAGGATATGCAGATCTACCCGCAAGTGTCCTGTGACGGCCAGAACCATTTCACCTGCGCGCCGGGGGACACCATCACCGTCAGCAAAAAAGCGCAGAAGCTGCGCCTGATCCACCCGCTGGATCACAATTACTACGAAGTCTGCCGGACCAAGCTTGGTTGGGGCAGTCGGTTGGGGGGTGGAGGCGACTGATGCTCGATCCTGCGCGCAGTTACGATTTGATCGGTGACGTGCACGGATGCGCCCTGACCCTGGAACACCTGCTGGACCGACTCGGTTACCACAAGCAGGGCGGGGTCTGGCGGCATCCGTCGCGCATGGCCGTGTTCCTGGGGGACATCATCGACCGTGGCCCGCGGATCCGCGAGGCGCTGCACATCGTCCATGACATGGTCATGGCCGGCCAAGCGCTGTGCATCATGGGCAACCACGAGTTCAACGCCCTGGGCTGGAGCACACCGGCATTGCCGGGCAGCGGCCAGCGCTACGTGCGCGAACACACGCCGCGCCATGCCCGCCTGCTCAACGAGACGCTGACCCAGTTCGAGCAGCATCCCGGCGACTGGCATGACTTTCTCGAATGGTTCTATGAGCTGCCACTGTTTGTCGACGCCGGCCGCTTCCGGGTGGTGCACGCCTGTTGGGATGCCGGCCTGATCGAACCGCTGCGGGGCCTGTTCCCGGACGGTTGTGTCGACGAGCATTTCCTCCAGGCCTCGGCGCAACCGGGCAGTTTTGCCTGCACGGTGTTCGATCGCTTGCTGCGCGGCACGGACATGCGCCTGCCCCATGGCCTGACGCTGACGGGTGGCGATGGCCTGACCCGTTCGTTTTTCCGCACCAAGTTCTGGGAAGACAACCCGCAGACCTACGGCGACATCGTATTCCAGCCCGACGCCTTGCCGGAACCGGTGGCCCGCACGCCGCTGTCGCCGGATGAAAAAAACAACCTGCTGCGCTATGGCGTCGAAGAGCCGCTGTTGTTCGTCGGTCACTATTGGCGCAGCGGCAAACCCGCGCCGATCCGCCCGAACCTGGCCTGCCTGGATTACAGCGCGGTGCTCTACGGCAAGCTGGTCGCCTATCGCCTCGACCAGGAAACCCGCCTGGATCCGCACAAGTTCGTCTGGGTCGATGTCGAGCGGCCGGAGGAGATGAAATGAGTGCCGTCGCGGTTCTGCGCCTGCCCCTGGCAGTGGACCTGAGCGGCTTCGTCAAGCTGCTGCAACGCATGCAGGTGCCCCATCGCGTCAGCGAAGAGGCGGGCGAGCAGGTGCTCTGGGTGCCGGATGAAATCAGCGAGGACGTGCGTGCCTTGTACGCCCGTTTTCCTGCTGGCGATCCCGAACAGCTGTTGGAGCTGCCCGACACGGGGGGCACTTCCCGGCGAGCCGGGTTCGTCCAGCAACTGACGCGCAGTCCAATGACGGCCGTGGTGTTGTTGCTGAGCCTGATCGTCAGCGCGGTCACCCTGCTGGGGGAGAATCTTGCGACGCTACGCTGGCTGACCTTCCTCGAGTTTCGCGTCGTTGGCGATTACATCCAGTTCACGCCGTTGGGCGATAGCCTGGCGGCGGGGCAGTGGTGGCGCCTGGTAACGCCGATGCTGATTCACTTCGGCTTCCTGCACATCGCCATGAATGGCATGTGGTATTGGGAACTGGGGCGGCGGATCGAAGCGCGCCAGGGCGGTATCAACCTGTTGGGGCTGACGCTGTTGTTCAGCCTCGTCTCCAATTTCGCCCAGTACTTTTTCAGCGGGCCGACGCTGTTCGGCGGGTTGTCCGGCGTGCTGTACGGCCTGCTGGGCCATTGCTGGATCTACCAACTGCTCGCACCGAACCCGGCCTATCACCTGCCCCGTGGGGTGCTGGTGATGATGCTGGTGTGGTTGCTGCTGTGCCTGTCCGGGTTGGTTTCGCTGATCGGCTTCGGTGAAATCGCCAATGCCGCCCACGTCGGCGGGCTGCTCGTCGGATGCTTCACGGGCTTGTTGGGCGGGCTGTTCGCTCGCCGTAAAATGGCCCTTTGACCGGCGCCTGTGCCTTTTGAGAATGCGCGATTGCGCGGAGAACCCATGTCTTCCTTCAACGAAATGATCAAAAACATCACCCCCGATATCTACAAGAGCCTGAAACTGGCCGTGGAAATCGGTAAATGGGCCGATGGCAACAAGCTCACTGCCGAGCAGCGCGAGTTGTCGCTGCAGGCCATGATCGCCTGGGAAGTCCAGAACCTGCCCGAAGACGAGCGCACTGGCTACATGGGCCCGCAGGAATGCCAGTCGAAGTCGATCGAAGTGCCCAATATCCTGTTCAAGTCGGATGCCATCCATTGATCGAGATTGGCCGTGGTGCAATCAGCAAGATGTCGGCCCGCCTTGACGGGCCGACCGTTCAATACGCCTTTCGCCTGGACGAGGTCGAGGTGCCGGTCAACCCGTTGATCGGCAGCACGATCCGCCTGGAGTACCTCGGTGCGATCCACTGCACCCATTGCGGACGCCGGACCAAGACCAGCTTCAGCCAGGGGTATTGCTACCCTTGCATGACCAAGCTGGCCCAGTGCGACCTGTGCATCATGAGCCCGGAGCGTTGCCATTTCGACGCGGGCACCTGCCGTGACCCGGCCTGGGGCGAGCAATTCTGCATGACCGATCATGTGGTCTACCTGGCCAACTCCTCGGGCGTGAAGGTCGGCATTACCCGCGCCACGCAATTGCCGACCCGCTGGCTGGACCAGGGCGCCAGCCAGGCGCTGCCGATCCTGCGGGTCGCCACCCGCCAGCAGTCAGGGTTCGTCGAGGACCTGTTCCGCAGCCATGTGGCGGACAAGACCAACTGGCGCGCCTTGCTCAAGGGCGACGCGACAGCGGTGGACCTGCCGGCGATCCGCGACGCGTTGTTCGAAAGCTGCGCCCAGGGTTTGCAAGGCTTGCAGGAACGATTCGGCCTGCAAGCGATCCAGACCATAGCGGACGTCGAGCCCATCGAGATTCGTTACCCGGTGGAGCAGTACCCGGCCAAGATCGTCAGCTTCAACCTGGACAAGAACCCGATCGCCGAAGGCACGCTGCTGGGGATCAAGGGCCAATACCTGATTTTCGACACCGGCGTGATCAACATTCGTAAATACACGGCCTACCAGCTCGCCGTGCATCAGTAGAAGGATTCGACCCATGCGCACCGAACAACCGAAGATGATTTACCTCAAGGACTATCAGGCCCCCGAGTACCTGATCGACGAAACACACCTGACCTTCGAGTTGTTCGAGGACCACAGCCTGGTCCATGCGCAACTGGTGATGCGCCGCAACCCCGAGCGCGGTGCCGGGCTGCCGCCGCTGGTGCTCGATGGCCAGCATCTTGAATTGATCTCCCTCAAGCTCGACGATGCCGACCTGGGGCAGGGCGACTATCAACTGGACGACAATCACCTGACCGTGCACCCCAAGGCCCAGGCCTTTACGGTCGACACCACCGTCAGGATTCATCCGGAAACCAACACCGCCCTGGAAGGCCTGTACAAATCCGGCAGCATGTTCTGCACCCAGTGCGAGGCCGAAGGGTTCCGCAAGATCACCTATTACCTCGACCGTCCGGATGTGATGAGCAAGTTCACCACCACCGTGGTGGCCGAGCAGCACAGTTATCCGGTGCTGCTGTCCAACGGCAATCCGATTGCCAGCGGCCCCGGCGAAGACGGCCGGCACTGGGCGACCTGGGAAGATCCGTTCAAGAAACCGGCCTACCTGTTCGCCCTGGTGGCCGGTGACCTGTGGTGCGTCGAAGACACCTTCACCACCATGACCGAGCGTAATGTGGCACTGCGCATCTACGTCGAGCCGGAAAACATCGACAAATGCCAGCACGCCATGACCAGCCTGAAGAAGTCGATGCGCTGGGACGAAGAGGTGTACGGGCGCGAGTACGACCTGGACATCTTCATGATTGTCGCGGTCAACGACTTCAACATGGGCGCCATGGAGAACAAGGGTCTCAATATCTTCAACTCCAGCGCCGTGCTGGCCCGCGCCGAAACCGCCACCGATGCCGCGCACCAGCGGGTCGAGGCGATCGTTGCCCACGAATACTTCCATAACTGGTCGGGCAACCGCGTGACCTGCCGCGACTGGTTCCAACTGTCGCTCAAGGAAGGTTTCACGGTGTTCCGCGACGCCGGGTTCTCGGCCGACATGAACTCCGCCACCGTCAAGCGCATCCAGGACGTGGCGTACCTGCGCACCCACCAGTTCGCCGAAGACGCCGGCCCCATGGCCCACCCGGTGCGGCCGGACAGTTTTATCGAGATCTCCAACTTCTACACCCTGACCGT
Organism: Pseudomonas sp. NFACC14; assembly: GCF_900106885.1. Lineage (NCBI taxonomy): Bacteria > Pseudomonadati > Pseudomonadota > Gammaproteobacteria > Pseudomonadales > Pseudomonadaceae > Pseudomonas > Pseudomonas sp. NFACC14. Next base: position 182,233 of record NZ_FNOA01000004.1, read on the forward strand.
GTACGAAAAGGGCTCGGAAGTGGTCGGCATGATCCACACCCTGCTGGGGCCTGAGGGTTTCCGCAAGGGCAGTGACCTGTACTTCGAACGCCACGACGGCCAGGCCGTGACCTGCGACGACTTCATCAAGGCCATGGAAGATGCCAACGGCGTCGACCTGGCGCAGTTCAAGCGTTGGTACAGCCAGGCCGGTACACCACGGCTGGCGGTGAGCGAGTCTTACGACGCCGCAGCCAAGACCTACAGCCTGACCTTCCGCCAGAGTTGCCCGCCAACCCCGGACAAACAGGAAAAGCTGCCGTTCGTGATTCCCGTGGAACTGGGCCTGCTGGACAGCCAAGGCGCCGAGATCCCGTTGCGCCTGGCCGGTGAAGCGACGGCAGACGGTACGTCCCGGGTGATCTCGGTGACCGAGGCCGAGCAGACCTTCACCTTCGTCGACGTCGCCGAACAACCGCTGCCTTCGTTGCTGCGTGGTTTCTCGGCGCCGGTGAAGCTGAGCTTCCCGTACAACCGCGACCAGTTGATGTTCCTGATGCAGCACGACAGCGACGGCTTCAACCGTTGGGATGCCGGCCAGCAGTTGTCGGTGCAGGTGCTGCAGGAACTGATCGCCCAACATCAGCAGGGCGCCAGCCTGACGCTGGATCCACGCCTGGTCAGTGCGCTGCGTAGCGTATTGTCGGACGAGTCCCTGGACCAGGCCATGGTCGCGGAAATGCTCTCGCTGCCCAGCGAAGCCTACCTGACGGAAATCAGCGAAGTGGCTGACGTCGAGGCGATCCATGCCGCCCGTGAGTTCGCCCGTCAGCAACTGGCCGACAACCTGTTCGAAGCCCTGTGGCTGCGTTACGAAGCCAACCGCGACCTGTCGAAACGCACGCCATACGTGGCCGAGGCCGAGCATTTCGCCCGCCGCGCGTTGCAGAACATCGCGCTGTCCTACCTGATGCTCACCGGCAAGCCTGAGGTGCTGAGTGCGACCCTGGAGCAGTTCGACACCGCCGACAACATGACTGAACGCCTCACGGCGTTGGCGGTGCTGGTCAACTCGCCGTTCGAGACCGAGAAGGCCAAGGCCCTGGAAGTGTTCGCGGAAAACTTCAAGGGCAACCCGCTGGTCATGGATCAATGGTTCAGCGTCCAGGCCGGCAGCCCGTTGCCCGGTGGCCTGGCGCGGGTCAAGGCGCTGATGGAGCACCCGGCGTTCAATATCAAGAACCCGAACAAGGTGCGGGCACTGGTCGGCGCGTTCGCCGGGCAGAACCTGATCAACTTCCACGCCGCCGACGGTTCGGGTTATCGCTTCCTGGCGGATCTGGTCATCCAGCTCAATGGCTTCAACCCGCAAATCGCCTCGCGGCAACTGGCACCGCTGACCCGCTGGCGCAAATACGACAGCGCCCGCCAGGCGCTGATGAAAGCCGAGCTGGAGCGCATCCTGGCGTCAGGCGGGCTGTCGGCCGATGTGTTCGAGGTGGTGAGCAAGAGTCTGGCGTGACCTTGAGGCCGCGGTCTGCCTGGCGGACCGCGGTGCTCCCATCGCGAGCAAGCTCGCTCCCACAGTAGATCTCCAGTGAACACCTATCTTGTGATCAGCATGGATCCCCTGTGGGAGCGAGCTTGCTCGCGATAGCGTCAGCCCCGTCACTGCCGGGCCCCTCGCTATCACCCCACCGAATACCCCGCCATTCACCCCCAGCGCCAACCCCCCTGGTTAACAAAAGATAACGCGGCGTCGATTGTCAGACCTTTCGAAAGCCCGATAGGATAGGCCAGCTTCCGAAGTGGCTCTAGATTGCAGGTTTCAGGGCTATGCTCCAGGACTGGCAACGTACCAAGCCATAACAATAATAATGGGGGAAAGGTCTATGAGTGAGCCTGTCATGGCTGTGGGCCGCTGCCGGCCGCCGCTGCTGCGCAGAATCGCGTTGCTGGCTTCGGCGCTCTCGCTGCTGGGCTCTGCGGTGTTGTCGGCACCGGCGATGGCCGTTGCGGCGTCGACGTCCGATGTCATCTATTCCGTCGAATCGGCCAAGGCCAGCAAAACCCTGATGCTCGATGTGGTCCATGCCGGCCAGCGCTTGGTGGCGGTCGGTGATCGTGGGCACATTGTCTATTCCGACGACCAGGGCACGTCCTGGAGCCAGGCCAAGGTGCCGACCCGCCAACTGCTCACCGCGGTATTTTTCGTCGATGACAAGCACGGCTGGGCCGTGGGGCACGACGCGCAGATCCTCGCCAGCGACGACGGTGGCAGCACCTGGACCAAGCAATACGAAGACCTCACCCGTGAAGCGCCACTGCTGGATGTCTGGTTCAAGGACGCCAGCAACGGTTTTGCCGTGGGGGCGTACGGTGCGCTGCTGGAAACCACCGACGGCGGCAAGCATTGGGAAGACGCCAGCGACCGCCTTGATAACGAAGATCAGTTCCACCTCAACGCAATCGCGGCCGTGAAAGACGCCGGGCTGTTCATTGTGGGGGAGGCCGGCAGCATGTTCCGTTCCGCCGATGGGGGGCAGACCTGGGAGAAGGTCGAAGGCCCGTACGAAGGCTCGCTGTTCGGGGTCATCGGCACCGCCCAGCCTTCGACGCTGCTGGCCTACGGCTTGCGCGGCAACCTGTACCGTTCCACCGATTTTGGCGACACCTGGGAGCAGGTCGAGCTCAAGGCCGCCCGGGGCAGCCTGGAATTCGGCCTGTCGGGCGCCACACTGCTGGAGGACGGTTCCATCGTGATTGTCGGCAACGGCGGCAGTGTGGTGCGCAGTACCGACGATGGCGAGACCTTCAGCGTGTTCAACCGTCCGGACCGAATCTCCGTGGCGGCCGTCACGGCGGCAGGCAACGGCAACCTGATCCTGGCGGGGCAAGGCGGCGTGCGCGCCACCACCTCCACCGGCGCCGAACTGAGCAAATGAGTCAGGCCTGCAAGACGGGCATAAAAACAAGAAGGCGGACCCCATGAGCAGTCATCATCAAGACAAGGCGACGTTCCTCGAGCGCCTGATTTTCAACAACCGCCCGGCAGTGATCGTCATTTGCCTGCTGGTCAGCATCTTCCTGTTCTGGCAGGCCACGCTGATCCGCCCCTCCACCAGTTTCGAAAAAATGATCCCCCTCGAGCACCCCTTCATTCAGAAGATGCTCGAGCACCGCAATGACCTGGCGAACCTGGGCAACACGGTGCGCATTTCCGTGGAAGCCACCAATGGCGACATCTTCTTCAAGGACTACATGGAGACCCTGCGCCAGATCCACGACGAGGTCTTCTACATCTCCGGTGTCGACCGTTCCGGGCTCAAGTCGTTGTGGAGCCCCAGCGTGCGCTGGACCGAAGTGACGGAGGAGGGCTTCGCCGGCGGCGAGGTGATCCCCCAGAGCTACAACGGCTCGGCCGACAGCCTCGACCTGCTGCGCAACAACGTGCTCAAGTCCGGCCAGGTCGGGCGCCTGGTGGCCAACGACTTCAAGTCGAGCATCATCGACATCCCGCTGCTGGAGTCCTATCCCGACCCGCAGGACCAGGGCAAATTGCTCGCCCTCGACTACCGGAAGTTTTCCCACGAACTTGAAGACAAGATCCGCAACAAGTTCGAAGCCCAGAACCCGAATGTGCAGATCCATATCGTCGGTTTCGCCAAGAAAGTCGGTGACCTGATCGACGGCCTGGTCATGGTGGTGCTGTTCTTCGGCGTGGCCTTCGTCATCACCCTGGTCCTGCTGTACTGGTTCACGAACTGCATACGCAGCACCGTGGCGGTGTTGGCCACCACCCTGGTGGCGGTGGTCTGGCAACTGGGGCTGATGCACGCGGCCGGTTTCGGCCTGGATCCGTACTCGATGCTGGTGCCGTTCCTGATCTTCGCCATCGGCATTTCCCACGGGGTGCAGAAAATCAATGGCATCGCCTTGCAGTCCAGCGAGGCGGACAACGCCCTGACGGCGGCGCGGCGCACCTTCCGCCAGTTGTTCCTGCCGGGGATGATCGCGATCCTGGCGGACGCCGTGGGTTTCATCACCTTGCTGATCATCGACATCGGCGTGATCCGCGAACTGGCCATCGGCGCCTCCATCGGCGTGGCAGTGATCGTGTTCACCAACCTGATCCTGCTGCCAGTGGCGATTTCCTACGTTGGCATCAGCAAGCGTGCGGTCGAACGCAGCAAGAAAGATGCGACCCGCGAACATCCGTTCTGGCGCCTGCTGTCGAACTTCGCCAGCGCCAAGGTCGCGCCGGTGTCCATCGCCCTGGCGGTGATCGCCTTTGGCGGTGGCCTCTGGTACAGCCAGAACCTGAAGATCGGCGACCTGGACCAGGGCGCGCCGGAACTGCGTCCGGACTCGCGCTACAACCAGGACAACAACTTCATCATCAGCAATTACTCCACCAGCTCCGATGTGCTGGTGGTGATGGTCAAGACCAAGGCCGAAGGCTGCTCGCGCTATGAAGCCATGGCCCCCATCGACGAATTGATGTGGAAGATGCAGAACACCGAGGGTGTGCAGTCGGCGATTTCCCTGGTGACCGTATCCAAGCAAATGATCAAGGGCATGAACGAGGGCAACCTGAAATGGGAGACCCTGTCGCGCAACCCTGATGTGCTGAACAACTCCATCGCCCGGGCCGATGGCCTGTACAACAACAGCTGCTCCCTGGCGCCGGTGCTGGTGTTCCTCAACGACCACAAGGCCGAGACCCTGGACCGCGCGGTGAAGGCGGTGCAGGACTTCGCCAAGGAAAACAACCGCGATGGCCTGGAGTTCCTCCTCGCCGCCGGTAACGCCGGCATCGAGGCGGCCACCAATGAAGTGATCAAGGAATCGGAACTGACCATTCTGATTCTGGTGTACATCTGCGTGGCGACCATGTGCATGATCACCTTCCGTTCCTGGGCGGCGACGCTGTGCATCGTGCTGCCGCTGGTGCTGACGTCGGTACTGGGCAACGCCCTGATGGCTTTCATGGGCATCGGTGTGAAAGTCGCGACGCTGCCGGTGGTCGCGCTGGGTGTCGGGATCGGCGTCGACTACGGCATCTACATCTACAGCCGCCTGGAAAGCTTCCTGCGGGCCGGGTTGCCGTTGCAGGAGGCTTACTACCAGACGCTGAAATCCACCGGCAAGGCGGTACTGTTCACCGGTTTGTGCCTGGCCATCGGCGTGTGCACCTGGATCTTCTCGGCCATCAAGTTCCAGGCCGACATGGGCTTGATGCTGACGTTCATGCTGCTGTGGAACATGTTCGGTGCACTGTGGCTGTTGCCGGCGCTGGCGCGCTTCCTGATCAAGCCGGAGAAACTGGCGGGGCAGAAGGGCAACTCGTTGTTTGCCCATTGATGAGGGGCGGAACCTGCCCAGCACAGCCCTGGGGGTGAACCCATGTGGGAGCGAGCTTGCTCGCGATAGCGGTGTGACAGTCAATGAAGGTATTGACTGTCCGTCAGCCATCGCGAGCAAGCTCGCTCCCACAGGTTTTTTCTCGCGCTCAGCGACTGATCACTCCAGCCTGCAAGCCCTGGCCATCAAGGCGCCAAGGGCAAGAACTTGCTCTGCGCCAACGACTTGCTGAGCTGCCCTCGATGCACGTTCACCACCGCATAAGGGCTGGTGGCCTTGGCCAGCAGTGAGTGGTAGTGCTCCTTGCGTTGTTCCTTAGTCTTCAGGTGCGCGACGCTGAAATTGTCCTTCGGTGTGTCAGCCGTTTCGTAGTGAAAATGGGCATACCAGAGGGGAAAACCGTCACGGTCGTTGATGGCGTATTCCTGGAGGAAATCCTGTCGGCTTCCTTTCAAGGCCTTGCGATCCCCGAGCCGTGCGACTTGTATCAGGTTCTTTTCGAACAGGAACCGGAGGTTGCCGTCGGTAGGCGGCAATTGCAGGCTCAATTCGGTGCGCAGGGCACTGCCCTTGGTGGTCAGGCTGGAGACTGCGTCTGACAACTGTTGACTCAGTGCCTCGTCTGCCGGGGTGCGCGGGGTTTTCGATGCGGCCAATGCCCGGTCGAACTCCTCGGCAAGCTTGCGAAAACGACCCGCCTCATTGTTCATGATCTCCTCGATTTCCTGGGGATGGCGGCAGTGTTTCTTGTAGCTTTCAGCGCGGCGCAGACGTTCGTCCAATTCTGCGAGCAGTTTGCGCGCATCGTTCTTGATCGCCTTGACCGATCTCGTCTTGGGGGCCGGGGTTGGTTTGCGTATATCGACGGCATCCCACACATCGTCGTGACGCGAGTAGGTGGCCAGTAGAGTATCGTTGAAGCGCAGCTCGACGACTTCAATCGGCAGGGCCGTGCCGGCCGGCTTCAAGTCACCGATCAGGACGCCACGGTTGCGGGTCCTGATCACCTTTTTCTGTGGGCGTCCGGCGGGCACCCTGGACTGTTTTGGCGCACGCCTGCGCGGCTTTGGCTCGGGCTTGATTTCTGCGGCGAGTTTGCCGGAGACCTCTTGGTAAAGACTCTCGATCAGCTTGAGCAACCTGTCGAAATAGGATTCGTTGAGATTGTCGGCGTAGAGCGTCTTGACTCCCTGTAAGGCATCCAAGGACTTGCCATATTGCTCAGTCAGGCTCGTCAGTACCTCCAGCTGTTCCGAGGGGGGGAGTTCATACATCCGCAGTTCGCAATGGGAGCGCACTTGTTCCCCCAAGGGCACGACGATGCGCAGCAGGCTCTCGGACAGGTTGGAACTGGAGTTTTTGACCGACAGCATCGGAAGCGTAGCGAATTGCATGGCTTTGCTGCTGATTGAATTTATTTCGTCGAGCGGCCGGTCACTGGTGAGGCGCTCGAACGCCTGGGCCCCGGCCTCATCCAGATTCAATAATCGCTCGAGAAAATCGTCCTTGAGCTCCAGCCAATGGATCGCCTGATCATTGAGATCGCTCAGGGTGCCGAGATACTTCAGGTAGTCCTGCAGGTTAGTGACGACAGCCTCCATCTGATTGACCTCCCCTTGAAACTGAGGATGGGCATTGATGATGGCCGTGCGTTGATTTTCGGTGACTATGACGGCCTTCCGGGCATTGTTCACCACGTTTTCCAACATCCCGCGCAAGTCTGCCGGGGAGAGCTCGATACCCAGGCTGGCCCGCTCGGGCGCGCTGTTCACCAGCTTCAGATAAAGGTCGGTCTGTTCCTGGAGCAGGTCATAGTAAACTTTGCGCTTCGCCGTGCGTTGTGCCTCGGTATAGTCCCTTCCGCTATCGAGCCTGATCATCACTTCCTGGGCAATTTGCAGGGCTCTGTTTCGAGCTGCGTCTCCCTTGACCACCTGATTGTATTCCTCTTGTAGTACCCACCTCCGCTCCAGATTGAGGTCGCGCTGTGCTTGCAACCGTTTGGGGGGCGAGCCGCCCAGCAGGCGCAGACGCAGATCGAGGAACCAGTGGCCCTGGCTGTCGGTTTTCAACGGCGGACCGTTCCGGCTGGGGTCGAGCGGGTCGACGATGGTCGCGCTGCCGTCCGCTTCAGGGTTGACCTGATACAGAACGTCATCCACCTCGGCATGCCATTTTTTGTCGATCACGTACAAACCCTTGTACGGGCCATATCCGATGGGTTCGGGCATTGCCGAAGGGCGCGATGCCTGCAAGCGCAGCAGCCGGGTGCGTTGTTCCGGTGTCAGGCGCTGGCCGGCGCTGGCGAAGCTGAAGTCCAGGCGTCTACTGGCGGCATCGGCTTGGGCGCCAGGCACGGCGATGGTTCCCTCCACGACGGTGGGCGGCGCTGGCACCGGCCAATGCTCGGCAACGATGCGTGGCGCCGGGGGACGCATGGCTTGCTCCTTCAACGATGGGGCCACCGCCTCACGGGTGACCGGCGCATGACCGGTGGGCAGTTGGCTCACCAGCATGGCCAGGTTGACGAGCAGATCGACGGCGGCCAGCTCCCGTGCCACCGGATCCTCGCTGATCAAGGCTGGAATGTCCTGTTGGGCGCTGGCCATCAGGTTCCATAGCCAGGCAGTGGTCATGACCGGGCCGCGCAGCAAAGGGAACAGCAATGTGTTGAACAACAGGCTGCCGCCCCGAAGCAACACGGCCCAGCGGCTCTCGCGGTTGGACACCGAGTCCCGGTCGGCCTGGGTGACCAGGGCCTGGGCGTTGCAGCCATAGAGGTACTGCATCAGCTCACCGTTGTGCAGCGCTTGCAGCAGTTCGTCGTGGGTGTCCTGCGTGGCGAGTGTGGCCGGAGCGGGTTTGTCGGGGACGCTGAACTCATCACCGGGAAAGAACCGCACGATGTGTGGCTCCAGGAAACCGCCGTTGGCGTACACCGGGCGGGCGGCGTCGGACAGCCAGGTCAGGACGCTGTTCTGCAGATCCCCGGCGGCGGCAATGGCCTGGAACAGCGCCTCCCGCGACGGGAACTCTTGCAGCGCAGGGGCGTAAAGCGGCCGATACAGCAGGTGCGGGCCGGTGGTGGTGTCCTGCGCTTCGATAAGGAACATGTTGGTCACGGTATCGGGCTGGGCCTGGGGCTTGCGCACCAAACCCAGGTGGCGAATGACCACCGGCCGACCGTTGACCTGTTGGCTCGCCGCGTCAGGTTGGAGAACGGCTTCCAGCAGGCGCAGGCCTTGGAAGGTCATGCCGTTTTCGTTGTTCAACCGCTGTTTCAGTGCGTCGAGGGCCAGTTGCGCAGGGATCTGTTCGGCGAACATCCGTTGGCGGTTCTTTGCCTGGGACGAGTTACCGAGCAGGTGCTGTTGCAGGTAGCGAGGATAGGTCGTGCCAATGTCGACCTGCTCGACCAGCCCGGTCACGAAGTCCGGGGTCAACCAGGTCGGCAGCGTCAGGCCCAGGCGATGGCTGAGCGTGAAGTGGCCGCTGGGGCGGGCGATGAGATTGTGGATGGCCAGTTCGGTCAGGCTCATCTGCCGCTTCTCGCTGAGGCCGATGGTCCCGGGATAGCCTGCGGAAACGGTGAAGTTCAGCAGCACATCGTCGGGTCGGTATTGGCTCGACGGCACCTTGTCCGGGCTGCTGCCGTTCGTTTGTCCCATGGCGCTGGACAAGGCACTGGCGGTGAAGGCCTTGATGTCCTCGATGCCGCTGAGGAAGGTCTGGCCCTGGTGGCGTTTTTTGGCACTGGCCAGGGCCAGGCTGTAGCGCTGGAGCGTCGTCTGGTCGGCGATGGCGCTTTTTTTCAGCCAACGGGGCAGCAAGGGAGCCAGGCGTGCCGAAGTTTGCGGCGAGAGTCGCGGGGCTTCCAGCAGGTAGCGAGCCGGGTCGCTCAAGTCGTTGTAGAGGTTCTTCAGGTTTTGCAGGTCGATCCCGGCGGGCAGCTGCACAGCCTTCAGGTCGGCCAGTTGTTGCTCCAACAGCATTGCCGCCTGGCTCTCGAAGACGTCGCCGCTTATCTCGTAGCGCTGGCAGGTGACGGTGTCGACGGTGTAACGGCTGGCGATCGATGCGCCCCAATGCCGGTTGAAGGCTTCCAGGGAGGCAAAGGATTGCACGGCGCTGCCGGGGCTGCACAGCAGCAAGTCGGTGGTGCCTTTCGTGGCGCGGACCAGGAGGATTTCGCTGCCGACCAGTACGGTGCTGGTGGTGCCTCGGGTGATTCGGGTTTCCAGGTTGTAGGCGTACACAGGCGCCTGTGGGGCGAGACGAAAGCGTCGCTCCCGGTCCGGCCAACGGACGACCTGGTCAAGGGCCTCGCGGGCCGTGTCAGCGAGCCCGGGCTGTTGCAGCCCGCGGATGCTCAGCATGTTCCTCAGCACATCGCTGAGCCAGCGCCAGCGGTTGCCGTGGCTGTTCGCACCGGTTGCGTCAATGTCGTCGCCCCAGTAACGGACCAGTGCATCCTCCAGCCCGAGCGGTACGCTCCAGGCCAGTTCCAGCAACGAGTTCTTGATGACCTGGATGTCCACTTCCTGGTTGCCTGCCCGGAGCCGGTGCGGTGGGGTGTCGGAGAGAAAACAATCCAGGTTGCCCCGTGGGCTGAAATCCACGGGTGTGCCAACGGCCACGTGATCGAGCACCACGGGCATGAACGGCTGGAATTTCCAGGCATGTCCAGTGGCGTCTGGAGTCGCCAGCTGGACCGTGGGCAAGTCGATGGCCAGCCAGGGGTATGTTCGCTTGATCGCTTGTTCGAGCATGCGTTGCACGATCTGTTCGAAGGTCGGATGGTTGGCGAATTGCAGGCTGACGTTTTGCGTCAACGCAGGGATGGAGTCTGCGGAGGAGGGAGCGGTCATGAGAAGTCCTTTTCACAAAACATGGCCGTCGGAATGACGGCGAGAAAAGTATCGACTTCTCGCTGTGGTGCGGGTGGTACATAAATACCACCCGCTGAGGACAATGCCGGTCAGTCAGTCAAGCCAAACCTCGTAGGAGCAAAGCTGCTTAGTCAAGCCACGACCCTGTGGGAGCAAAGCTTGCTCGCGATGGGGCGCACTCCAGTCCACTGTCGCGAGCAAGCTTTGCTCCCACAGCACTGACCTTATCAGGCGGGATCGTTGCCCAGCACGACGTTCAGCGCGCTACGGGCATCGTCCAGTTGCACCAGGGTGGCGTGCCGGGCACCGAGGGCATCGCGGTTCTCGATGGCGGTGAGGATCGCCTTGTGGCGCGGCATCGCCAGCTCGTGCAGATTGGGCCGCTGGTTGGAGTGCTTGAGGGCTTCGGCGATGGCCACCGACAACATGTTGCAGAGGTTGGCGAGCAGGTCGTTGTGGGTGGCGTCGGCGATGCGGCTGTGGAAGTCCAGGTCCGGTTGCAGCATGGCCTCGGGGGTCGGGGCTGCTTCCATGCGTTGGTAGGCTTCACGGATGGCGGCGATGTCGGCCTCGTCGGCGAACTGGGCGGCGAGGGCGGCGGCGGCCGGCTCGATGATGCTGCGCACGCTGGTCAGCAGGTTGAAGAATTCATTCTGCGGGCTGCTCTGCATCAACCAATGCAGCACGTCCGGGTCGAGCATGTGCCATTCCCGCCGGGCCTTGACCACCGTGCCCACGCGCGGACGCGAATACACCAGGCCCTTGGCGACCAGCACCCGCGTGGCCTCGCGCAGCACCGGGCGGCTGACCGCATACTCTTCGCACAACAAGGCTTCGGCGGGCAGTTTATCGTCCGGTTTGAAGCGCCCGGAAACGATCTGCATGCCCAGTTCCTGGACGATGCGCGCGTGCATGCTCTTGCGGTCGGAGGGTTTACGGTAATCCATGGGGCGCGGCGCGATCCTGTGCGAGGGGAGTGTGGCGCATGATAGCAGGCGCGGCGATGGCGGGTCGCTAGTGCGATTCAATGCTGACGCCGACCTACTGTGGGAGCGAGCTTGCTCGCGATAGCGGTTGAACATTCAACATCTAAGTTGGCTGTCACACCGCCATCGCGAGCAAGCTCGCTCCCACAGGGGATGGATGGGGTCAGTGGGAGTGGCGTGGTACTTCGGCGCCGCGGCAGCCCACCAGGAAGTCGAAGTCACAACCCTGGTCCGCTTGCAACACGTGATCGATGTACAGCTGGCGATAGCCACCCACCAGCAGTTGCTGCGGGGGAGCGATGTCGGCCAGGCGCGCGGCGAGTTCGGCGTCCGGGATGTCCAGGTGCAGGCGGCCGCTGGCGCAGTCGAGCTCGATCCAGTCGCCTTCCTTCACCGCTGCCAGAGGTCCGCCGGCCGCTGCTTCCGGTGCCACGTGCAGCACCACGGTGCCGTAGGCGGTGCCGCTCATGCGCGCATCGGAAATCCGCACCATGTCCGTCACGCCCTGGGCCAGCAGCTTGGCCGGCAAGCCCATATTGCCCACTTCGGCCATGCCTGGATAACCCTTGGGCCCGCAGTTCTTCATCACCAGGATCGAGTTAGCGTCCACGTCCAGTTCCGGGTCGTTGATCCGGGCCTTGTACTCGTCGAAGTTCTCGAACACCACGGCGCGACCGCGATGCTGCATCAGTTCGGCGGTGGCGGCGGACGGCTTGAGCACCGCCCCCAGTGGCGCCAGGTTGCCGCGCAGCACGCAGATACCGCCGTCGGCGCGGATCGGGTTGTCCAGGGTGCGGATCACCTCATCCTGGCCATAGATCGGTGCGTCCTTGGTGTTCTCGCCGATGCTCTTGCCGTTGACCGTCAGGGCATTCGGATTGGGAATCAGGTTGGCCTCGCCGAGACGCCGCAGCACGGCGGGCAGACCGCCGGCGTAGTAGAACTCTTCCATCAAAAAGCGCCCGGACGGCTGCAGGTCGACGATGGTCGGCATGCCGCGACCGATGCGGGTCCAGTCATCCAGGTCCAGCTGCACGCCGATGCGTCCGGCAATGGCCTTGAGGTGGATCACCGCGTTGGTGGAACCGCCGATGGCGGCGTTGACGCGGATGGCGTTTTCGAAGGCTTCCTTGGTCAGGATCTTCGACAGCTTGAGATCTTCACGGACCATTTCCACGGCGCGCATGCCGGACATGTGGGCCAGCACATAACGCCGTGCATCCACGGCCGGAATCGCCGCGTTGTGGGGCAGGGAGGTGCCGAGGGCTTCGGCCATGCAGGCCATGGTCGAGGCCGTGCCCATGGTGTTGCAGGTGCCGGCCGAGCGGGACATGCCGCCCTCGGCCGCGAGGAAATCGTCGATGGTGATGGTGCCGGCCTTGACCTGTTCGCTCAATTGCCAGACCACGGTGCCGGAGCCAATGTCCTGGCCCTTGTGCTTGCCGTTGAGCATCGGCCCGCCGGTGACGACGATGGCCGGGACGTCGCAACTGGCGGCGCCCATCAGCAACGCAGGGGTGGTCTTGTCGCAACCGGTGAGCAGCACGACGCCGTCAATCGGGTTGCCGCGAATCGCTTCTTCCACGTCCATGCTCGCCAGGTTGCGGGTCAGCATGGCGGTGGGGCGCAGGTTCGATTCGCCGTTGGAGAACACCGGGAATTCCACCGGGAAGCCCCCGGCTTCGATCACGCCGCGCTTGACGTGCTCGGCGATCTGCCGGAAGTGCGCGTTGCACGGCGTCAGTTCCGACCAGGTGTTGCAGATGCCGATGATCGGCTTGCCGTGGAACTGATGGTCGGCGATGCCCTGATTTTTCATCCAGCTGCGGTACATGAAGCCGTTTTTGTCGGCGGTGCCAAACCATTGGGCCGAGCGCAGGGAGGGTTTCTTATCAGACATGATCGATTCTCTTATTGTATGACTATATTGTTCGAGCTTGAGCGTAACATAAGCGCAAATTGCGCGCTTTGGAAGTGTTGTTGGGTAAATAGTATTACTATATAGTCCGATTCAACGGAGGGGTTGTCCTGGCGGTCATTCGCGAGAGAAATCCCCCGAGGTTCCATAACAACAACAATCGGAGACCGGTCCCATGAGCCAGGAATTGCGGCTTATTCGTCGCATCACGCTGAAACTGATTCCCTTCCTGATCCTGCTGTACCTGATCGCCTACGTGGACCGCTCCGCGGTGGGCTTCGCCAAGCTGCACATGGGCGCCGACATCGGTATCGGCGATGCCGCCTACGGCCTGGGTGCCGGGCTGTTTTTCATCGGTTACTTCCTGCTGGAGATCCCCAGCAACCTGATGCTGGAGCGCTTCGGTGCCCGGCGCTGGTTCGCCCGCATCATGATCACCTGGGGCGCCATCACCATCGGCATGGCGTTCGTGCAGGGCCCGCATAGCTTCTATGTCATGCGCTTTCTGTTGGGCGCGGCCGAAGCCGGGTTCTTTCCGGGCGTGCTGTACTACATCACCCAATGGTTCCCGGTACGCCATCGCGGCAAGATCCTGGGCCTGTTCATTCTGTCCCAACCTATTGCAATGATGATCACCGGCCCGGTGTCCGGCGGTTTGCTGGGCATGGACGGCATCCTCGGCCTGCACGGCTGGCAGTGGCTGTTCATCGTCATCGGCCTGCCGGCGGTGCTGCTGACCTGGCCGGTGCTGCGTTACCTGCCGGATGGTCCGCAACAAGTGAACTGGATGGACCAGGCCGAGAAGGACTGGCTGACCGGTGAGCTGAAAAAAGACCTGCAGGAATACGGCCAGACCCGCCACGGCAATCCGCTGCACGCCTTGAAGGACAAGCGCGTCCTGTTGCTGGCGCTGTTCTACCTACCGGTGACCCTGAGCATCTACGGCTTGGGCCTGTGGCTGCCGACGCTGATCAAGCAGTTCGGTGGCAGCGACCTGGTGACCGGCTTCGTCTCGTCGGTGCCGTACATCTTCGGCATCGTCGGCTTGCTGATCATTCCCCGCAGCTCCGACCGCTTGAATGATCGCTACGGTCATCTGGCCGTGCTCTATGTATTGGGCGCCATCGGCCTGTTCCTCAGCGCCTGGTTGTCGGTGCCGGTGTTGCAACTGGCGGCGCTGTGCCTGGTGGCGTTCGCGCTGTTTTCCTGCACGGCGGTGTTCTGGACCTTGCCAGGGCGTTTCTTTGCCGGCGCCAGTGCGGCGGCGGGTATTGCGCTGATCAACTCGGTGGGCAACCTGGGCGGTTACATCGGTCCGTTCGTGATCGGTGCGCTGAAGGAGTACACCGGCAACCTGGCCTCGGGGCTGTATTTCCTGTCCGGTGTGATGGTGTTCGGCCTGGTGTTGACCGGCGTGGTCTATCGCCTGCTGGAGCGCAAGCATGTGCTACCGGCGGATCAGTTCGCCGCCAGCGCCCGGGGGGCGACGCGTACCTGAGGCCACTGCACTTAACTGTGGGAGCGAGCTTGCTCGCGATAGCAGTCTCACATTCACCGATGATGTCGACTGTCAGACCGCCATCGCGAGCAAGCTCGCTCCCACAAGGGGCTGCACCGAATTCAAGTTTTGCTTACAAGGAGAAAGATATGCGTTTAGTTCAGTTCGAATTGAGTAACGGCGAACGCCGCGTCGGTGTGGTCGAGGGCGATCAGGTGCGCGAAGTGCAGGGCGCCGGCACCGTGCGCGAGCTGGCGCTGGCGGCCATCGAGGCAGGTGTGAAACTTGAACGACAGGTCGATAGCCTGGGCCTGGGCGCCGGTCATGATTACGCACAGCTGCTCGCTGAGCTGCGCATCCTGCCACCGCTGGACCACCCGGACCCGGCGCACCTGTTGGTCAGCGGTACCGGCCTGACCCACCTTGGCAGCGCCTCGGCCCGGGACAAGATGCACCAGCAGGCCGGCGACGAAGCGACCATGACCGACACCATGCGCATCTTCAAGTGGGGCGTGGAGGGCGGTAAACCCCAGGCCGGGCAGGCCGGCGTGCAACCGGAATGGTTCTACAAGGGCGACGGCAGCATCGTGGTCCGCCCGGGCCATCCGTTCCCGCTGCCACCCTTTGCCGAAGACGCCGGCGAAGAGCCGGAAATCAGCGGCCTGTATGTCATCGGCCATGACGGCAAGCCCTATCGCCTGGGCTTCGCCGTGGGCAACGAGTTTTCCGACCACGTGATGGAGCGCAAGAATTACCTGTACCTGGCCCACTCGAAATTGCGCAGTTGCAGTTTTGGCCCGGAACTTCGCGTGGGTGAACTGCCTCAACATCTGTCCGGGACCAGTCGTATCCTGCGCAATGGCGAAGTGCTGTGGCAGAACGAGTTCCTCAGCGGCGAGGCGAACATGTGCCACAGCCTCGAGAACCTGGAGTTCCACCACTTCAAGTACAGTCAGTTCCTGCGCCCGGGGGACGTGCACGTTCACTTCTTCGGCACCGCGACCCTGTCGTTCGCCGACGGCATCCGCACTCAACCGGGGGATGTGTTCGAAATCAGCCAGGCTGAATTCGGCGCGCCGCTGGTCAACGGCATTGCCCCGGTAGACGCGGTGTTCAACCCGGGTACTATCGGCACACTTTAAAGGAGACTTGCGATGAACCAGATCCTTGGCCACAACTATATCGGCGGGGCGCGCAGCGCGGCCGGCCAGACCCGCCTGCAAAGCGTCGATGCCAGCACTGGCGAGGCCTTGCCCCATGATTTCATCCAGGCCACGGCCGAAGAAGTCGATGCTGCCGCCAAGGCCGCGGCTGCGGCTTATCCGGCCTACCGCAGCCTGAGCGCGGTGCGCCGGGCCGAGTTCCTCGAGGCCATTGCCGATGAACTGGACGCCTTGGGCGATGAGTTCGTGGCCGTGGTCTGTCGTGAAACCGCGTTGCCGGCGGCACGGATCCAGGGCGAGCGCGGTCGCACCAGCGGCCAGATGCGCCTGTTCGCCAAGGTCTTGCGCCGAGGCGATTTCTACGGTGCGCGCATCGACCGGGCATTGCCTGAGCGCACGCCATTACCGCGTCCGGACCTGCGTCAATACCGCATCGGCCTGGGGCCGGTGGCGGTGTTCGGCGCCAGTAACTTCCCCCTGGCGTTTTCCACCGCCGGTGGCGACACGGCGTCGGCCCTGGCGGCCGGTTGCCCGGTGGTGTTCAAGGCCCACAGCGGCCACATGGCGACTGCCGAGCACGTGGCCGATGCGATCATCCGCGCGGCGGAAAAAACCGCGATGCCGGCTGGCGTGTTCAACATGATCTACGGCGGTGGTGTCGGCGAATGGCTGGTCAAGCATCCGGCGATCCAGGCCGTGGGCTTCACCGGCTCCCTCAAGGGCGGACGTGCCCTGTGCGACATGGCGGCCGCACGGCCGCAGCCGATTCCGGTGTTCGCCGAAATGTCGAGCATCAACCCGGTGATCGTGTTGCCGCAAGCGCTGGAAACCCGCGCCGAGAGCGTCGCGCGTGACTTGACCGCCTCGGTGGTGCAGGGCTGCGGTCAGTTCTGTACCAACCCGGGCCTGGTGATCGGCATTCGCTCGCCGCAATTCACTGCCTTCACCCAGCAGGTAGCCGCGCTGATCGGCGACCAGGCGCCCCAGACCATGCTCAACGCCGGCACGCTGCAAAGCTACGGCAAGGGCCTGCAGAAATTGCTGGCTCACCCGGGCATCGAGCACCTGGCCGGGCGCGAGCAGCAGGGCAACCAGGCCCAGCCGCAGCTGTTCAAGGCCGATGCCAGCCTGCTGATCAACGGTGACGAGGCGCTGCAGGAAGAAGTGTTTGGCCCGACCACGGTGTTTGTCGAAGTCGCCGACCAGGCACAACTGACCGCCGCGCTGAACGGCCTGCACGGCCAACTGACCGCGACGATGATTGGCGAGCCGGCGGATTTCGAACGGTTCAGCGAATTGACCCCGCTGCTGGAACAGAAGGTCGGCCGCATCCTGCTCAACGGTTATCCGACCGGGGTCGAGGTGTGTGATTCGATGGTGCACGGCGGACCTTATCCGGCGACGTCCGATGCCCGGGGCACCTCGGTGGGCACATTGGCGATCGATCGCTTCCTGCGCCCGGTGTGCTTCCAGAACTATCCCGACAGCCTGCTGCCGGAACCGCTGAAGAACGCCAACCCGCTGGGAATCCTGCGGTTGGTGGATGGGGTGCCGGGGCGCGAGGCGCTCTGACGGCCGCGGTGGGGCAGTTGCATTGAGGTTTGATGGACTGCCGCCATCGCGAGCAGGCTCGCTCCCACAGGGGATTTTTTGTGAACCTGAAGTGGGGGCCACCGCTGATCCTGTGTGGGAGCGAGCCTGCTCGCGATGGCGATCTACCAGTCAAAGGTGCTTTTGAACCTTATGGCCCAAGGCCCACTCGCCCATTGGGTTATCATGGCTACTTTCCCAAAGACCGACTGATCACCATGACTGCCGTAACCGCTCCCCTGCTGCAAGCCCTCGACTCCTGCGACATGCTGATTATCGACGGGCTGCACGCTTTCAATTTTGAGCTCGACGATCAGGACCAACTGCACGTCGAGTGCATGAACGGCCGCACCCTCGAGCACTGGCGTTTCACGCCGGCGCAAATGCAGGCCGCGACGTTCGACAAGGCTTCGAATCACTGGATCATCACCAGTGATTCAGGTGACCACCGTCTGGAATGCGTGGACGCCACCAGCGGCCACGACGATGAGGATGACGAAGATGAAAATGCGTAGGCTCTGGCCATTGTTGATGGCCGGCAGCGTGGGTGCCATGGGCGTCCAGGCGGATACCAGCGAGCGCCATCAAGTGCTGGTGGGTTCCTACACCGCCGGCCAGAGCCAGGGCATCTATCGATTGCAGTTCGACAGCCGCACTGGCCAGCTCGATGCCAACCCGTTGCAAGTGATCAAGACTGACAATCCTTCATGGCTGACGCTGTCCAGCGACATGACCCGGCTGTTCGTGGTCAACGAAAACGGTCCGGGCCAGAAAGACCCGGTGGGCAAGGTCAGCAGCTATGCCATCGACCCGAAGACCCATGCCATCAGCCTGATCAACCAGGTGCAATCCCTGGGCAACGAGCCGACTCACTCCAGCCTCAGCGGCGATGGCCGGCATCTGCTGGTCAGCAACTATTCGGTGCTGGAGGACCCGGGCGGCACCCTGGCGGTATTGCCGGTGGGCGCCGACGGCAAACTGTCGCCGGTGGTGCAACTGAGCAGCCATCAACCGAGCCGGGTCAACCCTGAGCGGCAGATGTCGGCCCACGTGCACTCGGCGGTCTCGTCGCCCGATGGCAAGTACGTGTTCGCCAACGACCTGGGGGCGGACAAGGTGTTCATCTACCGCTACGACCCCAAGGCCAATCCCGAGCTGCCGCTGACTGCCGCCGATCCGGCCTTCGTGCAATTGCCACCTGGCAGTGGACCGCGTCACCTGCTGTTCAGCGCTGACGGCAAGCACGCCTGGCTGACCATGGAAATGAGCGCGCAAGTGGCGGTGTTCGATTACCAGGACGGCCGCCTGACCCAGCGCCAACTGGTCGACCTGGCCGCTGGCAAACCCCAGCCGGGCCGGGCGGCGGCTGCGCTGCATGCTTCCAGCGACGGCAAGTTCCTCTACGTCAGTAACCGTGGCACCACCAACGAAGTGCTGGTGTTCGCCATTGACCCGGCTGCGGGCACGCTCAAAGAGCTGCAGCGGCGCTCGGTCGAAGGCGATCATCCGCGGGAGTTCAGCCTCGACCCGAGCGGAAAATTCCTGCTGATTGCCAATCAGAAGAGCAACCAGATCGTGGTGGTCGAGCGCGATCCAAAGACCGGCCTGCTGGGTAAAACCGTGCAGAAAATGCCGATGGATGCGCCGAGCGACTTGAAGTTCATGCTGCGTCAATAGACCGCAGGCCTTGTTTTTCAAGGCCTGCGCTGTTGTATCAACGAGACTGATATTCGCTAGTACTACAAAGCATTTCAAAGCGAGACGCCTCGGCGCGTAAGTTTGCTCCACGGCCCAACCGGGCAAGTCAGCCAACTGAATCCGAGGTCTACCGCCATGAATCTGAATCTCTTCTCCGTGATCGCCGCTTCCGCCATCTCTGCCACCGTGGCGCTGCCCGCCAGTGCCAGTGTCGAGATCAGCGACAAGAAAAACCGTACCCAGAGCTACACCGAGAAATACCTGCAACAAAGCGCCAACTTCTATGCGGCGCTGGACCACAAGACCCAACACTGAAATCTCGCGCAACGCCTGAAGCCTGCGATCTTTTCATCTTCACTGAACACCGGGTGAAAGAGAAAAGATCGCAGGCTTCGCCGTTTCTGGAAAAGTCCCGCTGTAATATCACTTGGCCATGTGTTTAAATTTGACGCTGACAAATTGACTCCTTCGCAGATAAGGATCGACACCATGGCGATGCGTCTGGCAGTGATGCTGCTGTTTCTCTACTCCACGCCGATTGTCTCGGCGGCCCAACCGGATACCGGTGAGTTGGAAGTGGCGCGCGAGCGCTTATTGAGTCTGCTGAGCGATTGATCGGACCAGGCCGGTTATTGATATTTTGTGGGAGCAAGGCTTGCCCTCGCCACAAGGGTTTTGTGCAGGGCGTTACTTGGCCATGATCGCCACGAACAGCTCCGACGCCAGGAACCTCTGCAGCCAATCCTGTAGCCGCGGATAGGGTGCCTGGGCAAACCAGTCGCGGTCGACGTGGGCGAATTGCCGTATGAAGGGTATCACTGCCACGTCCGCCAGGCTCTGGTGCTCAGCTGCCAGAAACGGCCGGGTTTCAAGCAGTACCTCCAGGCGGCGCAGAAAGTCTTCGCCCTGGCTGCGGTAATGTTCCTTCGGGTGCTCGGGGTAGCGCTCGGGGTATTTGTAGCGATTCAAGTGCAGCTTGAACACCTGGTCGTTTTCCTCGATCAACGCCGCCGTCAACGCCTGGCCATCGACGTTGTCCCGTAGCCGCCAGTCTTGCGGGTCGTGCCGGGCCAAGGCCCAGTTCATGATCTCCAGGCTTTCATCGATCACCCGGCCATCGACCTGCAGCACCGGCACCGTGCCTTTGCTGGAGAGGGCGAGCATCTCGGCGGGCTTGGCCTTCAGGCTGACTTCGACAATCGCCACGTCGACCGCGCTGTAGCGCAAGGCCATGCGCGCTCGCATCGCATAGGGGCAGCGGCGAAAGGAATAGAGCGTGGCGCGGCTCATTTCACCTCCACGGTGCTCAACCCGTTGCCTTGGCGTCGCACCTGGATCTGCACCGGGATCCGCTCGTGCATTTCCTGCACGTGGGAAATCACCGCGACCTTGCGGCCTTGGGCCTGCAAGCCGTCGAGGGCGTCCATCGCCAGTTGCAGTGATTCGGGATCGAGGCTGCCGAAGCCTTCGTCGATGAACAGCGATTCGATCTTCAATGTGCTGGACGCCATCGAGGCCAGGCCCAAGGCCAGGGCGAGGGACACCAGGAAGGTTTCGCCGCCGGACAACGAATGCACCGAGCGCAGTTCATCCCCCATTTCCGTGTCCATCACCAGCAGACCGAGCATGCTGCCGCCACGCTTGAGCCGGTAGCGGCGCACCAATTGCCGCAGTTGGGCATTGGCGTGATGCACCAGCAAGTCGAGGTTGTAGGCCTGGGCCAGCTTGCGGAAGCGGTCGCCGGTAGCCGAGCCGATCAGGGCATCGAGGCGCGCCCAGCGCTGGTATTCGGCGTAGGCCTGTTCGATCTGCTGGGCCAGGGCTTGGTTGGCGTTCTGTCGGCGCTGGTCCTCGGCCTGTTCGGCACGCAGTTCGGCGCAACGCTGTTCGCTGACGGCGAATTGAGCTTGCAGTTCGGCGAGGGCTTCGGCGAGTCGCTCGGGCGCCAGGTTACCGTTGTGCTGGGCCTGGTGGTTGTGCAGGCGCTGCTCGCGTTCGGTGAGCAATACGCTGGCCTGTTCGATGGCCTTTTCGCTGTTGAGCAAGCGCTGGCGCAACTGGCCGACGTGTTGCTCGTCCAGGCTGAGCAGGGCTTCGAGGGCGGCATCGTCCAGTTCAGGATGGCCGGTGCGCCACTGCGCGATACCCGTGGTCAATGCCTGAAGTTCGTGGTCCAGGGATTGCGCCTGCTCCCGGCGGGCCTTGAGTTCGGCGGCCAGTTGCACAAGGCTGTTGCGCACTTGCTGCAACTGCTGATTGGCCGTCGCCTCGGCCTCCCGGGTCTGTTCCAGGCGCTGGTCGAGTTGTTGTTGCCATTGTTCGGCGCTGAGGTGCTCGCCGAGCAGTTGCGCGAGTTTCTCCTGGCAGGCTTGCTGTTGTTCGCTCAGGGCGCTGAATTGCAAGCGGGCCGCTTCCAGCTGCTGGACGCGGGTCTGCTGGCGGTCCTGCTCTTTCTCCAGGGTCTGCTGGCGCTGGCGTTGTTCGTCCAGTTCGTCGCGCTGCTGTTCCAGTTGCTCCAGGCGTTGGGCAATCTGCTGGTCGAGCTGCAGGAAAGTCGCGGCGGGCTCGTTGCGCAAGGCCTGCAAGGTGTCCGCCGGCAGCAGGGCGCTGAAGTGGTCCAGTTCCTCGTCCAGGCGCTGGCGGTCGCGGGCCAGTGCTTGCTGCTGGTTGCCCAGGTGGTGTGACGCCTGCTGGCTGGCCGTTTCGGCCTCGCGCAAGCGCTGGCCCAGGCGTGCGGCGTCCTGCTGCAGGGTCAGCAGGGCGGCTTGGCGTTGTTCGTCCTGGCTGATGCGCAGGTGCAATTGGCTGTTCTGTTGGGCCAGCCAGGCGTCGCGCTTGCCCGAATCCTGGGCCAGCAGTTGCGCCGACAACGGGTGGGCCTCCAGGCTGGGGGCCAGGCTCTGTTGCTGGCTGGCGAGCTGTTCCTGTTGTTGCTTGAGTTCCTTGAGCTGGGCGATGACCCCGCTGTATTGCGCCCGCAGGTCGATGACTGTTTCATTGAGCCGCTCGACGGCTTTGCGGGCGTTGGCCTCTTCGGCTTCATCGAAGCGTCCGAGGTTTTCCAACAGGGCTTCGGGCTGATGATAAGGGTGCTCGACGCTGCCACACACCGGGCAGGGCTGCTCGTCCTGCAACTGTGCGCGCAGTTGTTCGACGCTTTCGCTGCGGGCCAGGCGCTGGCGCTCCAGCAGTTCGCGGGTCACGGTCAGGGTCTGTTCGGCGATGGTCAGCTCGGCCTTGGCTTCGCCACCCTCGCGCACCAGGCGGTCACGTTCCTGCAACGCCTGTTGTTGGCGTCGCTCAAGCTCGGCACCCCGGTTGTCCAGCTCTTGCTGACTGGCCCACAACCGGGTCAGGTCTTCGAAGGCACGCAGTTGCTTGCGGTTGTCTTGCAGCAGGGTGCCGAGCAATTGGATCTGTTCGGCCACGGCCTCCGGCTCGGCGCCAGCTTCCTTGTACAGCACCTCGAGGTCTTGTCGGCGGCTGGCCAGTTCCTCGGCGGCACGGGCAGCGCCTTGCTCCAGCATGGAGAGTTCGGCCTGGCCCTGGTTCAGGCGATTGCCGATCAGCATCAGTTGTTGGAGGCGATCGCGATAGGCGTTCCAGGCGTCGCTCAGCGGTGCCAGGTGCGTGCTTTGTTCAAGCTCGTCGGCGATGCGCTGCAAGCGCTCGGCCACCTGTTTCTGCTGTTCGAGCAAGGTGTCGATGGCGCGCTGGCCTTCGGTGCAGGCTTGTTGCGCCTGGTCCTGGTGCTCGGCGGCCTGGCCGGCGTCTCTGACGAGACGGGCGAGGGTGCTTTGTTCCTCGAAAGCCTGGCGCAATAGCGGCGCGC
The DNA here is from genome assembly GCF_900106885.1 of Pseudomonas sp. NFACC14. Taxonomy (NCBI): domain Bacteria; kingdom Pseudomonadati; phylum Pseudomonadota; class Gammaproteobacteria; order Pseudomonadales; family Pseudomonadaceae; genus Pseudomonas; species Pseudomonas sp. NFACC14. The sequence goes on from NZ_FNOA01000004.1 coordinate 205,150, forward strand.
TGTCGCTGCTTTGTTGCCGGGCCGCGGCCAATGCCAGTTGCGTGACGACCAGGCCTTTTTCCAGTTCGGCTTGCTGTTGGTGCAGGTCGATTTGCCGCTGGGTGAGCTGCTGGATCTGCGCGGCCAAGGGTTCGAGCTGCCGGCTCAGTTCCGCCTGGCGGATGAACTGATGGCGCTGGGGCGCCAGCTGTTCCAGGCGGGTCAGCTTCAGGCGTTCGTCGGCCAGGGCGTTCCAATCGGCCTGGGCCTGTTGCAGCTGTTCGGCGGCGCTGGCGTGTTCATCCTGCAATTGGCGCAGGTCGCGCAGCCAGGTGTGTTGCAGCTCCAGTTGCTTGAGTTGCGCCTGTTGGGCCTTGAGGTGTTGCTGGGCGTCGTTGAAGCGCTGGTCGAGCTCGGCCCGGGCTTCGGGGGCCAACGGGGTGACACCGGTGGCCTGGTCCAGCAGCTGTTTATGGGTTTCCTTGGCTTGCTTGGCCTTGTCGAAGGCGCGGCGGCCGAGGCGGGTATACAGGGCGGTGTCGGTGAGTTTTTCCAGCAGTTCGCTGCGGTCGTTGTCGTCGGCCTTGAGGAACGCGCTGAACTCGCTCTGGGCCAGCAACACGGCGCGGGTGAACTGCTCGAAGTTCAGGCCCAGTGCGGCTTCGAGCTGAGTCTTGTATTCGCCTTTCTGGCTCGCCAGCAGCTGATCGTTGTCCAGGTCCCGCAGGCTCTGGCGGCTGGCTTGCAACTTGCCGCCGGCCTTTTCCCGGGCGCGATTGGCTTCCCAGCGGGCCCGGTAGCGGCGCCCGTCGATGCCGCGAAAATCCACTTCGGCAAAGCCATCGCCGGTGCCACGGCGCAACAGCGTGCGCGGATCGCCCGTGGCAATCTCGCCATCGACGTCCGGCACCTTGGCATCGCGACCGGTATTGTTGAGGCGCGGCACGGCGCCGAACAGCGCCAGGCACAAGGCGTCGAGCAGCGTGCTCTTGCCGGCGCCGGTGGGACCGGTAATGGCGAACAGGCCGGCGCTGGCCAAGGGTTCGGCGGTGAAATCGATTTCAAACGGCCCGGCCAGGGACGCCAGGTTCTTCAGGCGGATCGCGAGGATCTTCATGGTTGCTCGCTCTCCATCTGCACGTCTTGCAACAGCACGGCAAAGTCCTTGAGGGTCTGTTCATCCACTTCGTTGCCATAGGTGTCCTGCCAGGCGCGGCTGAACAGTTCCTGCGGGCTGAGTTGATCCAGTTCCACCAGCGCGTTGTCGTCATCGGCACTGCCGGCGCCACCGTTGCCGGCGTACTCGGCGGCGATCCGTACCAGGCGCACGGCCTTGCCTTGCAGTGCGGTTTCAACCTGGTGGCGCAGGTCCGGCTGCGGTTCGTCGAGGCGCACCCGCACTTCCAGCCAGGGTTGGCGCTGGATGTCGGCCAGCAGGTCGATGTCGGGCAGCGCCTTGAGCTGCCCAAGGATATCGGCCAGGGGAGCCGGGCCCAGGCGTTGCAGGTTGACGGCCCGGGGAATCAGGCGCGGTTCGACCTTGACCAGGGTTTCGCCGTCCAGGGTGATGTCGAGAATCTGATGCTGGTAGCCAATTTCCGAGAATGACAGTGGGATCGGCGAGCCGCTGTAGCGGATGCGCTCTTCGCCGTTGACCTTCTGCGGTTTGTGCAAGTGGCCGAGGGCGACGTAGCTGATGCTCGGGCCGAACAGACTGGCGGGCAGGGCCTCGGCGTTGCCGATGATCAGGCTGCGCTCGGAGTCCTCGGACACCGAACCGCCGGCCATGTGCGCATGACTGATGGCAATCAGCGCCTGACCTTTCTTGCGCTTGCTGTTGGCCGCGGCGATCAGCCACTCATGCACCTGACCGATACCTCGCAGGTAGTCGTCGCCCAGTTGCGCGCCGGTGACTTCGGCGGGGCGCAGGAACGGCAGGGCCAGGCACCATGCCTTGACCTTGCCCTTGGCATCGGGCAATGGCAACAACAGGCGCTCGACGTCCAGTTGGCCGTCGTCCAGCCACAACACCCGGCCCAGGGCGTGGGTGCGCAAGCGGCGCATCAGCGGCGCAGGCAGCTCGATGCGCGAGCCGGAGTCATGGTTGCCGGCGATCATCACGATGGTCAGGTTGGCGTTTTGCTCATGGGCGCTGACGATGAAGTCGTAGAGCCGCTCCTGGGCTTTGACCGGCGGGTTGACGGTGTCGAAGATGTCGCCGGCGATCAGCAGCGCGTCGGGTTTTTCGTGGGTCAGCTGACGCAGCAGCCAGTCGAGGAAACAGGCGTGTTCGAAATCCCGTTCCTGACCGTGCAGGTTTTGCCCCAGGTGCCAGTCGGAGGTGTGAAACAGACGCAAGGCAAACTCCAGAAAACAGATGATGGCCGCGATGAAGAGAAGGGCGGCTAAAAGAAGGAGAGTTTACTGGGAAACGGGGGGGAGGACTTGTTCAACTTCGTTGGATGTACCGATCAAGTCTGGAGTCAACTCTGTGGCGAGGGGATTTATCCCCGATAGGCTGCGAAGCAGCCTTGGAATCCTGCATCTTCATTTGTCTGTTTGATGGCGTCGACAGTGTTGGGGCCGCTTCGCAGCCCAGCGGGGATAAATCCCCTCGCCACAGGTGCTGTGGCTGGCTTTATTGCTCTGCATCAATGCGTGAGTTACTTGGGGTAAAGCGGCGGCAACCCGGAATCACCGGCCGAATCCAGCGCCCCTTCGGTAGGCGGGATGGTGCGGATGGCGCGCCACAGGTCTTCGCCTTGCCAATGCTGGCCGGTCTCGCTGTAGAGCGCGCCGTTGAGGCCATCCAGGGCGTCGGACAGCGGCACGAAGCGCGCCGCCATGTCGGCCAGGGTTTCCGGTTGCTGGCGGGCCCAGGCGTCCAGGGCCTGGCGGGTGGCGTGGGGGTCGTTGGCCAGGCAGGTGCGCTTGAGGTCGTCCAGCAGGGTGCGCGGGCTCGGTCCGGCCTGGGTCGAGCGCAGGACGGCCGGCTGCCAACGGGCGCGCCACCACAAGCCAAAGCCGAGCAGCGTCGTGCAGGCCAGGATCAGGCTGCTCAGTTGCCAATACCACAGGGTCTCGCTGTCGACCGTCGTCACGATCTGCGCCGTGCCGGCGGGTGTATCCACCATCAGGCTCGGATTGTTCGCCACCTGCAGGGTCCGCGCCGGGAGGCTGGTGCGGTCCAGGTGATCTTCCAGGGTGTTCCACCAGACCACTTCCACCGGTGGCAGCTCGATGGTGCCGCTACGGTTGGGCACCAGCGCCTCGCGGTCTTCGCGGCTGCCCACCAGCCCGCGTTCACTGCTGCGGCTGCTGAGTACCGGCTGGTCCGGATAACGTCGCAGGCCGTTGATCTCAGTGGCCGGCAGCGGTGGTAATTGGGCGCTGGCCAGGCCTTCGGCTTCCAGGGTCAGGCTGCGGGTCAGGGAGTCGCCCACCTGGCTGTGGGTCGGTTCCGGGCTCCAGCTCTCGCTCAAGGACAGGCTGCGGGCCGGCAACCAGGGCACGTCGGCCGGGTAGCTGGCGGGCTTGGGCTTGACGTTCAACTGCAATAGCTCGGAGCTTACCCGCATCAATTGGCCGGGCTTGGGGCCCGAAGGGGCCGCGTCCTGGGCCACCGGTTCGACCAGAGTGGCGCTGAAGGTCTGGGCCGGGATCGTCAGTTCGCCGCTGCGCTGCGGGTAGATGCCATAACGCAGTTCGATCACGCCGTGGCGCACATCGTTGATGACCTTTTCATAGGTGCGCGATTCGCCCAGTTGTTCGGTGCGGGCATCGGGGATATGCAGCGGCGTCAGGCTGCTGTCGTCGTACAGCGACACCGAATGGTAGATGCGCAATGTCAGGATTGCCTGGGCCTGCACATACACCTGGGTCTGGTCGAGGCTGGCCTCGATGAACACCGGCGCCAGGGTCCCGGACGCATTGCGGGTTTCGCTTTCGATGACTTGCAAGGTGATCGGCTGGCTGGTCACTTCGCCCAGTTGCAGCGGGGGAATGATCACGGTGCCGCTCTGGCGCGGCAGCAGGGTGACGATCCAGCGGGTGGTGGCGCGGTTCTCGCCGTCGAGGGTCGTCAACTGGTTGACCTGACGGGTGCCGCGCACATCGAACAAGGCCTGGAGCGGGCCCAGGTCGGGTTTGCCGAACAACGTGGCGTCGTTGGATTCCAGGGTCAGCTCCACCGTTTCCCCGGAGTTCAGGCGGCTGCGGTCCACACTGGCCGTCAGCTGTGCAGCCTGGGTTCCAGAGGCCCAGAGCAGCAAGACGAGGAGGTAGGCGGTGAAGCGGGTCATGGGGTTTTTCCCTGGGCCTGATGGCTTTGCTGTTCATACCAGAATTTACGCCTGAGCAGCTCGCCGGGATTGTCCGGGATCTGGCGCAGCCATTGTTCCATGGCCTGGCGTTGTTCTTCTTCATTGCGCTGGCCGGCGGCGGGACGCAGCGGCGGCGTGGTGGTCTGCTCGTCAGGCAGTTCGCTGCCCGGCACATCCTGGGCGGTGGGCGCTTGCGCGGTTCGCGGGGGTTGGGATTCGTCCGGGGTCGCGGTTGCCTCGGCGGATGGCTGGCCCGCTTCGGAAGATTGACTCGTCGAAGTGCTATCCGGCGTTTGCTCGGCCTGGCCCGGCTCCTCGCGCTCGGCGGGCTTGGGCTCTGGCGTCGGTGGTGCCTGTTCGTTCAACAGGTTCTGAACCAGGGCCTTGTTGGTCTGGGCCGGGCGCAGGTCGGGTTGCAATTCCAGGGCTTGTTCATAGGCATCCAGTGCGGCTTCCAGCTCACCGCTTCGGGCCAGGGCATTGCCACGATTGTAGTGGGCACGGGCGTCGTTGCCTTCGGCGAAGCGCCGGGCGGCTTCGCTGTATTGGCCGGCTTCGTACAGGGCGACGCCTTGCCATTGGCTGTCTTCGAAGTGGGCGGCGGCTTCGGCCGGGCGCTTTTGCTTGAGCAAGTGCTGGCCCTGTTGGTCGGGGCGCAACCACAAATCCTGGAATTCGAAAGCGTGGCCGGTTTGCGGCAAGACGAACAGCAGCGGCAGGCAGAACAGCCAGCCTCGACGCCCGGCGCAAGCGGCCAGCAGCAGCAAGGGCAGGAGCAGCCAATAACCCTGGTCGGCCCAGGTGTCCAGGCGCAACGTCTGGCCGTCGCTGCGCAGATGGCGAGGACCGTCCAGCAGACCCAGGCCACGCAGGTCGCTGTCATCCAGCCGCGCCGGTCGGTAGCGGCCGTCCAGCTCGTTGGCGAAGGCCTTGAGGCCCGGGTTGTCCAGGCGCGGTACCAGGATCGAGCCCTGGGCATCCTTGAGGTAACTGCCATCTTCCTGGGCCACCGGCGCGCCTTCGCGGGTACCGATGCCCAGCATCAGCCATTGGGTGGCGGAACCGTCCAGGACCTGGCGGATACCTTCACGTTCCTGCTCGTTCAACGACGAACCGATCAGCAGGATCCGACCGTGGCCGAGTTCACCCTGGTCCAGCAGGGCCATGGCTTTATGAACGGCCAGGTCGGCGCGATGACCGCTTTGGGGCATGATCGACGGCGCGAGGGCTTCGAGCAGGTTGGTGCTGGTGGCCAGGTCGTCGGACAGCGGCACCAGCGTATGGGCGCTGCCGGCATAGACGATGATCGCGGTCTGGGCATCGCTGCGGTTCTGCAGCAGGTCCAGCACCTTGCGCCGGGCCTGTTCCAGGCGCGTGGGCGGGACATCGGTGGCGAGCATTTCCGGGGTCAGTTCCAGTATCACTACCAGCGGATCGGCGGGTTTCTGGCTGGTCTGTTCGACCCGCGCCCAGCTTGGCCCCAGCAACGCCAGCACGATCAGCAGCCAGCCCAGGCCCAGGGCAATCCACGGCAGCCGGCTTTCCCGACCACTGCCACCACTGAGCAGTACCGCATGAAAGGCCGGCGGCAAGATCATCTGCCAGCGGCCCACCCGTTTCTGCCGGTGCCACAATTGCCAGAGCAACCAGCCCAGCAACGGCAGCAGTAACACGAACCAGGGGCGCAGCCAGTGCGGCCAGAGGGCGATCATCGACGCCTCCGCAAGCGCAGGCGCTTGAGCCGCTGGCGCCACTCGGTAGGTTGGGACGGCTGGAACAGCGGCCGGTTGAACAGGCGTTGCAGTGGATTGTCCGGCCAGCGCGCCCTGACCACCAGCAATAGGCTCAACAGCAGCGCAGCGGCCAGGGGCCAGTGATACAGCGCCAGGGCAGGGCGTGCCTGGGTCGGTTGCTGGGTCACCGGTTCGAGCTGGTCGAGGGTGGTCTTGATCGCCAGCAATTGCTCACCATCCTGGGCACGAAAATAGCGACCGCCCGTGACCTGGGCAATCTCCTTGAGGGACGGTTCGTCGAGGTCCAGGCTCGGGTTGACGCCGAGGAAGCCCGCCGTGCCACTTTGCTCCGGGTCGGCACCAATGCCGATCGGGTAGATTTTCACGCCTTCGTCGGCGGCCAGCCGCGCGGCGGTCAGCGGGTCGATTTCGCCGCCGTTGTTGGCACCGTCGGTGACCAGGATCAATACGCGACTGTGGGCCGGACGCTGGCGCAGGCGCTTGAGGGCCAGGCCGATGGCGTCGCCGATGGCGGTATTCTTGCCAGCGATGCCGATGCGCGCCTCGTCGAGCCAACGACGCACGGTGCGGCGGTCGAAGGTCAGCGGTGCCTGCAAGTAGGCCTGGCTGCCGAACAGGATCAGGCCGACCCGGTCACCTTCGCGTCCTTCGAGAAAATCCCCGAGCATGTGCTGGACCAGCGCGAGGCGACTGACTTCTTCGTCCTTCCACTGCATGTCGGGAAAGTCCATGGAGCCCGAGACGTCCACCGCCACCAGCAGGTCGCGCCCGCTGGCGGCAATGGGCAGCGGTTCCCCCAGCCACTGCGGTCGTGCAGCGGCGATCAGCAACAGCAGCCAGAGCAGGATAAAGGGCGCTTGTTGCCGCCAGGTCGGCAGATTGGCCCGGGCCCGACGGCCCACCAGGCCTTCCAGGTCGCCGAGGAAGCTGACCTTGAGCGCCGGCTCGCCGCTGTCGGCCGCCGGCAGCACCAGGCGCATCAGCCAGGGCAGCGGCAACAGGGCGAACACCCACGGCCAGGCGAATTCAAACATGTTTGCGAATCCAGATTTCGACCGCCTGGGTCAGGCCGGCGATGGCTTTGTCATCGAGCTTGCATTCGGGCTTGTAGGCGCCTTCCACCAATACCATCCAGCGCGTCAAGCCAGCGGCCGGGCAACGGTTATCCAGGAAGGCCAGCCATTTGCGCCCGTTGAGGGTGTGGCTCTGGCTGTAGGGGTAGTGGTTGCGGCACAGGCGCTTGAGCAGCCCGTTGAGTTGCTGCAACCAGGCGCCGGCCGGCGCGCCGTCGTAGGGCTTGGGCAGCCGGGCGAGTTCGGCCAGGGCGGCCAGGCGCACCGGGTCCAGGGCTTGCTCGCTGCGGTCGGCGGTGCGCTTGGCGGGAATGAACCGGCGCAATTGCCACAGCCCCAGGCCCAGCAACGGCAACATCAGCAGTAGCAACCACCAGCCCGGCGCGGGCGGCCAGAAACCAATGGGCGGTGGCGCCATCAGCGGCTGCAATTGATCGAGACTGCTCATCGGCTTTTCCCGGTCCGCTTGGGGTTCAGGTAGTCGCGCAGCTGCTCGACCATGTCGCCCTGGGTACTCAGGGGCATCATCAGGATTCGCAGCTTTTGCGCCAGCAATTCCCAACGCGCCTGGCGTGCCTCGGCCTGGGCGCGATAGGCCTGGCGCAGTTCGAAATTCAGGGTGTCGAGCTCCAACTGCGCGCCACGCTGGGCGAAGCGCAGCAAGCCGGCGGCGGGCAAGGCGTGATCCAGCGGGTCCGACAGCGGTAGCAGCAACAGATCGCAATGGCGCGACAGCAGGCTCAGTTGCTGTTCGGCGCTGTCGGACAATGCACGCTCGTCGCAAATCACGATCACCAGGCTGCCGGGCCGCAGCACTTCCCGGGCCCGGCGCAGGGCGATGCCGAACGAGTCGCGGTCCGGCTCGCCCTCGGTGTGCAGTGACTGATTGACCCGCACCAGCCGGTTGAGCAATTGCAACAGGCTCTGCTTGCTGCGCCGGGGCTTGACCTCGTAATGGGTGTTGTTACCGAACACCAGGCCGCCGACCCGGTCGTTATGCCCCAGCGCGGCCCAGCCGATCAGGCTGGCGGCCTGGGCGGCGAGTACCGACTTGAACATCAGCCCCGAGCCGAAGAACAGCCGGTGGCTTTGCTCGATCATGATGAAGATCGGCCGCTCCCGCTCTTCGTGGAACAGCTTGGTGTGAGGCTCCTGGGTCCGGGCGGTGACACGCCAGTCGATGGTGCGTACGTCGTCGCCGGCCTGGTAGACCCGCACCTGGTCGAAATCCACCCCACGCCCGCGCAGCTTGGAGTGGTGCAGGCCGATCAGCGGGCTGCGCTGGCCCGGTGTCGAGAACAGCTGCACCTCGCGCACGCGATGGCGCATCTCGATCAGCTCCGAAAGGCTGACGCGGATGCCCGGTGCGGGCGCCAGGGGGTTATTCATGACTCATGCTCAAGCGACAGCGACGACGTCGAGAATCCGCTGCACGACCCGGTCCTGGTCGATGCCGGCGGCCTCGGCTTCGAACGACAGGATGATGCGATGGCGCAGCACGTCGAACAGCACGGCCTGGATATCTTCCGGGCTGACAAAGTCGCGCCCGGCCAGCCAGGCATGGGCACGGGCGCAGCGGTCAAGGGCGATGGAACCCCGCGGACTGGCGCCGTAGGCGATCCACTCGGCCATTTCCGGATCGAACTTGGCCGGGTTGCGGGTGGCCATGATCAGTTGCACCAGGTACTCCTCCACGGCGTCGGCCATGTACAACCCGAGGATTTCCTTGCGTGCGGAGAAGATCGCCTGCTGGCTCACGCGGCGCTCGGGCTTGGTCTCGCCGTTCAGCGCTTCACCCCGGGCCTGCTGCAGGATGCGGCGTTCCACGGCAGCATCGGGAAAACCGATCTTGACGTGCATCAGGAACCGGTCGAGCTGGGCTTCGGGCAGCGGGTAGGTGCCTTCCTGCTCGATCGGGTTCTGCGTGGCCATCACCAGGAACAGCGGCGACAGTTCATACGTGCTGCGCCCGACACTGACCTGGCGCTCGGCCATGGCTTCGAGCAGGGCCGACTGGACCTTGGCCGGGGCGCGGTTGATTTCGTCCGCCAGCACCAGGTTATGGAAAATCGGCCCTTGCTGGAACACGAAACTGCCGGTTTCCGGCCGGTAGATTTCCGTGCCGGTAATGTCGGCGGGCAGCAGGTCAGGGGTGAACTGGATACGATGGAACTGCGCTTCGATGCCCTCGGCCAGCTCTTTGATGGCCTTGGTCTTGGCCAGCCCAGGCGCGCCCTCCACCAGCATATGACCGTCGGCGAGCAAGGCGATGAGCAGGCGCTCGATGAGTTTTTCCTGGCCGAGAATCTGCGTTGAAAGAAAGGTTCGCAGCGCAAGCAGCGCTTCACGATGTTCCATCGGTGACTGTTCCTGGAAAGGGTGGCCTCAGGCGTTCGGATAACGCCGGGGCTGGGGGCGTTACTTTAATGCATGGCGGGGGGTGGCGACTAACGGGATTTTGATTGGCCATGTGAATTGTGATCGGCTTGGAAAGATTGTGGGGGTGGGTTTGCTGTGGCGAGGGAGCTTGCTCCCGCTCGACCGGGCTGGCGCACCAGTGCGAAGCACTCACAAAGTGAAGGGGTGTTTATCTAGATGTAGGAGTGTTCTGTATCGGGCTACGTTGTCTTGCGCCATTGCCTACGACTGCGCCAGAATCCGCCGGCTTGTGCGCTTGGGAGGCAGGTTCTATCGTTTCCGGGTCGTTGAGGAATCAGCGATCGGGTTTGGTAGCCCGGCTTTTGACTTGTCGCACAGCCCCTGCAACAGAGGCCTTTTTGGTATCTGTTTTATGGCGGTCATGCGCAGGGCGTCTTCGGACGCGCCGGTTCTCCAAGTCACCGGTCTACCAACCCGCGTATGGCCGCCACCTTCGTTTGGTAGCGAGGTTGATGGTCTCCTTTTTCTGATTTGGAGATTCATTCATGTTCAAAGTAACCCCGAACCCACCGAACACCGATCCAACGTCACCGCGTCCAAAAAACAAGTCCCAGAAACACGACGAAGTCACCGACCGCGTCCTTGACCATTACCTGAACCCCAAACCGGACAAACCCGAAGCAGAACCTGCGCCCGGCCAACTCTTCACCGTCAACAAAGACATCGACACCGAAAGCCTGCTTGCCAACCTCAGCGAAACCCTGGCTTCGGCCAATGCCATGGTCAATGACCTGGCCTTCGACCTGGACGGTTCACGCCGGCATTTCCTCTTGGGCATTCAGCAACTGATCGAACTGGGCAGCCTGCTGGCGAACCGTGCACTGGACAACATCGAAACCCGTCAGCCGACATAACCCCCGTGGCGAGGGAGCATGCTCCCGCTGGGCTGCGGTGTAGGAGCTGTGTAGGAGCTGTGTAGGAGCTGTCGAGTGCAACGAGGCTGCGATCTTTTCCCAGACAATTGAGTCCCGAGCGAAAGATCAAAAGATCGCAGCCTTCGGCAGCTCCTACGCGCAGCCGAACGGGAGCAAGCTCCCTCGCCACAAGGGACTTGTGTCATTCCTTAAATCCTGGGCAAACCGAAAAACCTGTGGGAGCGAGCTTGCTCGCGATGACGGCAGCAGATCCACCACCCTATTTCGTTAGCTCTGCATCCTAATCTCATCCACCAGCAGCTTGACTGCTGGCCTGTCGACCAACTCCCGCCACGGACCATCGTCCACGATTGCCCCGTCATGCATCACAATGACCCGATCAAACCGATGCAGGTGGTCAACGTCATGGGTGACACAGATCAACCCCTGCCCAGCAAAAACGTCGAATAACAGGTCCCAGAGGGGCGTGGTCAGCCTGGGTTCGATGGATGCGCTTGGCTCGTCGAACATATTGAATTTTCCGGGCTTGTTGATCAGGCACAGCAGCGATAGGCGTTTGGCTTCGCCTCCCGAGATATTCGATGCATTTTCGCTGACCTGACGTGTTGTCACGATCTCATCCAGTTCCAATTGCTGTATGGCTCTAGACAAAATCGGCGATGCGTTGCCTCCGAACAGAACCGATTGTTCAAAAAAGCCTTCCAGAAACCGTGGTTGTTGTGGACAGTATCTCAAGGCGTCCAGGTGAGCTTGACCGGTCAAAAGTGAGACCGGTGCCGAGTCGATACTCAGTTGGTCTCGCGTTGATGCATCAAGTCCGGCGAGCACTTCCAGAAAAGTGGTTTTGCCTGCGCCGCTAGGGCCCGTAATGGCCACTGACTGCCCTTGAGTAAATGCCAGGGAGCGCTTGATCGACAGGCGAAGCGGTCCTGCTCCTGCCACTTCGCAGGGGCCGAGTTCCAGGACTGAGGACCGTTGGGAATCAACTCGCGCCAGCCGATTGCTGCAATCGAAATCCGGAAGTGATAGCAGACCTTGAAATTGACGCTGGTCTGCAAGGAACTGATCAAGAACACGATACCCTTCAGTCAAGGTTGAAATACTGAGCAGATAGCTCCCCGCGATTGAAAAAATGGCAACCAGCTGCCCGACACTGATACTGGGCTGCCCCGACAGTTGGTCCACGACGCCCCAGTAGAGCAATCCCCCAGTGGAAAGGCTGATGAACAATATCTTGGCGGTGCTCAGCAGGCCGCCAGATGATGCTGTAGTTACCGCAGCGTTGGCATAGCCTCCGAACGCCGCGTTCAACGGGCGCAGGGCCGTAGGTATGGTGCTTTCCAGTTTTATGACTTTTCCTGCGTTGAGGGTGTTGTAGAGGTGGGCACTTAATTCATCTTCCTGCTCACTGACTGCATCGATGTGCTTTCTCCGCCATCTGATGATTTTATGGGTAGCAGCCAGATAGATGATTCCGAACGCCGTCATGCTCAAAAAGATTTCACTGCCCCCAATATAAATAAAAGCCGCCCCAACAACTAGGAACTCCAAGAGTACGGGGAGCGCAATGGTCACAATGAACGTTAGCAGTTGTTCGTGAGCAGTAATTCCGCGCTCGACCGATTTGATGAAGTGGCCGATCCTCCAGGAATTGAATAACGAAAACTCCTTGCCCATGAGTTCGGTGATCCACTCGATGGACGCATTCATGATAATGCTTTGTACCAGCTTGGACAGCGCATGGATTTGCAGCGGAGTGATGATGGCATGAATACATCCCGCGACAATCAAGCCTGTCGTCAGTGCGAGCAGCGTGCTGGATGCTGGGTTTCTGTTGCCTTGCAGGGTGTCGATGATGGTTCCAAGTAACAGTGGCGGGGCGAGTGTGATGAGTTTGAGTGCGATGATTGTCGCGACGGTTAATGTTAGAAGCGATGTATGTTTTTCGCATGCGGTTCTAATAAGTGTTTGTATAGATGGCATGCGACCGTCCGTTAGGTGTTGCGGTTTAGGTGTTAACTGGCGTGTTAGCGGCACCGAAGGGCGCGCGCATTGAGTTATATGAATAGCAGCAGGTTTCTGGATGAGCCAGAGCGCAACATCCGACGTTAACGTAGGGGGCTTCCTGACAATCGGTAAGACGTATCTGAAGGAAAGCCTGCCGCAGATTTTTATGTACATTTGTTAGGGCAGGATTTGTAGGTGGTAACTTAGGGAGCGTCTACATGCCCTGAAAGTCGGCCGTATTTTTCGGCAAACCCATTGTGGCGAGGGAGCTTGCTCCCGCTGGGCTGCGCAGCAGACCCGAAGCTCGCCACCTCGGTGTATCAGGCAGGCCGCATCCAGCCCTTTAAGGGGCGCTTCGCAACCCAGCGGGAGCACGCTCCCTCGCCACAGAAGCGCTGCTGTGCTCGGATGATTGCTCAGTCTTTCCACACCCCCAAATTCACCAGGTTCTTCGGTCGCTCCCCCGCCAATACCGCCAGCAGGTTGTCCACGGCGCAGCGTGCCATCGCTTCCCGGGTCTCGTGGGTGGCCGAGCCCATGTGCGGTGTCGCTACCACGTTGTCCAGTTGCAGCAGCGGCGAATCCGCATTCAAGGGTTCGTGCTCGAACACATCCAGCCCCGCGCCACGGATCTGGCCGTTGCGCAGGGCGTCGATCAGCGCCGCTTCATCCACCACTTTTCCCCGGGAGATATTGATGAAGAGGGTCTCGGGACGCATTCGGGCAAACGCCTGCGCATCGATCAGCCCTTGGGTTTCAGCCGTCAAGGGCAAGGTCAGGCAAACGAAGTCCGCCTGCTGCAACAATGTTTCGAGGCTGCAATAGCGTGCGTCGAAACGCTGCTCGACCGCGGGCTTGGGCGAGTGGCTGTGGTAGAGCACCGGCATGCCGAAGCCGAAGTGGCCGCGCTGGGCCAAGGCTTCGCCGATGCGCCCCATGCCGATGATGCCCAGGGTCTTGCCATGGACGTCGGTGCCGAAATGCCGGGGGCCGATGCTCTGTTGCCAGCCGCCGCTGCGCACCAGGTTGGCCAGCTCCACCACGCGCCGGGCGGTTGCCAGGATCAGGGCGAAACCGGTGTCCGCGGTGGTCTCGGTGAGCACGTCCGGGGTATTGGTCAACAGGATCCGGCGTTCGGTCAGGTAGTCGATGTCGTAATTGTCGACCCCCACCGAGACGCTGGCGATGGCTTGCAGGTTCGGCGCCAGGTCCAGCAGCGCCGCATCCAGCTTGAGGCTGGCGCCCAGCAGGCCGTGGGCCGTGGGCAGGGCGTCGCGCAGTTGTGCCAGGCCTTGGGCATCGAGGCGTTCGATGAGCGTGACTTGGGCCTGGGCTTGCAGGCGAGCCATCAATTGAGGTGACAGCGTTTTGTACAACACCACGTGCTTTTTCATGGATGGGTCTCGATTCAGGAACGGGCAGGCGCCGGGTTTGGCGTCGCGGGGTGGGAGACGGTCCGGTCGCTGGCGCCGGGCTTGAGGGCGAGGGTCAGCACGACCGACAGCAGCAAGGCGCCGCTCATCAGCAGGAAGGACATGCCAGGGGAGCCGGTGGTGCCGTTGAGGTAGCCCACCAGGTACGAGCCGCCGAACGAACCCAGCGCGCCCATGCTGTTGATCAACGCCATGGCGCCGCCGGCGACATTGGCCGGGAGGATTTCCGGAACGATGGCGAAGAACGGACCGTAGGGCGCGTACATGCAGGCGCCGGCGACCACCAGCAAGCCATAGGACCACCAGAAGTGCTCGGCCCCCAGCAGGTAGGAGGCGTAGAACGCGATAGAGGCGATCAGCAGCGGCGGCCAGACAAAACGCTTGCGCTTCTGCGCCTTGTCCGACGCCCAGGACACCACCAGCATGCCGATCACCGCGGCCAGGTACGGCAAGGACGACAGCCACCCGGCCTCGACCATGTTCATCTGCAGGCCGGCCTTGAGGATCGACGGCAGCCACAGCACAAACCCGTAGACGCCGATGCTCCAGCAGAAGAACTGCAACGCCAGGATGATCACCTTGGGAGAGCGGAAGGCTTCGGCGTAATTCTTCACCGCCTTGATGCCGACCTGTTCGGCCGCCAAGGCACTTTCCAGATCATGTTTTTCCTGGTCACTGAGCCACTTGGCCTGGGCCGGGCGATCATCGGCCAGGCGCCACCAGACAAAGGCCCAGAGCACCGCCGGCAGGCCCTCGATGATGAACATCCAGCGCCAGTCGAATCGCTGCACCAGGTAACCCGAGACCACGGACATCCACAGCATGGTCACCGGGTTGCCGAGGATCAGGAAGGTATTGGCGCGCGAGCGTTCGGCCCGGGTGAACCAGTGGCACAGGTACACCAGCATCGCCGGCATCACCGCGGCCTCGACCACCCCGAGCATGAAACGGATCACGATCAGCCAGTAGGCATTGGAGACCACGCCCGTCAGGGTGGCCAGCGAACCCCAGAGGATCAGGCTGACGAAGATCAGCTTCTTCACACTGTGCTTTTGCGCGTAGATCGCCCCCGGGACCTGGAAGAAAAAGTAGCCGAGGAAAAACAGGGCACCCAGCAGCGACGAAAGCCCTGGGGTGATCATCAGGTCCTTGGCCATGCCCGAGGCGGCGGCAAATCCATAATTGGCCCTGTCGAGGTAGGCCAGGCTGTAGGTGATGAAGACGATGGGCATGATGTACCACCAGCGGCGGGTGGCGAGGTTGAGCGTTTGCATGTCGTTGACTCCTGAGCTTGTTGTTTTTGTTTGCAGCAGGTGTGTTTTGCGGTGGCCTCTATCGCGAGCAAGCTCGCTCCCACAGGGGTTAACTCGATCCCATGTGGGAGCGAGCTTGCTCGCGATAGGCGGTTTCAAATTCAGCCAATAACTCAAGGCGCGTCGGCAACCCTTCCATATCCCCACGGCTCTGCACCGCGCGGCTGCCAATCCAGTTGGCGCGCTGCACGGCCTCGGTAATGGCCTGGCCTTCGAGCAATGCGCTGATCAGGCCCACGGCGAAACCATCACCGGCGCCCACGGTGTCCACCACGTGGGCCACCGGCACGCCGGGGATGACGCCCTGGTCCAGCGCCGTGCGGTAATAGGCGCCGTCCGCGCCGAGCTTGATCACGACGATTTCGGCACCTTGATCCAGGTAGAACGCGGCGATGTCGGCCGGGTCGTCGAAGCCGGTCAGCAGCCGGCCTTCGCCGAGCCCCGGCAAGACCCAGTGGGCGAGGGCGGCGAGGCGATTGATTTCAGTGATCATCGTCGACTCGCTGCCCCATAGGCTTGGCCTGAGGTTAGGGTCGAACGACAGGCTGCGACCGGCCGCGCGCATACGGCTCATCAATTCGAAGGACATCTCGCGGGCCGTGCCCGACAGCGCCGGGACGATGCCGGTGGCGTGCACGTGACGGGCCTCAAGCAGCGCAGGCGCGATGGAGCTGATCGACAGATGACTGGCCGCCGAGCTGCGCCGGAAATACTCGACTTGCGGGTCGCTGCCATCGACGGTAAGGGACTTGAACTGGAAGCCGGTGGGGTGCTGCGGGTCGACCGCCACGTGACGACAATCCAAGCCCTCGTTTTCCAGGGTCTGCGTCACGAAGCGCCCCAGGGAATCGGCGCCGACCCGACTCAGCCACGCCACCTTGAAGCCCAGCCGCGACAGGCCGATGGCCACGTTGCTGTCGGCCCCCGCAATGCGCTTGTGAAACTGGTCGACGCTGGCCAGGTCACCGCGCTGATCCGCCACCAGCATTGCCATGGTTTCACCGAACGACAACACATCGAACTCAGACATGGGCAGGCTCCTGGCGCGATTGCCCGAGGCGGGACAGGGTGGCGACATGGCTGGCGGTCAATTGCAGCAGGTCATCGTCTTGCAGCGGGTACTCGGCGGCGCGCATCACGCCGGCGGGCATATGCTTGAGCAGTTGTTCCCACACGTGCAGGTCGGTCATGGCCGGAGGCACGGCGACGAGTTTGCCGTCGGCGCGCCGGGCCACGGCCTTGCAGTGCACATACGCCACATACCGTCCGAGCTGTCGGGCGGCCACGGCGGCCGATTGGTCCTGCCATTGCCAGTTGCCAATGTCGAAGGTCATGGCGACGGGCAGCCCCTGGTGCTCCATTGCGGTGAAGAACCGTTGCAACGGTTCGATCCGCCCGCCCTGCAAGGTCTGGTCGTTTTCCACCAGCAACTGCACCGGGCTGACGGCGAGCACCTGGGCCAGCGCCGACAGGTCATTGGAGTCGGTGAAATGCCCGAGGGAGACTTTCAGCCAGGTCGAACCGAACGCCTCGCCGCGTTGCAGGGCCAGCGCCAGGGCGGGGTTGGGCCTGGACTGGCCGGCGAGCCACAGTTCCAGGGGCGACGAAAAAATACTCTGCAGCCCCTGGGCCCGGGCAGCGGCGGCCAGTTCAGCGGGCTGTTCGGTGGTGAGCAATTCTTCGCGCCATTCGATGCGCGAGGCACCGGCGGCGGCCAACAGATCGATGAAACGGCCTTGGCCATGCTGCCGCACCAGGTCGGCGCCGTAGCTGGAAAGACTGATGGAGACGGGTGGGTTGTGCATTGTTGTTATACCTCTGAAACCGGTTTCAGTTTTGTTCAAAAAAAGGGTTCAAAAAAAGGGGGTGTGCTTCAGGGCCTCATCGCGAGCAAGCTCGCTCCCACAGGGATCTTCAGTGCGCCACAGATCCAGTGTGGGAGCGAGCTTGCTCGCGATAGGGCCCTCACCATCACCGACCATTCCCAAGCGTCGACCCACGCTCAATCAACCGCGCCGCAAAATCCAGGGTCCGCACCGGCCCGTTGTCACCGCGCAAGCGCTTGAGCAGGCATTCGAACGCGCTGGCGCCGATCTGCGCTGTCGGTTGGGCCAGGGCCGTGATGCCGCTGCCCACCAAGGGGTACCAATCCAAGTCATCGAGGGCGATCAGGCCCACGTCGTCGAACAAGTGGCAACCCAGCTCGCGCAACACCGTCGTCGCGGCGAGGGCGGCAATGCCATTGGCGCAGAACAACGCCTTGGGGCCATGGTCAGGCTGGGCAAGAAAGGTCTTGATGCGCGTGGTCAACTGATCGCAGGTTTCCACCACGGTGCCGGCCAGGGCAGGCCGTCGTTGGATGCCAGCCTTGAAACTCTCGACCCGCTCGATTCGCGAACTGGTGCCGTCGAACGGTTCGGTCACCAGCAACAGATCGCGGTAGCCCCGTTGTTCGAGGTGATCGAGGGCCATTTCGATGGCCGCCGGGTTGTCCAGCCCGACCAGGTCGCTGTCGAGGCGATCGACCTTGCGATCCACCAGCACCAGGGGCATTTCGCTGCGCAGTTCGAACAGTTCGTCACGGTGGTGACCCAAGGTGTTCACGATCAGCCCTTCGATGTTGTAGGCGCGCAACAAGGCCAGGTGCTGGCGTTCCTGCTCGTCGTCGCGGTCGGTGTTGCACACCACCAGGCTATAGCCATGGCGACGACAGGCGGTTTCCACGCCATGCATCACGGCAATTGAATAAGGGTTGCGGATATCGGCCACCAACATGCCGATCAAGCGCGTGCGTCCGCGCTTGAGGCCGCGGGCCATCTGGTTCGGCCGGTAGCCCAGCTCGCTGATGGCCTGCTCGATGCGCCGGGCGATGGCCTCGGAGAGCAGGGCACGGTCTTCGCCAATGAAACGCGAGACACTGGCCTTGGAGACCCCGGCGCGTTCGGCGACATCAAGCATGGTTACGCGGCTGCGCTGGGCGGCGGAGAAAGAATTCACGGATTGAAACCTGCTTATTGGATTTATTAGTGGCTCTGAAACCGGTTTCAGGAAACACCAGAACCCAATCGGTCGTCAAGGGCGACGTGTCGGAGGCACGACCGGCGGTGGTTCGCTTGCGTCGGACAGGGCGACGATCCGGACAGCTCTTGAGCAGTCGGAGTAACAAGGTGATCAACGAACTGGGATTCTCTATCAGCCTGGACGTGCCCGATAACGGCAATGAGGCTCGTTACTACGTGAGGGGTCCGAATGACCATCACGAGTACTTGTTCTATTGACGCCAATGGCAATCTTGTGAAGAAAGAGGATTAGCGGCAATTACACTGAACCCGTGACGAGAGGGCAGGGTTGGCTGATGCCACAGGGCAGTGGTCGCCTTTGGAGTCAAAGTTGGTTATAGACATAAGTCTCTTGAAGATAAGCGCCCGCTGTTATCGAAAGTAAGGTTGGCTCTTGCGGGAGGGGGGCGAAAGTTAATGTTTTTTTTATTAAAACGTAAAGAGCAACATGTTTCTGAACCAGACTTCGTATTGCAAGACCGAGAAAGAAGTTAAGAACCTTATTAATCAATATTACGATAATCAAAACGGGGGCACGCACCCTTGGACTTGACTAGGATTGAACGCGAGGCAAGCTCGTATCGGTAGGAAATATCGATACGAGCCGCCTACGGGGGCTGAACGAAGTTGAAGAGGATTTAAAGCTGGCTGATATAAGTCCCCGTCCCCTTGAGAATATTCTGCAACGTCAATTCCACATCAGCCAAATCCGCCGCATCAGTATCATGACTGATCTCCAGCACATCATCCCCATTCAACGCATCGGCATCCGCTGCCGCAATTTCAATCAGCAAGCGGGTCGGGCTGAGGGTGACCTTGACGCCGTCCAGTGTCGAAGGCTCTCCATCGAGGGCTATTTCCAGTTCGTCTTCGTCGGGGTAGCGCGTCATCAGGAACATTTCGCCCTGGGCGCTGTGGCAGCAGAGCATGGCCATGTTGTCTTCTTCTTCATCACACGGGTTGGCGATCAGAAGGGCGGTGGTCATTTGCATGGTGATGGTTCCTGGCTTGATGAGCCCTGCGGGTACGAAAAGGGGATTTTGCCAGCCCGGGAGAATTTCTGCTGGGTTAGCTGGATCCAGGCCGATTTCACGCCGCCAGGTGTCGTTTGTCCCGCAGGCTGCTAGGGTTGTTCGAGGCGTACCGCTAGCCGATGACCGAATATGTCGCAGCGCTGCAAGCAGGCAGGTTGTCGCACTCGTTAAGCTGCGCAACGGATGTGCACCTGCCAAGGCCACCCCTGGGTGGTTTTTGCAGGTGTCCATGACATGAAATTACATGGAAAAGGATGTGACCCGCGGGTCCTGTCCAGCTTCACCCACCTGTCATCCTGTTTCCTCTGCCCGAGAATCAGGAACGGGGTGGCCGACAGCCCCGCAAGGGGTTGCACGCGACGCTTTCATCAATAACAAGCCCAAGCGGAGTACCACAGATGGCGTTCTTCACCGCAGCCAGCAAAGCCGACTTCCAGCACCAACTGCAAGCGGCACTGGCGCAGCACATCAGTGAACAGGCACTGCCACAAGTGGCGCTGTTCGCTGAACAATTCTTCGGCATCATTTCCCTCGATGAACTTACCCAGCGCCGGTTGTCCGACCTCGCCGGCTGCACCCTGTCTGCCTGGCGCCTGCTTGAGCGCTTTGATCACACGCAACCGCAGGTGCGTGTCTACAACCCCGATTACGAACGCCACGGCTGGCAGTCGACCCACACGGCCGTGGAAGTGTTGCACCACGACCTGCCGTTCCTGGTGGACTCGGTCCGTACCGAGCTGAACCGTCGCGGCTACAGCATCCATACCCTGCAAACCACTGTGCTGAGCGTGCGTCGCGGCAGCAAGGGCGAGCTGCTGGAAATCCTGCCCAAAGGCACCCAGGGCGACGACATCCTGCAAGAGTCGTTGATGTACCTGGAAATCGACCGCTGCGCCAACGCCGCCGAACTCAACGTCCTGAGCAAGGAACTTGAGCAAGTGCTGGGCGAAGTGCGCGTGGCCGTGGCTGATTTCGAACCGATGAAAGCCAAGGTCCAGGAAATCCTCGACAGCCTGGACAGCAGCGCCTACGCCATCGACGCTGATGAAAAGAGCGAGATCAAGAGCTTCCTGGAATGGCTGGTGGGTAACCATTTCACCTTCCTGGGTTACGAAGAGTTCGTGGTGCGCGATGAGGCCGACGGCGGTCACATCGAGTACGACCCCGACTCGTTCCTCGGCCTGACCAAATTGCTGCGCGCCGGCCTGACCGCCGAAGACCTGCGCATCGAAGACTACGCCGTCGCCTACCTGCGCGAGCCGACGCTGTTGTCGTTCGCCAAGGCCGCACATCCGAGCCGCGTGCACCGTCCGGCCTACCCGGACTACGTGTCGATCCGCGAAATCGACGCCAGCGGCAAGGTCATCAAGGAATGCCGTTTCATGGGCCTGTACACCTCTTCGGTGTATGGCGAGAGCGTGCGGGTCATCCCGTACATCCGTCGCAAGGTCGCGGAAATCGAGCGCCGCTCGGGCTTCCAGGCCAAGGCGCACCTGGGCAAGGAACTGGCCCAGGTGGTCGAAGTGCTGCCCCGTGACGACCTGTTCCAGACCCCGGTGGACGAGCTGTTCAGCACCGTCATGTCCATCGTGCAGATCCAGGAGCGCAACAAGATCCGCGTGTTCCTGCGCAAAGACCCGTATGGCCGTTTCTGCTACTGCCTGGCCTACGTGCCACGTGACATCTATTCCACCGAGGTGCGCCAGAAGATCCAGCAAGTGCTGATGGATCGCCTGAAGGCCACGGACTGCGAATTCTGGACGTTCTTCTCCGAATCCGTGTTGGCCCGTGTGCAGTTGATCCTGCGGGTGGACCCGAAGAACCGCCTCGACATCGACCCGCTGCTGCTGGAAAAAGAAGTCGTGCAGGCCTGCCGCAGCTGGAAGGACGACTACGCCAGCCTGGTCATCGAAAGTTTCGGCGAAGCCCAGGGCACCAATGTGCTGTCGGATTTCCCGAAAGGCTTCCCGGCCGGCTACCGCGAGCGCTTTGCCGCGCACTCGGCGGTGGTGGACATGCAGCACCTGCTGAACCTGAACGAAAAGAACCCGCTGGTCATGAGCTTCTACCAGCCGCTGGGCCAGGTCTCCGGCCAGCGCGAGCTGCATTGCAAGCTGTATCACGCCGACACGCCGCTGGCGCTGTCCGACGTGCTGCCGATCCTGGAAAACCTCGGTCTGCGCGTGCTCGGTGAATTCCCGTACCGCTTGCGCCACACCAACGGCCGCGAGTTCTGGATTCATGATTTCGCGTTCACCGCCGCCGAAGGCCTGGACCTGGACATCCAGCAACTCAACGACACCTTGCAGGACGCCTTCGTCCATATCGTGCGTGGCGATGCCGAGAACGATGCGTTCAACCGCCTGGTGCTGACCGCCGGCCTGCCATGGCGCGACGTGGCGCTGCTGCGTGCCTACGCCCGTTACCTGAAGCAGATCCGCCTGGGCTTCGACCTGGGTTACATCGCCAGCACCCTGAACAACCACACCGACATCGCTCGCGAACTGACCCGGTTGTTCAAGACCCGCTTCTACCTGGCGCGCAAGCTCAGCGGCGATGACCTGGAAGACAAGCAGTTGCGTCTGGAGCAAGCGATCCTCTCGGCCCTGGACGATGTCCAGGTGCTCAACGAAGACCGCATCCTGCGTCGCTACCTGGACCTGATCAAGGCCACCCTGCGGACCAACTTCTACCAGACCGACGCCAACGGCCAGAACAAGTCCTACTTCAGCTTCAAGTTCAACCCGCACCTGATCCCGGAACTGCCCAAGCCCGTACCGAAGTTCGAGATCTTCGTCTACTCGCCACGGGTCGAAGGCGTGCACCTGCGCTTCGGCAACGTCGCCCGCGGTGGCCTGCGCTGGTCCGACCGTGAAGAAGACTACC
Source organism: Pseudomonas sp. NFACC14 (assembly GCF_900106885.1). Classification (NCBI taxonomy): domain Bacteria; kingdom Pseudomonadati; phylum Pseudomonadota; class Gammaproteobacteria; order Pseudomonadales; family Pseudomonadaceae; genus Pseudomonas; species Pseudomonas sp. NFACC14. The sequence continues at coordinate 227,324 of NZ_FNOA01000004.1, forward strand.
GTACCGAAGTGCTGGGCCTGGTAAAAGCCCAGCAAGTGAAGAACTCGGTGATCGTGCCGGTGGGCGCCAAGGGCGGTTTCCTGCCACGTCGCCTGCCGCTGGGCGGCAGCCGGGACGAGATCGCGGCGGAGGGTATCGCCTGCTACCGCATCTTCATCTCGGGCCTGTTGGACATCACCGACAACCTCAAGGACGGCGCGCTGGTTCCGCCGGCCAACGTCGTGCGCCATGACGACGATGACCCGTACCTGGTGGTGGCGGCGGACAAGGGCACTGCGACCTTCTCCGACATCGCCAACGGCATCGCCATCGACTACGGCTTCTGGCTGGGCGATGCGTTTGCCTCCGGCGGTTCGGCCGGCTACGACCACAAGAAAATGGGCATCACCGCCAAGGGCGCATGGGTCGGCGTGCAGCGCCACTTCCGCGAGCGCGGCATCAATGTCCAGGAAGACAGCATCACCGTGGTGGGCGTCGGCGACATGGCCGGCGACGTGTTCGGCAACGGTTTGTTGATGTCCGACAAGCTGCAACTGGTCGCGGCCTTCAACCACCTGCACATCTTCATCGACCCGAACCCGGAGCCCGCCAGCAGCTTTGCCGAGCGCAAGCGCCTGTTCGATCTGCCGCGTTCGGCCTGGACCGACTACGACACCAGCATCATGTCCGAAGGCGGCGGTATCTTCTCGCGCAGCGCGAAGAGCATCGCCATCTCGCCGCAGATGAAAGAACGCTTCGACATCAAGGCCGACAAACTGACCCCGACCGAGTTGCTCAACGCCTTGCTCAAGGCGCCGGTGGACCTGCTGTGGAACGGCGGTATCGGCACCTACGTCAAGGCCAGCACCGAAAGCCACGCCGATGTCGGCGACAAGGCCAACGATGCGCTGCGCGTGAACGGCAACGAACTGCGCTGCAAGGTCGTGGGCGAGGGCGGTAACCTGGGCATGACCCAACTGGGTCGCGTCGAGTTCGGCCTCAATGGAGGCGGTTCCAACACCGACTTCATCGACAACGCGGGCGGCGTGGACTGCTCCGACCATGAAGTGAACATCAAGATCCTGCTCAACGAAGTGGTGCAGGCCGGCGACATGACCGACAAGCAACGCAACCAATTGCTGGCGAGCATGACCGACGAAGTCGGTGGCCTGGTATTGGGCAACAACTACAAGCAGACCCAGGCCCTGTCCCTGGCGGCACGCCGCGCCTTCGTGCGGATCGCCGAATACAAGCGCCTGATGAACGATCTGGAAGCCCGGGGCAAGCTGGACCGCGCCATCGAGTTCCTGCCGACGGAAGAGCAACTGGCCGAACGTGTCGCGGCGGGCCATGGCCTGACCCGTGCCGAACTGTCGGTGCTGATCTCCTACAGCAAGATCGACCTCAAGGAAGCGCTGCTCAACTCCCTGGTACCGGACGACGATTACCTGACCCGTGACATGGAAACCGCGTTCCCGCCGACGCTGGTGAGCAAGTTTTCCGAGGCCATGCGTCGCCATCGCCTCAAGCGCGAGATCGTCAGCACCCAGATCGCCAACGACCTGGTCAACCACATGGGCATCACCTTCGTTCAACGGCTCAAGGAGTCGACGGGCATGAGCCCGGCGAACGTGGCCGGTGCCTATGTGATCGTGCGCGATATCTTCCACCTCCCGCACTGGTTCCGGCAGATCGAAGCCCTGGACCACCAGGTCTCGGCCGACGTGCAACTGGAGCTGATGGACGAGCTGATGCGCCTGGGGCGTCGCGCCACGCGCTGGTTCCTGCGCAGCCGCCGCAACGAGCAGAACGCGGCTCGTGACGTCGCTCACTTCGGTCCGCACCTGGCCGCGTTGGGCCTCAAGCTCGACGAACTGCTGGAAGGTCCGACCCGTGAAGGCTGGCAGACCCGCTACCAGGCCTATGTGGCTGCTGGCGTGCCGGAGTTGCTGGCGCGCATGGTTGCCGGCACCACGCACCTGTACACCTTGCTGCCGATCATCGAGGCGTCCGACGTCACCGGCCAGAACGCCGCCGATGTGGCCAAGGCTTACTTCGCCGTGGGCAGTGCCCTGGACATCACCTGGTACCTGCAACAGATCAGCGCACTGCCGGTGGAAAACAACTGGCAGGCACTGGCCCGTGAAGCGTTCCGCGACGACATCGACTGGCAGCAACGGGCGATCACCATCTCGGTCCTGCAAGAGGGCGACGGTTCCCAGGACGTGGAAACCCGCCTGGCGCTATGGCTGGAGCAGCATCACAGCATGGTCGAGCGCTGGCGTGCGATGCTGGTGGATATCCGTGCCGCCAGCGGCACCGACTACGCCATGTACGCGGTCGCCAACCGCGAGCTGCTGGACCTGGCGTTGAGTGGTCAGGCGGTCGTGACGGCCAACTGATCCGGCGTTGAATGAAAAAGCCCCGCATTGAGAGATGCGGGGCTTTTTTTGCTTTCAGGATTCACTGTGCCCCTGTGGGAGCGAGCTTGCTCGCGATAGCGGTGGGTCAGCGACATTGAACTTGACTGATACACCGTCATCGCGAGCTAGCTCGCTCCCACAGGATGGCTTGTAGTGCGACTGTCAGTTCTTCAGCGGTATCAATACCGCTTCATCCTCTCCCATCACCATGAACACCAGCAATTTCGCCGGTTGGCTCGTGCTGGCGTTTTTCGACACCAGGTGCTCGGAGCCCGCCGCTTCGTACCAGAACTCCCCGGCCTTGTAGGTCTTCGCCGGCTCGCCCTTGACCTGGGAGGTGATGGCGCCTTCCAGCACATAGGCCATGGCCGTGCCTTCGTGTTGGTGGGCAATGGACGCTTGGCCGGGGGCATAGTTGACGGTCAGCATCATGGCTTTCTTGCCTGGAACGTTTTTCAGCAGTTGTTCCTGCAACACCGTGACCTTCTCCGAAGGCGTGGCTTCGTGGGCGTAGGTATGGGTAACGGGCAGCAGGCTGAGGGCGGCGATCAGATAGAGGGTTTTCATGGGGCATGGACCTTGGTGATTTCGAGTGATTTCGCGCGGTAGCGGCGATGGGTTCACCCTAAGCCCCAGGGTGTGGCAAGCAAACGTCCAATCTTTCGGAAGGTGGGTAGACCAATGGTTGGGCGGCGAATTTCCATCAGGATGGCCCGCACCCCCGTGGCGAGGGAGCTTGCTCCCGCTGGGCTCTGTAGGAGCTGTCGAGCGGAGCGAGACTGCGATCTTTCCCCAGGCACTTGAGTCTCAAACGAAAGATCAAAAGATCGCAGGCTTCGCCAGCTCCTACAGCGCAGCCGAGCGGGAGCAAGCTCCCTCGCCACAGGGTACGAGCGCTCAGACAACCGGAAAACTATTGAAATCCACGCTTCGGGCCAGGCGGTTGTCGATCAGGCTGATGAAACCTTGCACTTCCGGACAGTTGAAGTGGGCTTGCATGGCCGCTTCCGATTGCCAGCGGGCGCTGACGTTCCAGCGGTCGCCATCGTCCGGGCAACGGTCGACCATGTAGGCATCGCAGCCTGGCTGGGCGCGCAGGGTCTCGACGATTTGCTGCAATTGCCGGCCCAGTTCTTCCGAGCGACCGGCGGCGGCTTGCACCTGTACGGTATTGATCACTTGGCGAGACATCGTTTCAGACTCCTGAATCAAGTCGGACGGAGGTGTCCACGGGTAATGACACCCGTGCAGGATAGGCCTGGCGGCGCGAGGCTCAAACAGCCAATGGGCGGATAAATGCGCAGTCCAATCCTCAGGCCACCTGCTGCAGGATGTCGCGCAAACGGTCGAGGGCGATGTCGATGTCGAGGGTTTCGATTGCGCCGAAACCGAAAAACAGGCCTGGCCGCACCGGCACATCATTGAAAAAACCATCGAGGCTGTAGAGCCCGACCTCGGCTTTTTTCGCCAACTCGATCACCAGCGCCAGGTCCACCGGGACCTTGCACAACACGGCCATATGAAAGCCCGCGGTGGTGGGCACGGCCTCGAACCAGGGCGACAAATCCCCGGCCATGCGCGCCAGGATCCGCTCGCGACGCCCGGCGTACAGGGTGTGGCAGCGGCGGATGTGCTTGAGCAGGCAGCCCTCGGCGATGAACTTGGCCAGTGCCCACTGGGGCAGGGTGGAGGTGTGCTGGTCGGTGAGACGCTTGGCCAGGATCACCGCTTCAAGGATCGCCGGCGGCAGGATCGCGTAGCCGAGCCGCAGCTCCGGCAGCAGGGTCTTGGAGAAGGTGCCGACGTACGCGACGATCCCGCGCTCATCCAGGCTCTGCAACGAATCGGCGGGCCGGCCTTCGTAGCGGAATTCGCTGTCGTAGTCGTCTTCGATGATGATCGCCCCCAGCTCATAGGCCCGCGCGAGCAAGGCCTCGCGGCGGGCCTGGCTCATGGGCATGCCCAGGGGGAACTGGTGGGAGGGCGTTACATAAATCAGCCGCGTGCCGTCGGGGATCAGGTCTACCCGCATGCCTTGCTCGTCCACTGGCACCCCGGCCACCGTGGCGCCCTGGGAACCGAACAGCAAGCGCGCCGGCGGATAGCCCGGATCTTCCATGGCCACCAGGCTGCCGGGACGGGTCAACACCCGCGAGATCAGGTCCAGGGCCTGTTGCGCGCCGTTGCACACCACGACGTCTTCGTCCTGGCAATTGACCCCGCGGGAAAACGCGATGTGCCGGGCAATGGCACTGCGCAGCGACGGCAGGCCTGCGGGCTGGCTGTAGAAACCCTTGGCACTGGCGATCTGGCGCAGCGCGTGGGCGGTGCAGCGCCGCCAGTCGTCCAGCGGAAACTGGCCCTTGCCGGTGGCGCCGCCGATGAAGTCGTAGCGCAACGCACCTTCGAGGGTGGGGTGGCGCATCAGGTCCGGCATGGTGCGCCAGGCCTCGACGACGTCGGCGCCGGCCAGTTCGCGGTGGCTTTGCTTGCGCACGACTTTGGCCGGCCGCGCATTGACGTAGGTGCCTTTGCCGATGATGCCGGTGAGGAAGTTCTCGTAGGTCAGTTGGGCGTAGGTGTCGGAAACGGTCTTGCGCGAGACACCCAGTTGCTCGGCCAGCAGGCGACTGGGCGGCAGTTGGGTGCCGGCGGCCAGGCGGCCACTCTCGATGGCGCTGCGCAATTGTTGATACAACTGGCCCGACAGGTCCTTGCGGCCGTTGATGACGACATGAAGTTCCATACCCGCAAGCTCCTGGGCGATTGTTCGGTGGCCAGCGTCAAAGGCGCAAGATTACCCGCATTGTGCGACTGCATAGAAGTTGCGTGGGGAAAATCCCGTCCATTGGACTTGTCCCCGGTTTTTTCGCCGAATTGGACCTGTCATTGCCCGGCACCAGGGCCTACCGTGAGGGCCTCGAATGCCACGGAGCCCGCCATGAGCCCGCGTCTGGATTACTACACCGCATCCCCCGGGGCGATGCGAGCCATGATCGGCCTGGAAGCCCTGACCAGTCGCTTGAGTATCGAACCGGCGCTGCTGCACCTGATCAAGATCCGCGCCTCGCAACTCAATGGCTGTGCCTTCTGCACCGACATGCATTCGGTGGAGGCGCGACGCCAGGGCGAGACCGAGCGGCGGCTCTACGCGGTGGCGGTATGGCGCGACAGCGGTTTCTTCACGGCTCGCGAACGCGCCGCCCTGGCCTGGACCGAGGCGGTGACGCTGTTGGCTGAAAGCCAGGTGCCCGATGACGTCTATGCCCAGGCCCGGGCCTGCTTCAGCGAGGAGGAACTGGTGGACCTGACCCTGGCGATCAGCACCATCAATAGCTGGAACCGGCTGGCGGTGAGTTTTCGCCAGAGTCCGGGGGGGTGAGTTTCAGTCGTTTAGCGCCTGGCAGGCCGCTATCGCGAGCAAGCTCGCTCCCACATGGGATGGGGCTGAACGGGAGTTTTGTGTTCTCCCGGATTACTGTGGGAGCGAGCTTGCTCGCGATGAACGATAACGCGGTTTAATGTTGGGCAAAGGTTAATTATTGCCGGGCGTCGGCGGCCGCTGGGGCTTGACCGAAGTGCCGAATGTATTGCCCATGCGCACCCCCGTGGCCGCCGGGGTGGCCAGGCCGATGCTGTTCGGCGCGCGTTCGTTGACCGGCACGTTCATGGCGTCCTGGGCCCGTTGCGCCGCCTTCGCGGCCTGGGGGGTGTTGCCCATCTGCCGGCTCAGGCAGTTGTAGTCGGGGGTCTTGTAACCGCCCACGGTCACCTCGATACAGGCCGGGGCTTCTTCACCCTGGGCCCAGGGCAGGGCCATGACCAGCCCGAGGCCTGCCATCATGTTCATCCACTGTTTCATCTGCGACCTCCTGGCCCGTCGCAGCGGACGGTGCGTTGTCAGGGCATCAGTCTAGTGCGGCCTGGAGGATTTGTATCAGTTGTCATACGACATTCATAAACACCCCTCAGGATGACGATTTTCAACGGATACGTCAGTCGTGCAGCAGGGCAGAGCCGGGGGCGGACGCGGACGTGGATTGACCAGGACGCCCTTGGGGTGGCTGATGGTGTTGCTGTGCCTGCTGGCCGGGCCGATCCGGGCGGTTGGCCTGGTGGACCTGGACATCGCGCCCCAGGAACTGACCACGGCGCTGGAGCAGTTCAGTCGCGCGACGGGCATGGCGGTGCTGGTGGACCACCAGCTGTCGAGCCAGCGCCAGACGCTGGGTGTGCAGGGACGGTTTCCTCCCTCCGAAGGGTTGCGGGTGTTGCTCAGCGGTACCGGGCTGGCGGCGCATTATGCCCGGGCGGATGCGTTCACGTTGCAGCCGGTGCGGGTCCGCGAGGTGCCGCTGCCTGCCGGTGTCACCCCGGGCCTGAGTGACAGCAACTACGCGGCAGCCATCCAGACGGTCATCCAGCGCAATTTGTGTCGTTCACCGTTGACCCGCCCGGGCAGTTTTCGGGCGGTGCTGCAAGTGTGGATCGGCCGGGACGGCGTGGTCCAGCACAGCCGCCTGGTCAGTTCCACGGGCGACCTGATGCGGGACAAGGCCCTGGTCAACAGTTTGCAGAACCTCAGGATCGACCGCCCGGCGCCCAGTTCGTTGCGCCAGCCGGTGACCCTGCTTTTGTTACCCGACTCATCAGGAAAAAGCATGGAATGCATGACAGGGGAAGGGGTGTCCGGGCGATGAAAGACATCGGTCGCAGCCCGTTGGTGAAGTTGTTCCTCACCTCCTATGAGGATTTCCGGGTGCGCCTGCGCAGGCGCCTGGGTTCCGAGGAACTGGCCAACGATGTGCTGCATGAAACCTACCTGCGGGTCGATCGCATGGTCGACCCGCCGGACATCGCCCAGCCCAGTGCCTATTTGTATCGCATGGCCTTGAACATCGCCGCCGACCGCCGGCAGGCCGATGCGCGCTTGCTCACGGGCGGTGAAATCGAGGAGCTGCTGCAGGTCTCGGATGAGGCGCTGGACCCGGCGCGGGTGGTCGGTGGGCAGAAGGAGTTGCAGACCTTGCTCAAGGCCTTGTACGAACTGCCGGCGCGCCGTCGCAGGATTTTCATCGCCGCCCGCCTGGAAGAAGCGCCGCACCTGGAAATCTCCGAGCGTTTCGGTATTTCCACCCGCATGGTGGAGAAGGAAATCAAGGCGGCGCTGGGGCATTGCGCCCTGCGCCTGGAAAGAAAAGTCATTCAGCGGTTCGGTCCCGGCGCGGGAAAACCGTCTTGAGAGTAGAGACCCGACCCTTTCATGAGTGTGTGTGCGCTTGAACATCTTCAGCATCGCTTCCCCTGATGCCACGCCCCAGGCCCGATTGGCCAGCGAGGCCCGAGATTGGCTGATCCTGCTGACCTCGGGGCGCGCCACCGTGGCCGATGCCCGGGCCTTGCGCCTGTGGTGCGGGCAAAGTCCCGAACATGCGCAGGCCTTTGAACAGGCCAAGGCGCTGTGGCATGAGCTGCAACCCGCCGCCGCAGCGTTGCAGGCGCCTCGGCATTTCGGCCGTCGGGCGTTCTTGGGTGGTGCCATCGCGGCATCGGCGGCTTTCCTGTTGATCCGCGCCACGGTGCCTGGTGGTGTTTCCGGGCTGGGGGCCGACTACATCACCGAGGTCGGCGAACAGCGCCGAGTGGAATGGGGCGAGGGCGTCAGCCTGGAGCTCAACACCCAGACCCGTCTCAGTCGCCGCGCGCTGGCCGATGGCGGACAAGGGTTGGAATTGCTCAGTGGCGAAATTGAAGTGCAGGGGCGCAGTACCCAGGTGGTCAGCGTCCAGGCCGGCGCCGGCTGGATCAGCGCCGCCCGGGCACGCTTCAACATCCGCTACACCGGCCAGAGTGTCTGCGCGACCTGCCTGGAGGGCGTGGTGCAGGTCGAGGTGCAAGGCCAGCGGTTTAGCCTGGAACCGGGCATGCAACTGACTTACGACCCTCACCAGGTGGGCGCGCCCAAGCGTGCCGATGTGTCGGCCGCCATTGCCTGGCGTGAGCAGGTGCTGGTGTTCAACGACGCGACCCTGGCCAGCGTCATCGATGAAATCAACCGCTACCGTCCCGGCATGTTGTTGCTGCTCAACCGCGAACTGGGCCAGCGCAAGGTCCAGGCACGGTTTCGTCTCGACCAGTTGGCGGGCGTGGCGCTGTTGATCCGCGATGCCTACGGCGCCAAATGCACCGAGTTGCCGGGTGGAGTGGTGGTGCTGAGCTGAGGCCGGCGCTGCCTGGCGGGCCCCATCGCGAGCAAGCTCGCTCCCACAAGGGCCCAAATCTTGAGCTCACCTTGCTCGCGATGGGGCCGGTACATTCGACATCATCCTTGACAGACCCACCGCTATCGCCAGCTAATCCAGCGGCCCCAGCACCTGTCGATAGGTTTCGGCCCCCTGAGGTGTCTGGCGAGTCAGGCTGACTTCGATGCCCGTCGGGTTTTCCTGGCGGTTGCCGCTGAGTTTGCGCCAGCCTTTTTCCGTGTCCCAGTAGCGCAGGCCGGCGTCGCTGACGTCACTGAGCACGGCCACGCCCGGGCCGGGTGCGGGCAGGGGGTAGCGGTTGCGGGCCTGGCCCTGGGCGCGGTAAAGCGTGTCGCCCTTGAGCCACCAGCGCACCCGTTGCAGCTCGCCTTCCTGGGCCGCCGCCACGCGGATCACATCCAGGCGAAAGCCCCGACCTTCGGTGCTGCGCACGGTGAGGGCAGGCGGGGCGGTCGAGGGCTGGTCGTCGACGCCGGGTTTGACCGGTTCACTCAGCTCGATGCTGGCGCGCAGGGCCACGTCGCGTTCCAGTTGGTTCAACACCCGCAGCAGCGCTTCGGTCTGCTCGGTACTGGCCTGCAAATGGCTGTCGGCACGGGTCACGCTGTCCAGCCCGCGCCAGGCGATCAGGCTGACCACCGCCATCAGCAGGATCGCCACCATCACCTCCAGCAAGGTGAAGCCTTTCTCCCGGGCGCTCATTGGAGTTGCACCCGCCCGGCGGCGCTGCGTTGCACCGTGAGACTGTTCTGGCCGTCCGACAAGCGGATCTGCAAGGGTTCGCCGATCCATTCGGCATTCAACACGACCCGCTGCCTGGGTTCCACGCGCACCTCCATCGACGGACTCTGCCAGCGACGTCGACGCAATTGCGGGTCGTCCTCGAAGCGATCGACCCCGGTGCCCCGGTCCGCGCGGCGACTGAAGCCAAAGCCCTTGGCATCCCAGCGCCAGGTAATCGGCCGCCCGTCGCTGCGTGCTTCGGTCTGGGCCAGTTGCAACAGCTGCACCAGCCGTTCGCCATCCTGGCGCAGCAACTTCAACGGGTCCGGCTTGATGCTCAGGCTCACGGCGGCACTGGCGATGCCGATGATCACCAGCACCACCATCAATTCGATCAGGGTAAAACCGCGTTGCTTGCCGAGGTTCATGTGCGCTCCTTTGCGTGAGCGTCATCCTGCACGGTGAAGATGATAAGGATGTGAAATAAAACGGAGAGAATTGACGCGTACGCTGCAAGCTGGAATCAAAAAAAGGAGATTCAGGCCATGGCGTTCATCGAGCGTGTGTCCCCGGCGCAAATCGTCCAGGTCGTGGGCTTGTTGGCAGCATTGGCCGGGGTGGCGACCTGGTCTTCGCTGCTGCTCACGTCGGCCGAGTCGCGCACGCCGGACGTCGCCCCGCAGCGCATGGCCGAGCGTTCCGATAACCCGGCGTTGCAATGGTTCTCCAACCAGCCAGCACCGGTGGACATCAAGGTCAGCGGCGTGCTGGCCGGCCCCCACGCCGCCGTGGCGATCCTCAGCCTCAACGACGGGCCGCCGCGCAGTTTCCTGGTGGGTGAACGCGTGGCCCAGGGGGTGCGGCTGGTGGCGATCGAGGCACAAGTGGTGGTCATCGAACGTGGCAACGAACAGACCCGACTGGTCCTGGCCCGGCTGCCGGACTCGGTGAGTTTGCCGTCCCTGACACAGCCCTGAGCACTCTTGCTCTCGCTGGGCTCTGTAGGAGCTGGCGAAGCCTGCGATCTTTTGATCTTTCACTTGGGACTCAAGTGTCTGGGGGAAGATCGCAGCCTCGTTGCACTCGACAGCTCCTACAGCCCCAGCGGGAGCAAGCGCCCTCGCCACAAGAGATCGCACGCATTTCCTTACTTCTCGCGGCTGACCAACGTCTCCAGCCGAGCCAACGGCGGTGCTTCGCGACTGCGGTCCGACACGCTCAGTTCAACCCGCAGCAGCCGGCCGTTTTCCGCCGGGCGCAGGGTCTGTTCGCAACGCAGCAGCAAGCGCCCCTGGTCGCATTCGAACACTTTGGAGCCCTGGGCAAAACGGCCTTCCAGGCGCAACTGCGCCAGTTGGCTGCGAGCGGCCAGCAGGGCGATGGATTTGTCCCGCAGCAGGCCGTTGCTCTGGGTCATCACCGCCGCCACGCGCACGGCGGCCGACATGGCCACGGCGATGATCGCCAGGGCCACCAGCACTTCGATCAGGGTGAAGCCGGCTTGCGGAGCAGGGCGTGGCATGGCGCGGGCTCGGGTGCGAGGGCAGTCTTGAAGGGTAGCCGGCGTTCGTGACCGATTGACGACGCAAGCTCCTGAGCAATTTCAATATCACTGACATATTTTCTTGCAACACTGCGCCTCGAATCGAATCCAGCGAAGGACCGTCGAGATGCAGATCGCCCGTTACAACGCCCGTTCCCTAGGCCCTCGCGGGCAGCGGGGTTTCACCCTGATCGAAATCATGGTCGTGGTGGTGATCCTCGGCATCCTGGCGGCGATGGTGGTGCCCAAGGTCCTCGACCGTCCCGACCAGGCGCGGGCAACGGCGGCGAAACAGGACATTGGCGGCCTGATGCAAGCCTTGAAGCTGTATCGCCTGGACCACGGCAGTTACCCGAGCATGAATCAGGGCCTCAAGGTGCTGGTGGAGAAACCGGCCGATGCGAAAAACGGCACCTGGCGTTCCTACCTCGAGCGCCTGCCCAACGACCCGTGGGGCCGCCCCTACAACTACCTCAACCCCGGTGCCAACGGCGAAGTCGATATCTTTTCCCTGGGGGCCGACGGCCAGCCCGATGGCGACGGCGTGAATGCCGACATTGGCTCCTGGCAGTTGTAAGGGCCGTGATGCGAACGGATTCGCCCCTCGCGGCGAAGCAGCGCGGCATGGCGGTGATCAGTGCCTTGCTGATCGCCGCCGTGGTGGCGGTCATCGCCGGCGGCATGCTGACCCGCCAGACCCTGTTCACTCGCAGCCTGGAGGCCGAGCAGTTGCGTGTCCAGGGCACGGCGCGGTTGCAGGGTGGCCTGCAACTGGGTCGCCAGTTGCTCCGGGATGCCCGGCAGCGCGATCCACTGACGCGCTTCGGCCAACCCTGGGCCAAACCCATCGTGATACCGGGTTCAGGCCAGATCGACACTCCGTTCGAAGGCCAGTTGGAAGATGAGCAAGGCAAGTTCAACCTGCGCAACCTCGTCGCCAATGAGCGGGTGGACGAGGAGCAAGTGCGCGCCTTCGAGCGCCTGTGCCAGCAATTGGGCGTGTCCGCGACGGTCCGCACGCGTATCGTCGACAGGGTGGTCGAGGCCTATCCGCGCCTGTTGAATCCGCAGCGGGCGGACCAGGCGCCAAAGGCCAATACCTTCGACAGCGGGCGCGAAACGTCGCCCCAGGCCGACAATACGCCGCTGGCCCCGACGCGCCCTATGTTGCGCACCTTGCAAGACTTGCGCAGCGTCAAAGGCGTCACCACGCGGTTACTGGACACGCTGGCGCCTTACGTGACGATCCTGCCCACCAACACCTGGCTCAATGGCAACACCGCCAGTGCCCCGGTGCTGGCCGCCTACGTGCCGGGGTTGTCGCTGCAACGGGCCGAGGCGCTGGTCAGGGAGCGCGACGGCGGCCACTGGTTTATCAACCGCGGGGATTTCGTCAATCGCCTGCGCATGCCGGAGCTGGAGACCGCCAGCGTCAAGGTCGGCATCACCAGCGACTGGTTCCGTTTGCGGGGGCAGGCGCGCAGTGGTCAGCGGCGGGTCGAACTGGAGGCTTTGCTGCAACGCACCGAGGACCGCTTGCCCCAGGTGATCTGGTCGAGGGTGGGCGTATGACGCGCTTGCGCATCGCCCTGGCGCCGCTGGGCAGCCTGGACCTCGACAGCCCGGTGGCGTTTGCCTGGCTGGATCGCCACGGCCAGGTCCGCGAGCAAGGCCGCAGCAGCCTTCGGGCGTTGGGCCAGGGCGGTAAAAACCTTTCGGTGGAGTGTTTCCTTCATCCCCGCGACAGCGTGTTGACCCGCCTGGAATTGCCACTGTTACCGGCGGCCAAGATCAGCGCAGCGGTGACGTGCGCGGCCCAGGCCCTGATGCTCGGCGCCAGCGAGCACATGCAGGTGGCCCACAGCCCGCGCGACCTTGACGGGCAGGTGCAGATCACCTGGCTGGACCGTGAATCCCTCGCCAATCTCGGGCGGCTAGTGCACCGGGCCGGCATGAAACTGCGTGGCCTCTACCCGGCGGCCTACGCCTTGCCGGTGCTGTCCGGGCCGGTGGCCTGCATCGAGGACGACCATCTGCTGGTGCGCCATGGCCTGCAGCACGCCGTGGTGCAACCGTTGCAGGAGGAGGCGTTGGACGAGTGGCTACTGGAAACGGGGGCTGGGCTGCACTGGATCGGCGACGCGCCGCCACAATCTTCCCTCGACACCTTGGCCCAAGGCCAACGCTGGATGGGCCCTGCACCGGGCTGGGGTTTGCATGTCGGCCTTGCACGCAACGCCGTCAAGCGCGGTGGTTGGGGCCGGGCGGTGGCGATCTGCGCGACAGCGCTGGCGGTATGGGTGGTCGGGTTGAACCTCTATGCCGCCCGCGAAGCGGCCCAGGGCCAACGGCTCAAGGCGCAGATGAGCCAGCGGGTGAAACAGGCGTTTCCTGAGTTGCCGGTGATCCTCAACCCATTGCAGCAGGCACGCCAGCAAATCGCCGCGCGCCAGAGCGGTGCGGCGACCGACCCGGCCCAACGCTTTGCCAGCCTGGTGCAGCAGGCGGGCAGCGCCATGCCGTTCATGAGCGGCAATGTCCAGGCGTTGGTGTTCGAGAACGGTGAGTTGCGCCTGACTGTGGTGGCCGAGGCGCAGAAAACCGCCGCCGAAGAGGATTGGAAAATCCCCCTGGCCCAGGCCGGCATCGACGTCGCTGCCATCGACCAGGGCTGGCGCCTGCGGGTGGCCCCGGCCGGCCAGGGTGCGCAGGACGCCGACGAAACCCCGGACGCCGACGATGAATAAGCACTCCCTGTCATTGGCGCGGGTCCGTTGGCAAACCTTTAACACGCGTTTGCGCACGTTCTGGCAGGGGCTCGCCGTGCGCGAACAAGCCGCCGTGGCCCTGGCCGCGCTGGTGTTGGGCGGCTTTCTGGTCTGGCTCGCGCTGATCCAGCCACCGCTCAAGACCATCGCCTACTGGCAAGCCGAAACCCCGAAGCTGCGATCCCAGACCGAGGCCCTCGAAGTGCTGTTGCGTGACGTCGCCGGGCCGGCGCAAGGCCTGCCCCTTGAAGCCGCCTTGCGCCAGAGCCTGGACGCCAGCGGCTTGAGCCAGCACTACCAATTGCAAGCGCCCGGCACCGAGCGTCCCGGCGCCTGGCAGCTCACGTTCGACCAGGCCCCGGCGGAGGCGGTCATCAGCTGGCTGCTGGGCAATCCACGGCCATTCTCCCTGGAGGTGATCGAAGCCCGTTTGCAGCGCACCGTCCTTGCCAATCCCGATAACCACGACAACCTCGATAACAGCGCCGGCACACTGTCCGGAACCGTTCGCATGGATCAGGCGCAAAGCGCTAAGGAAGCTTCATGAAAGGGGCCCGATACCCACGTCATTGGCGCAAGGCCGCGCCGCTGTTGTTGCTGGCGTTGAGTGCGTGCAACAGCACGCCGCCCGCGTCGCAGCCACCGTTGCTGGTGGACAGCGAGCTGGGTATTCCGTTGGGGAGTACCCAGCGTAGCGGCGATGCATTGCTCGATCGCCAGCGGGCCCAGGACCTGCGTGAACGCAAGCCCGCGGTGCGGCATCAGGTCGATCTCACCGCCCGTGCCCGAGAGCCCCGCAGCAATGTGTCGGCGCGCACGCCCCTGGGGGATCAACCGGTGACGCTGAATTTCGTCGAGGCGGATATCCAGGCGGTGGTGCGGGCCTTGTCCCGCTCCACCGGCCAACAGTTCCTGGTGGACCCGCGGGTCAAGGGCAACCTGACGCTGGTTTCCGAAGGCCAGGTCCCGGCCCATCAGGCCTACGACATGCTGCTGGCCGCGCTGCGCATGCAAGGCTTCAGCGTGGTAGATGTGGGCGGCGTGGCCCAGGTGGTGCCGGAGGCCGATGCCAAGCTGTTGGGTGGGCCGATCTACAGTGCCGACAAACCGGCCGGCAACGGCATGCTGACGCGCACCTTCCGCCTGCAATACGAAAACGCGGTGAACCTGATCCCGGTGCTGCGCCCGATCGTGTCGCCGAACAATCCGATCAATGCCTACCCGGGCAACAACACCATTGTCGTCACCGATTACGCCGAAAACCTGTCGCGGGTGGCGCAGCTCATCGAAGGCATCGACACCCCGAGTGCCATCGACACCGATGTGGTGCCGATCCACAACGGCATCGCCGTCGACATCGCGCAAATGGTCTCTGACCTGCTGGAAACCCAGGGCGGCGACCAGACCCAGAAGATCAACGTGATCGGCGACCCTCGCTCCAATTCCATCATCATTCGCGCCGGCAGCCCCGAGCGCACGGAGCTGGCGCGCAACCTGATCTACAAGCTCGACAACGCTCAGAACAATCCGAGCAACCTGCACGTGGTATACCTGCGCAACGCCCAGGCCGGCAAACTGGCCCAGGCCCTGCGCGGCTTGCTCACCGGGGAAAGCGAAGGCGAGGGCAACGACAATTCGCGCTCGGTGCTCAGTGGCATGGGTGGCAGCACCAATGGGCAGAGCGGGCAGGGCAGCAGTGGTGATGGCACCAGCAGCACCACCAGCGGCAGTGCGTCGACCAGCGGCAACGGCTACGGCCAGGGCAGCAACGGGACAACCTCCGCTTCGACGAAAAACGAACAGAGCACTGCTTTCAGCGCCGGCGGTGTCACCATCCAGGCCGACGCCACCACCAACACCTTGCTGATCTCCGCGCCGGACCCGTTGTACCGCAACCTGCGGGAAGTCATCGACCTGCTGGACCAGCGTCGCGCCCAAGTGGTGATCGAGAGCCTGATCGTCGAGGTTGGCGAGGACGACGCCAGCGAATTCGGCGTGCAATGGCAGACCGGTAACCTCGGTGGCAGCGGGGTGATCGGCGGGGTCAATCTCGGCGGCACGGGGCTCAACCTCAACGGCAAGACCAGCATCGATGTCTTGCCCCAGGGCCTGAACCTCGGCGTGGTCAACGGCACCGTGGACATTCCCGGCATCGGCAAGATCCTCGACCTCAAGGTCCTGGCCCGGGCCTTGAAGAGCAAGGGCGGCACCAATGTGCTGTCGACGCCGAACCTGCTGACCCTGGACAACGAAGCGGCGAGCATTTTCGTCGGCCAGACCATTCCCTTCGTCAGCGGCAGCTACGTCACGGGCGGGGGTGGCACCAGCAACAACCCGTTCCAGACCGTGACCCGCGAGGAGGTGGGTTTGAAGCTCAATGTCCGGCCGCAGATTTCCGAAGGCGGGACGGTCAAGCTCGACATCTACCAGGAGGTCAGCAGCGTCGATAATCGCGCCTCGAGCACCACGGGTATCGTCACCAACAAGCGCGCCATCGACACCAGCATCCTGCTCGACGACGGGCAGATCATGGTCCTTGGCGGGCTGCTGCAGGATGGCTACAGCCAGAGCAACGACGCGGTACCGTGGCTGTCGACCATTCCCGGGATCGGCGCGCTGTTTCGCAACGAACGGCGGCAGATCACCAAGACCAACCTGATGGTGTTCCTGCGGCCCTATATCATCCGCGACACGGCGGCGGGACGCGGCATTACCCTCAATCGCTATGACTTCATGCGCCGCGCCCAGGGCCTGTTGCAACCGGATCGCAGCTGGGCAATGCCGGACATGCAGGCCCCGCAACTGCCGGCCTCGGCGAGAGCGATCCCGGGGACGCCGCCTGCCGGGCCGCAGATGCCCAGGGCGGTGATCAAGGCGGTGCCGGTCGAAGGAGGCACTCGCTGATGAACATCAGCGGCATGCACAATGCTGAGGCCAGCCCAAGACACTGTGGGAGCGAGCTTGCTCGCGATGACGGCCATTCATTCAACCGCATTGCAACTGACCCACCGCTATCGCGAGCAAGCTCGCTCCCACAGGGGGTATGTATGTTTCTTGGGGCCGAGGTGTCGGCATGAACACCCTCCCATACGCCTGGGCCAAGGCCCAGCGCCTGGTGTTGAGCCAGTCCGAAGAGGGGGCGGTGCTGATGGTGTGCCCGTCCACGCCGGGCTGGTCCATCAGTGAAGTGCGCCGTCAGTTCGGCGAAGTGCGGCTGGAGCGGGTGCGCGACGAGGAGCTCGATGGACTGCTCAACAGTGCCTATGCCGACACCGGCAGTGCTGCCGCGGTGGTGGGCGCGGCGGAGAACGAAGTCGACCTCGACCGGCTGATGCAGGACATCCCCGAGATCACCGACCTGCTGGACACCCAGGACGGCGCGCCGGTGATTCGCATGATCAATGCCTTGTTGACCCAGGCCGCACGGGATGAGGCCAGCGACATCCACATCGAACCCTACGAGAGCCATTCGGTGGTGCGCTATCGCGTCGACGGCACCTTGCGCGATGTGGTTTCGCCGCGCAAGGCCCTGCACGGTGCGCTGGTGTCGCGGATCAAGATCATGGCCCAGCTCGACATCGCCGAAAAACGCCTGCCCCAGGACGGCCGCATCGCCTTGCGCGTCGCCGGGCGACCGATCGATATCCGCGTCTCGACGGTGCCCACCGGTCACGGCGAACGGGTGGTGATGCGGTTGCTGGACAAGCAGGCTGGCCGCCTGCAACTGGAAACGTTGGGGATGGATCCGGATGTGCTGGGCAAGCTCGATCACCTGATCCGCCAGCCCCACGGTATCGTCCTGGTCACCGGCCCCACGGGCAGCGGCAAGACCACCAGCCTCTACGCCGCCCTGGCCCGGCTGGACGCCAGCGTCCACAACATCCTCACGGTGGAGGACCCGGTGGAATACGACCTGCCGGGCATCAGCCAGATCCAGGTCAACGCCAAGATCGACATGACCTTCGCCCTGGCGTTGCGGGCGATCCTGCGCCAGGACCCGGACATCATCATGATCGGCGAAATCCGCGACCTGGAAACCGCACAAATCGCCGTGCAGGCGTCTCTCACCGGTCACCTGGTGTTGGCGACGCTGCACACCAACGACGCGGTGTCGGCCATCAATCGCCTGATCGACATGGGGGTCGAGCCGTTCCTGCTGGCCTCGTCGATGCTCGGCGTGCTGGCCCAGCGACTGGTGCGCAGGTTGTGCCCGCAGTGCAAGCAGCCGGATCCGGCCACGCCCGGCACCTGGCGCCCGGTGGGGTGCCCGACCTGTAACCAGACCGGCTACAGCGGGCGCACCGGGATCCATGAACTGTTCTGCATCGACGATGACATCCGCACGCTGATCCACCAGGGGGCAGGGGAGCAGGCACTGCGCGCCGCCGCTCGCCAGGCCGGCATGTTCAGCATGCGCGAGGATGGCGAGCGCTGGGTGCGCAGTGGCACCACGGCCCCTGAAGAAATCCTGCGCGTGACACGGGACGCCTGATGAATCGCTACCGTTTCGAGGCCGCCGACGCCCAGGGCAAGATCGAATCCGGACACTTGGAAGCCGACAGCCAGGGGGCGGCCTTCAACCTGTTGCGCAGTCGCGGGCTGACGGCACTGCAGGTGCAGGTCGAGCGCAACACGACACCGGCCAATGGCGGTGGTTTGTTCAGCGCCAAGCTCTCGGACAACGACCTGGCCTGGGCCACCCGGCAACTGGCGAGCCTGCTGGGCGCGAGCCTGCCGCTGGAAGCCGCGTTGAGCGCCACGGTGGAACAGGCCGAGCGCAAGCACATCGCCCAGACCTTGAGCGCGGTGCGTGCCGATGTGCGCAGCGGCATGCGCCTGGCCGAAGCCCTGGCGGCACGCCCCCGGGATTTTCCGGAAATCTATCGGGCGTTGATTGCCGCCGGTGAAGAGTCCGGCGACCTGGCCCAGGTGATGGAGCGATTGGCGGACTACATCGAAGAGCGCAACAACCTGCGGGGCAAGATCCTCACGGCGTTCATCTACCCCGGGGTGGTGGGGCTGGTGTCGGTCGCCATCGTGATTTTCCTGCTCAGCTACGTGGTGCCCCAGGTGGTCAGTGCATTTTCCCAGGCCCGCCAGGACCTGCCCGCGCTGACCGTGGCGATGCTCACCGCCAGTGATTTCATTCGTGCCTGGGGCTGGTTGTGTTTTGGCGTGCTGGCCGGTGGCTTCTGGAGTTGGCGCATGTATTTGCGCAAACCGACGGCGCGGCTGAACTGGCACGCGCGGGTGTTGCGCCTGCCGCTGATCGGGCGTTTCGTACTGGGCCTCAACACCGCGCGCTTTGCCTCGACCCTGGCGATTCTCGGCGGAGCCGGGGTGCCGTTGCTGCGAGCGCTCGAAGCCGCACGCCAGACCCTGTCCAACGACCGCCTGAGCCAGAGCGTCAGCGAGGCCACGGCCAAGGTCCGCGAAGGGGTCAACCTGGCGGCGGCGCTGCGGGTGGAAAAAGTCTTCCCGCCGGTACTGATCCACCTGATCGCCAGCGGCGAGAAAACCGGCTGCCTGCCACCGATGCTCGAACGCGCCGCGCAGACCCTGTCCCGCGACATCGAACGCCGGGCCATGGGCATGACTGCGCTGCTGGAGCCGCTGATGATCGTGGTCATGGGCGGCGTGGTGCTGGTGATCGTCATGGCGGTGCTGTTGCCGATCATCGAGATCAATCAGTTGGTGCAATAAACCGTCCTCTACTGGTTGACACAACTCTCGTGGCAAACACAGGTCCTGTGGCGAGGGGATTCATCCCCGCTGGGGTGCGAAGCGCCCCTCACAACTGCCGCCTCGGTGTGTCAGACGAATTGACTGGGCTGGCATGGGGCTGCTGCGCCGCCTAACGGGGATAAATCCCCTCGCCACAAAAGCACACCGAGCAAAATAAATGTTGACGCCGTCAACACCTCCCGAGCCTCGCCATCGCCAAACTCGGGTTCCTCGTTCTGTCATCTTCCGCCGCCCGGCAACCATCCGCCGCCATCTTCGCGACCAGCCCTTGCCGTCGCCCTGAAAAAACCGCCTGAACCCACGGCGCAGAGCCCTCGAACACCCGAGGAAAAAACTCGAAAAACAGCCCTCAGCTCCCGAGGTTTTTTCCTTTATCTGTCACCGGAAGCTGCGAATTTCTAACCCATGGCCTCACCCCATCGCCATCGGCACAGGACCGAGCGCCATGACGGCAAGCACGCGTCACCCAACCTACGTACGAACACGATGAAAGGAGATTCTTCATGTTTAAGCGCAACGTTCTCGCGGTATCCCTGACCCTCGCCGGCCTCTGCGCCGCTCAGGCCGCCATGGCTGATGTCAATGGCGGTGGTGCTACCTTGCCTCAACCGCTGTACCAGACTTCCGGCGTCCTGACTGCCGGTTTCGCCCCTTACATCGGCGTGGGCAGTGGTGCCGGCAAGTCGGCGTTCCTGACCAACGACTACACCAAGTTCGTGCCAGGCGACACCAGCGGCAAGAAAGTGCACTGGGCCGGTAGCGACTCCAAGCTCAGCGCCACCGAACTGAGCACCTACGTCAGCGCCCACGGTGCCGCCTGGGGTCCATTGATCCAAGTGCCTTCGGTCGCCACTTCGGTTGCCATTCCGTTCAACAAGACCGGCACCGCCAACGTTGACCTGAGCGTCAACCAACTGTGCGGCGTGTTCTCCGGCCGCCTGACCGACTGGAGCCAGATCACCGGTTCGGGCCGTACCGGCGCGATCACCGTGGTTTACCGTGCCGAGAGCAGCGGCACCACCGAGCTGTTCACCCGCTTCCTGAACGCCAAGTGCGCTGAAACCGGCACCTTCGCCATCACCACCAACTTCGCTTCCAGCTACAGCGGCGGCCTGCCAGCCGGCGCCGTTTCCGCCACTGGCAGCCAGGCTGTGATGACTGCAGTGAATGCCGCCCAAGGCCGTATCACCTACATGAGCCCGGACTACGCCGCTACCACTCTGGCCGGTCTGGATGACGCCACCAAGGTTGCCCGCGTTGCCGGTGTTTCCCCAGCCCCAGCCAACGTTTCGACTGCCATCGCCGCGGTTGCGGTACCGGCAGTAGCCAACCGTTCCAACCCGAACGCCTGGGTACCGGTGTTCGCCGCTACCACCAACCCAAGCGACCCTAGCGTCGTAGCCTACCCATCCACCGGCTACCCGATCCTGGGCTTCACCAACGTGATCTTCAGCCAGTGCTACGCCGATGCGACCCAGACCACCCAGGTGCGCAACTTCTTCAGCCGCCACTACGGTTCGTTGACCAACAACGACTCGGCCATCACCGCCAACCGTTTCGTGCCGCTGCCTTCGGCTTGGAAAACCGCCATTCGTGATTCCTTCGTCACGGCTTCCAGCGGTCTGAGCATCGGCAACACCAGCGTCTGCAACGCCATCGGTCGTCCGTTGTAAGCCCAGGCTTGAACGACTCGCAACACCCGGTCAGCAACGGTGAAAGCCGTTGCTGACTTTTTTGCGTCATAGCCGTATCAACACAGCCACATGAAATTTTCATGACATCCGTTCGGTCCCGAGCGGTTGTAACCGCCTAACCCCTATAACCAACGCTGGCAGCTTGATGGCACTGCGTTGCGCCCCCTTAGAGCGAACCCGAAAGGATGAGTAGGATGCTGCGCTGCAAACCCCAGACGAACCTGAATGCTTCCCGTCGCGATGAGTTGTCGATGTTGCGGCTCAAGCCGCTGGCCCAGGCCATTGCCCTGCTGATGGTGGCCGGCAATGCCCACGCGGCGACGGCGTTCAGTTCGGCCTGGTTTGCCGCCAAGGGGGCGTCCCAGGCCGGTGGCGCGGCGCGGCCTACGACGGCGCAGCCGGGCATGCCTCCGCCCTTGGCCCAACAGCAACGGGCCAATGCGCAGCTGCAGCGTTCATTGACCAACCTCAACAACACCGTGGCCGCCATCGCGGCTCAGCAGGCGGCCCAGGCCGCGGGGCGGCAAGCGGCGTTGGGGCAGGTGCAGGTCGTACCCGATGGTTTGGGCGAGGGCGGGCTCAAGGTCGACAACAGCCTGACCCAGGGCTGGCTCAACGCCAAGGGACCGCAGCAGACCCAGGCCGGCGGCAAGACCACGGTGAAGATCGAGCAGACCGCCGACAAGGCGATTCTCAATTGGGAAACCTTCAACGTCGGCCGCAACACCACGGTGGATTTCCAACAGCAAGCGGACTGGGCCGTGCTCAACCGGGTCAACGACCCCCAGGCGCGACCGAGCCAGATCCAAGGTCAGATCAAGGGCAATGGCACGGTGATGCTGGTCAACCGCAACGGCATCATTTTCAGCGGCAGCAGCCAGGTCAACGTGCGCAACCTGGCGGCGGTGGCGGCGAATATCAGCGATGAGCAATTCAGCCAGCGCGGCTTGTATGTCGATGCCACCGGCAGCCAACCGACCTTCACCGACGCGGCGGGCAAGGTCGAAGTGCAGCAGGGCGCACTGATCGAAACCCATCGCGCCGCCACCTCCACGGCCGGTGGTGGTTATGCCTTGCTGCTGGGCTCTGAAGTGGAGAACGCCGGTTCCATCATCACCGCCAAGGGCCAGACCACCCTGGCGGCGGGCGACAGTTTCTACATCCGGCGCGGCCAGGGCACTAGCGGCAACCTGCGTTCCACCACCCGTGGCAACGAGGTCGCGACGTCCCTCAAGCCCGGCAGCAGCGCCGGCACGGTGATCAACAGTGGCCTGATCCAGGCCAGCACTGGCGACATCACCCTCACCGGGCACACTGTCCAGCAGAACGGCGTGGCCGTGGCCAGCAGTTCGGTGGACACCCGCGGCACCGTGCACCTGCTCAACGCCGCGAGCGACAGCAGCGGCAGCGTGATCCTGGGGCAGGGCAGCGCCACGGCGGTGTTGCTCGATGCTGCCGGCGGCAGTGCCCTGGACAGCCAGCGCAATGCCGGACCGGCGGGCCTGGATGGCACGCCGAACAACCTGATCACCGGCCCGTTCAACAACCTCAGCAGCGTCGTGGACCGCAGCGATCAGTCCCGGGTCGAGATCGTCAGCGGCGGCAGTGTCGACTTCCAGAACGGCTCCATCACCCTGGCCACCGGCGGTCAGGTCGCGGTCAGCGCTGCCGGGCGCAGCCTGGTGCGCGATGGCGCGGTGATCGATGTGTCCGGTGCCATCGGCGTCAAGGTGGCGATGGAGTCCAATTCCATCAAGGTCAACGTGCAGGGCAATGAACAGCGCGACGCCCCGGTCAACCGCGATGGCGGCAAGCTGACCAACAACGATGTGTGGGTGGACGTGCGTGACTTGATCTACGTGCCGGCGGGCACCAACGGCTACGCCACTGACCGTTGGTACACGGCGGGTGGATTGTTGGAGGTCGGCGGTTACCTGGGCACCCGCGGCCACAGTGTCGGCGAATGGGCCGCACAAGGCGGTACCCTGACGTTCACCGGCAATGACGTGGTGACCCAGCAGGCGGCGCAACTGAACCTGTCTGGCGGCACCCTGGATGTGCAGAGCGGCTACCTGCGCCAGTCCTGGCTCAAGGGCCCCGATGGACGCTTGTACGAATTGTCCAAGGCACCGGGGGACATCCTCTACACCGGTATCTACAAGGGCTACGAAGATCACAGCCAACGCTGGGGCCAGACCGATTACTACTACAACCCACTGATCGCCCCACGCGAACGCTTCGAAGCCGGCTACACCGTCGGCCGCGATGCCGGCAAGCTGGTGGTATCGACCCGCAACGCGGTGCTGGAAGGCCAGATCGTTGGCGAGGTCTACCAGGGTGAACGCCAGACCCAGGCGCCGAACCTCAACCTCGATGGTTACCAGCAATCGCAAAACGCCGTGGCCCGACGGGCTCAGTTGTGGGTAGGCAGCTACACGCCGATCTACGACAAGACCAGTGGCGTGATCAATAGCGGCCTGAACCCCACCTTCGATCAGGTCACCGTCGGCAAGGTGACCGACAAGATTGCCGCGGGCCTGGACCTGACCTCGGTGGTCGGCAGCGACCGGCAAGGCAAGTTGGTGCTGGATAACGCGCTGCTCAATGGCTTCCAGCTAGGCGCGGTCAAGGTGGCAGCGGCGCAAGGCATCAACGTCGATGGCACGCTCAAGGTGGCCGATGGCGGGGATATCACGCTTTATGCGCCGCAGGTGGAGGTGAACGCCGACCTGACCGCCCGTGGTGGGCGCATTGCCTTGGGTAACGTGCTTAAACAGGTCAGAACCGATAATTTCCAGATGGAAGACGTTGTGCTTTCGCCCGCCACCGGTCAGCGTGCCGCGGTCACGCTGGGCGAGGGCGTGACATTGAACACCGCTGGTCGGTGGAGCAACCTGCTACTCGACGGCAACGATCGCCAGGGCCTGCCGTTCCTCAATGGCGGCACTGTGTCTGTACGCAGCAGCGGCGACATCGACGTGCGCCAGGGTAGCCTGATCGACGTCAGCTCCGGTGCTGCGGTCATGGCCGATGGCAAGACCCGTGGCGGCAAGGGCGGTGACCTGACCCTGATCGCCAGTACCGGTACGTCGTCCAGTAACGGTGCCCTGAACCTGGGCGGCGAATTGCGCGGCACCGGCGTGAGTGGCGGCGGGACCTTGAAGTTGGCGGCCAACAAGGTGCTGATCGGCGACAGCGGTACACCCCTCGAACCCGGCACCCTGCAATTGAGCGGTGACTTCTTCGACAAAGGCTTCTCGGCCTATGACATCACCGGTAACCAAGGCCTGACCGTGGCCGAAGGCACCCGCGTCGATGTGACGATGCCGGTGTACCGTTTCGGCGATCAGGCGTTGAGCACCGGCAGCGGCGCAGAACCGGCCGATGCGTTGCAGTGCTGGACGCCGCAGCTGTACCAGGAGGATGCGATCAAAGGCGTCCTGACCCAGCGTCGCGGCGCAAGCCTGAGCCTCACTGCCGGTACCGCGAACTCCAGCGCGGCCGACATGGCGAGCACGGTGTTGAACCTGGGCAAGGGCAGCGTGATCAGCGTCGATCCGGGGCAGGGCATCGATGTGCGCAGCATCGGCCAGTTGACTGCCAACGGTACCCTCAACGCCTGGGGCGGGCGGGTCAGCCTCACCGGGTTGAGCGTCCTCGGTGCGCAGGGTGAAGCCGTCAACGCCCAGGGCCACGGTCGTTCCATCTGGCTGGGCGAGCAAGCGCTGATCGACGTCTCCAGTCGGGCCGTGACCGCCCAGGATATGCGCGGTCAGACCTATGGCTTGGTCCGTGATGGCGGGCAGATTGTCATCGGCGGCCAGATCGATGCCACAAAGGGTTCGGCTTCCGCATCCGAACTGTTTGTCGTGGTGCGCGACGGCGCGCGTCTGCAAGCGGATGGCAGCCAGGCCGTGCTGGATGTTCCCGGACAGGGACGCACATCGGTGGCGAGCGATGGCGGCAGTATTTCCCTGGCGTCGGCCAATGGTTTGTACCTGGATGGCGATTTCAGCGCTCGTTCGGGGGGCACGGGGGCGGCAGGGGGCAGTTTGTCAGTGGCCCTGGAAACGCCGTATTACCGCAACGATGCGGTCAGTGACCGGGTCTTGCAAGTGCGTGAGCTGGTGCTCGGGCAAAACGCTCAAGCGGCCCTGCCGGGCGACACGGCCGAAACCTCGGCGGATTCACTGGTCTACGGTCACGGCCGATTGGGTGTGGATCAGGTCCAGTCGGGTGGCTTCGACAGCCTGGCGCTGTTGAGCAACGGGCTGTTGAGTATCGATGGCGACGTGTCGCTGTCCCTTGGCCAAAGCCTGAGCCTGTATGCCCGCAGTTTTGTATCCAGTGCAGCCGCGCCAAATACCCGGGCTCAACTCAATGCTTCCCATGTACTGCTGTCGGGCCCCGCGGCCAACCTTCCAAACAGGGATAACTACGTCCGACCGGTGGTCGATGGCGGCGTATCGTTGCAGACGAACAAGGCTGTGTTTTCTGTCAACGCAGACCTGCTGGATGTGCAGGGTAACGTGACCTTCAGTAGCAAGGGTACCGTGCGACAGGCCGACGGCAGCACCGTCGAGTTGGAGCGCGCCGGTTTTGACCGGGTTCAGTTAAGCAGTCGGGGGGATGTGCGATTCCTGGCCGGGTTCTCGAACGATGGATTGCCTACAGGCTTTACCACCCAACTCCTGACGCCTTCGGACATGATGTTGCAAGCCGCTCAGCTGTATCCAGCGACGGGCGTTGGCGCCCGGGTTTTGGCGGGTTGGAGCATGACCGCGGAGGGAACGCCGCAATATGATCCTTTGCGCAGCCTGGTCATCGGGCGAACGACCCAAACCACGTCCCAGGTGCCTTACTCGGCATTCGGGCGCTTGCAATTGGGTAGCGCAAGGATTGAACAGGGCGGGGTGGTACGGGCACCGCTGGGTTTGATTGAAATCGGCACCAATGGTGGTCCCGGGGAAGCCATCACCGATCGGATCAACCTGTTGCCGGGCAGCTTGACCTCGGTCAGTGGCCTGGGTCTGGTCATGCCGTATGGCGGCACTGTCGATGGTCAGAGTTACCAGTATGCCGGCAAGAAGGTTGTGCTGCTGGGTCAAGGCGCGGTTCCTTCCGAAAACGGCGACATTAATATCGGCGTGATTCTGGGCGGCAAGTCGGTGGAGGGCCAGGAAGGCTCGGTACTCGACCTCTCGGGTGGCGGTGACTTGCTCGGTGCTGGTTTCATCTCCGGCCGTGGCGGTTCCACCGACGCACGCTTCAACCCGTTGGTACAAATTGGCACGAACGGCGGCTTCACCTTGCCGGGGCTATCCAGCAATCCGGTCTACGCTATCGTGCCGGGCAACCAGAGTGCTTATGCGCCCGTTGCCCCGGAAGGCGGCGCGGTGGATCCGCGAGTTGGCCAGCAAATTACCATTGGCGCCGGTGTGCCAGGGCTCGCCGCCGGTACCTATACCCTGATGCCGTCCACGTATGCGTTGATGCCAGGCGCGTTCCGAGTCGAGGTCAATGGCCTGGCGGGGCAAGGCCTCTCAACGGGTGCGCAACAGATGCGCAACGGCTCCTGGACCACCGCTGGCGTGCTCTCGGTTGCCAATACCGGGCAGCGCGACAGTTTGTCCAGCCAGGTCATCCTGACCTCGGGAGATGTGCTGCGTCGCTATTCGCAATATAACGAAACCAGCTACGCCCAATTTGCCGTGGCCGATGCCGCTCGCCTGGGCGTGCCTCGGGCCGTCTTGCCGGTCGATGCCAAGACCTTGAAGTTGAGCCTGTCGCCTGGCGCGGGAGATCAGGCGTTTTCCTTCAAGGGCATCGGCAAGTTCGCGCCTCAAACGGGGGGGTATGGTGGTACTGTCGCTGTGACTGCTATCGCGAATAAGGCGTTGGAGGTGGTAGCCGAGGGAAGTGGGGCGACGGCCGGCTTCGAAGGCGTTACCCTCAATGCCGAGAGCCTGAATGCGTTGAATGCCTCGCGCCAAGTGATCGGTGGCCAGTTTTCAGTGATCTATGGACAAGGCGGCAATTACATCAGCCCGCAGAAGGTGTCGAGCAGCGTGATCTTGCGCGAAGGCGCGACCTTGGCAGCTCCCGAAGTATTCCTTCTGTCCAGTGGCGGGGAAGTGCTGGTGGAGCAAGGCGCCGCCATCAATACCATCGGCCGGGGCAAGGCCGCCTATGACGCCCGTGATGGTTTTATCTATAACCTGAGCGGGAAATCGCTCAACTACAGCATGCTGGCTGCCTCCAACGGTTTGCTCAATGTGCTTGCGCCCGAGTCGGGTTCCAACGGCGCCATCAACATCGGCGGTTGCAGCCTGATAGCGTGCAGTGGCGTCACACGGATTCATTCCGAGGGCAGTATCGTCGCTGCTTCGGGCGGCAGCGTGGCCCTGAGTGACCAAGTGCGCTACGGCACCCGTCACCTGACCCTGGCCTTGAGTAATATCAACGTCGGCACCGCCCAGGCACTCAGCGATGCGGCGATGCGCCAGGTCTTGCCAGCGGGTCTGACCCTGAGCCAGACCGTGCTTGATCGCCTGTTGCGTGGCGACACCGAATATGGCGCACCGGCCCTGGAAACCCTAGAGCTGTCGGCCCGCGAGGCGTTGAATTTCTACGCAACCGTCAGCCTCGACACGTATGACCCGGTCACCGGCAAATCGCGCCTGAGCAACCTGATGCTCAGCACGCCGGCTATCTATGGCGCCGGCAACGCCAATGACGTGGCGACTATCCGTACCGCCAACCTGATCTGGAACGGTGCCGTCGGCGCGCCGGGTTCAGTGATTGCCGGCGGGGCTGGCACCGGCACCGGTCGCCTGGACATCCAGGCCCAGCGCATCGAGTTTGGCTACGGTGAATTCGCCCAACCGAGCTCGGTCACTACCCTGGACCGCCTGGCCCTGGGCTTTGCCAACGTCAACCTCAGCGCCAGCGAACGCCTGACCGCCAACCACAAGGGCAGCCTGGCGGTGTATCAGAGCCAAGGCGCCTATGACGCGAAAACAGGCTACGCCTACAGCGGCGGCAACCTGAACATCCTTACCCCGTTGCTCACCGGGGAGGCCGGGTCGGTCAACCGCATCACGGCGGGTGGGGTGGTCAATGTGACCGGCACCAATGCTAAACCGGGCACTGTTTCCGGGCTTGGGGGGGAGTTGTCCCTAAAGGGCCAGCGTCTCAATCTCGCCAGTGCGGTGGTGTTGCCCAGCGGCAAGCTGACCCTCAGCGCGACGGATGATCTGACCCTGGCCGATGAAGCGTTGATCGATGTAGCCGGTCGGGCGATCACCTTCAACGATGTCACGCGCTACAGTGCCGGTGGCGAGGTGATCCTGCAAAGCCGCAACGGCAACATCCGCCAGGCGGATGGTTCAAGCATCGACCTTTCGGCTCGCAACAACCAGGCTGGCCGGCTCAGTGCGGTGGCGTTGGGCGAGGCGGCCGGGCTGGTCGACTTGCAAGGGCGAATCCTCGGCAGCAGCAGTGGCGAATATGACGCCGGCGGCACCGCCATGCCGTACCTGGCCGGCGGCGTGGAAATCCAGGCTCAGCGCCTGGGCGACAGCGGCGACCTCAGCGAGCAGTTCGCGGCCCTGAACCAACGCTTGAACGATGGGCAGGTCTACGGCTCCCGTGGCTTCCAGCTCAAGCAGGGCGACCTGGTGATTGGCAACGAACTCAAGGCCTCGACCATCAGTGTGTCGGTCGACAACGGAAACCTGTTGGTCAATGGCAAGGTAGACGCCAGCGGCGAACGGGTCGGCAGCATCCGGCTCGCCGCCGGGCGCTCTCTGACCCTGGGCAGCAACGCGGTGCTCGACGCCCACGGCAATCGCCTGCGGGTGGACAGCTACGGCAAGATCATCGACTCACCGAACCGCGCCATGGTCGACCTGACCTCCCGGGGCGGCGTGCTGACATTGGCCGACGGTGCGCGCATCGATCTGCGTCATGGTACCGCGGCGCCTGCGGGGCAGCAGGATGGTCGCGCTCGCGGCACTCTGGAGCTCAATGCCCGGCGCGCCGGCCCGGATGCCACCCACGGTGACATTGCCATCGACGCCAGCGGCAACCTGGATATCCAGGGCGCACGGTCCATCGCCGTCAATGGTATGTGGCAATACAACGACGCCGCCTTTGGCAGCGATCCGGCGGCCAGTGGCCGTCCGTATCAGGTCATCGACCAGGCCTACCTGGATGGCAAGCATCAGGACAGCCTCGCCTTCATCAACGCGGCGCTGGCCAACAGCGATTTGATGCAACGCAAACTCGCTGGTCTGAACAACGCCCGTTATGCCGATGCGTTCCACCTGCGGCCCGGCGTCGAGATCGTCAGTGCGACGGCCGACGGTGACCTGGTGGTGCAGGGGGACCTGGACCTGTCCGGTTATCGCTACGCCAGTGTCAACCCGCACACCCGGCAAACCGCCGTGTACGGTTCCGGCGAGGCCGGCGCGCTGACCCTGCGCGCCGGGGGCGACCTGAGCATCTACGGCAGCATCAACGACGGATTCGCTCCGCCGCCCGCCACTCAGGATGACAAAGGCTGGGTGTTGCTGCCCGGCATCGATTTCACCGGTGGCGACATCGTCGTCCCCGGTGCCGGCGTGACCCTGGCCGACGGTACGGCGTTCCCTGCGGGAACCACGCTCAACTACGACTTACCCATCAAAAACGTGACCCTGGCGGCCGGCACCCGGTTGCCAGTGGCGGCGATCCTGGAACAACCCTTGGAACTGCCGGCCGGCACGGTATTGGCGGCTGCGGTGCACGACGCCTCCGGCAACCTGTTGTTTGCCGCCGGCACTTTGCTGAGCCGGGCCCAGACCCTCGAAGCCGGCTCGCAGTTGGGCGCTGGCAGCGTGTTGAGCGGCGCCACCGCTTTGCTCGGTTTCACCTGGCCCAAGGGCGTGGCGCTGCCCAACGTGGCCGACGCGGGCAATGTCCAGAGCAATATTCTCAAGCTGGACGGCAGCCTGGCGCTGAACCGTGGTTCGCTGATCCCCTCGGGCACCGATGTGAAGTTGCCGGATGGCGTCGAGTCGATCCAGCTACGTCCGGAAATCGCCGGCAGCGATGGCCGCATGTGGGCTATCGCCCCGATGCTCGCCGAGGGTTCGCAATCCTGGTCGCTGCGGCTGGTGGCCGGGGCCGATACGACGGCGGCGGACAGCCGGATCGTCCAGCCCGATCCGGTACAAGGCGACTTGCGTCTTGCCGATAGTCACTACGGCATGTTTGGCAAATCCGTGCCGGCCAAGGGCACCTATCAGTGGACTCAACTAGGGGTCGATGAGCTGGCGGGCGCGGGGTTCACGGTAGAGCTTGGCCAAACCGTTGACCTGGACATCGTGAGCAATTTTGGCTACGACTCGGTTGACGCCTTCTGTGCGGATTTCGCCGGTATTTGCGCGCTTCAAGCTTCTTACAGATGGACCAAGGCCGCGGAGGAGGAATTGGCAGGTTCCGGCTTTGAGGTCAAGGCCGGCGAGCTGATCAGCCAGGCCGCTGCGCAGTTTTTCCAGTTTGATTCGGTTCAGTCACTCTGCGACGCGGCGCCGAGTGTCTGTGCTCCCGCAGATGTGGAGTATCAAGCGGTTGCCGGCAGTGTCCGTCCGAGCGTCATCCGCACCGGTACCGGGGACCTGGAGCTGCTCAGCGGTGGCAACCTGCGCATGGATTCGTTGTTCGGCATCTACACCGCCGGCACCTCGTCAGCACCAACGTTCCCGGGCGATCCCTACAACCAGCCCAAGGCCCTGGGCGCCAACGGCAAGGTGCTCAACGACGAGGATGGCAGCAACGAAAAGCTGGTCGATGGCGGCACTGAAAGTCTCTACCGCGCCTGGTATCCGGACGCGGGCGGCAATCTGTTGCTCAAGGTCGGCGGCGACCTCAGCGGTAACCTGACCGCGCCTGCAGCCACCCCGAACGGACGACCGAATCCCGCCGACATGGGCCAGGACTCGGCCAATGTGGGCAATTGGCTCTGGCGCCAGGGCAATGGTGATTCAGTGAGCAGCCAGCCGACCGCCTGGTGGATCAACTTCGGTAGTTATACCGCGTCGACGGTATCGGGTGGCGCTGATCAAATGGCCGCTTTCACCGGGTTCGGAACCTTGGGTGGCGGTGATCTGGATGTGCAGGTGAAGGGTGACGCGGGCGTGTTGAACCGACTCGCCGGTAGCGGCTTCAACTCAAACATCAACCCTCGTAGCCAGGGACTGCTGTTGGCGGTGGGCAGCACCGGACGTGTAGGGGCTGATGGCAGCCTGCAATTGACCGGCGGTGGAGATCTCAATCTGCGAGTGGGTGGTGCTTTGAATCCCGAGAGCCTGTTCGTGGACGGGCATCTCAACGGCGCGGTCATCAACCTGCGGGGGCACGCGCAGATCGACAGCGGCGCCATCGGTCGAATCGACCTGCGCTATGGCAACGTTGCTTCGGCACAGTCTCCGGGGGAAACGCGTGCGTACGACTCCTTCAGAGCCACACGTGGCCTGCCAACAGGCGGGCTGACTTTGATGCCGGGCGATGCCACGTTCGATCTGACAACGTCAGGCGACCTGGTAGTGATGGACGTAGCGGACCCGGGTCGGGCGCCGATGATGAACGTATCGCCTTTCAAAGATGGCACAACTAACGGATCCGGCGTGAGCTGGTTTTCGTTATGGACGGCCAATACGGCGATTGATCTGTGGTCGTCGGGAGGCAACCTGACGCCTTTGACTAGTGCTACGGCAACGGATCTGGCCGTGGTCTACCCATCGATCCTGAGGGCTGTGGCGGCCAGCGGCAGTCTTTACTACGGCCAGTCCTCAATATGGGATGGAACCGGCTACAACGGCGACAACCGTCCAGCCCTGCTGCTTGCTCCCGGTATCAACAGTGAGCTGCAATTTATGGCCGGCGATTCCATCTACGGCGGCGATATGTCGGTCAGTCGTTCCGGTGCATCGTCTGCAGCCCTGGCCACGCCGTTCAGGCCGGCCTTTGTCGGTCTCGTCGAGACTGTCGATTTCGGTCCCGTCATCAAAGCCAGTAACCTCTCAGCCGATGGCAACCTCGCGCGTCCTAGTGCGAATATATTGCCGCTGTTTGCCTTCGACACCAGCAGCGCCTCCGGTGAATGGGCCCTCAATGCCGACCCTGCGCGTTTCTATGCGCTGGAAGGTGATTTGCTGGCAGTCACCACCGGACGGTCGATGACATCAGCCTCTACGGGCAGATGGCCTGGGCGAATCGCCTACGAAGGCGCCGGAGCTGTACGGATGATGGCTGGGCGAGACATTGTCAGCAGCGGCATACCGTTGGGCGGGTCTCTGAGTGAGAATTCCGACGCGGGGAGTTACACCAGCACCGGCAACCTCTTCATCCACCACAACCCCACCGACATCTCCATCGTCTCCGCCGGCCGCGACATCCTCTACAGCAACTTCAACGTCGCCGGTCCCGGCCTGCTGGAAATCACCGCCGGGCGCAATATCCTGATGGACGACAAGGTCAGCATCACCAGCCTCGGCGCCGTGGTGCCGGGGGACTCGCGCCCTGGCGCGAGCCTGGTGCTGCAAGCTGGCGCGGGCCTCAACGGCTCGGATTACGAGCGCTTCGTCAAGGCCTACTTGGACCCGGCCAACCGGGCCCTGGCCGGTGTGCCGCTGGCGAACCAGGACGGCAAGGTCGCCAAGACCTACGAGGCGGAGTTGGTGGATTGGCTCAGGGAACGCTTCGGCTTCAGCGGCGACAGCGAACAGGCTCGCAGCTATTTCGCGGCGTTGCCGGCCGAGCAGCAACGGGTGTTTGCCCGCGACGTGTACTTCGCCGAGCTCAAGGCCGGTGGTCGTGAGTACAACGAAGTCGGCGGCGTGCGCCAGGGCAGCTACCTGCGGGGCCGTGAGGCTATCGACTTGTTGTTCCCGACCAAGGACGTGGCGGGCAATCCGATCACCTACAAGGGCGACATCACGATGTTCGGCGGGGCGGGGGTGCACACCGATTTCGGCGGCAGCATCCAGATGCTGACGCCGGGTGGCGGGCAGACCTTCGGCATTGAGGGCAATGCGCCGCCGTCCACCGCCGGGGTCATCACCCAGGGTGAGGGCGATATCCAGTTGTATGCGCAGAACAGCATCCTGCTGGGGCAGAGCCGGATCATGACCACTTTTGGCGGCTCGATCCTCGGCTGGTCGGCCCAGGGCGATATCAACGCCGGCCGGGGTTCGAAGACCACCGTGGTGTACACGCCGCCCAAGCGCTTGTACGACACCTGGGGCAACGTGACGCTGTCGCCTTCGGTGCCGAGCACCGGGGCCGGTATCGCCACCCTCAACCCCATTGCCGAAGTGGCGCCGGGGGATATCGACCTGATCGCGCCGTTGGGCACCATTGATGCGGGCGAGGCGGGGATCCGCGTGTCGGGCAACGTCAACATCGCGGCGTTGACCGTGGTGAACGCGGCCAACATCCAGACCCAGGGCAAATCCACCGGCGTGCCGCTGGCGGCCTCGGTGAACACCGGGGCCATCACCTCGGCCAGTTCGGCGGCGTCTTCGGCGACGCAGGCGGCTGAAGACGTGGCCCGTCAGCAACAGAACGCGGCGCGGCAGAACCAGGCGTCGGTGTTCACGGTGCAGGTGGTGAGTTTTGGCTCCGAGCAACTGGCCCCGTCACGCGATGGCGCCAACCGCGACGCGCCTCGGGCCTACGACCCGGCCAGCCCGGTGCAGGTCCTGGGCGCGGGGCCTTTGGACGAGCAGAACCGCCAGCGGCTGACCGAGGAGGAGCGGGGGCGGTTGAGTTTGTAGGGATTGAGCTTGCATTGAGGTGGGCTATGCTGGCGTCATCGCGAGCAAGCTCGCTCCCACAGGGGAACCGGGGGTGTTCATGAGTTGTGCATGCACCACAGAGCCTATTGTGAGAGCCAGGTGTTCATGAGTTTTTGCATGCACCACAGATCCCATTGTGGGAGCGAGCTTGCTCGCGATAGCGGTGGAAAGTGGGTTACAGCCACCGCGGCGTGGTGAAGAACGAGGCCATTTCCGAGCGGGCCAGTGCCGCGCCGAAGTAGGGGCCCTGGACATGGTCGCAGGCCACGTTACGCAGTTGGCTGAATTGCCGGGCGTTTTCGATGCCTTCGGCGGTGACCATGAGCCCTACGCTGCGGCTCAACCGGATCATCGCCAGGACGCCTTCCTTGTCGTCCTCCAGGCCCAGCTGCGACAGGATGTTGCGATCGAAGCGGATACCATCGAATGGCTGGTCCAGCACTTCGCGCAGGGAGGCGATGCTGGTGCCGAATTTGTCGATGTTGATCCGCACGCCGAGGTCCTTGAGCGCATGGAGGGTGCTGGCGACGGTCTTGTGGTCGGCCAGCAAAACCCCTTCGGCCACTTCCAGGGTCAGCCGGTGAGGCGCCAGGCCGCTCGCTTGGAGGGCCTCCTGGACCTGGTCGAGCAGGAAGCTGCTGTTGAACCACCGGGGTGAAACCGCGATGGAGACATTGACGGCGCTCGGCCAGGTCGCGGCCTCCTCACAGACATTGAACAACATCCAGTTGCCCAGCTCTTCCAGTTGGCCCGAGGTTTCGGCCACCGGTATGAAGTCGCCCCCAGCCAGCTCACCTTTCTCGGGATGGTGCCAAAAGGTCTGGGCTTCGAACCCGTGCAGTTGCTCGGCGCTCACATCGAAGCGAGGCAAGTAGCGCAGTTCCAGTTGGTCCCGCTGCATGGCGTCGCGCAGTTGTTGCTCGTATCGCCGCCGGTCGCGGGCCAGGTTGCCCATGGCTTCGACATACACGCGCCAGGTGTTGCGGCCTGCTGCCTTGGCCGCATACAAGGCGATATCGGCGTGGCGCAGCAGTTCATCGGCGCGTTCGTCACCGGGCTGCGCCCAGGCAACGCCGATGCTCACCCCCAGGTACAGCGTATTGCCGTCCAGGTGCATGGGCCGTTGCATGCAATCGATCAGCCGTTCACACAATTGATCCAGATCGTCGGCGTCGCCGGGGTCGGGCATGACAATGACAAATTCGTCACCGCCCAGGCGCGCCACCAGATCGGTGCCCCGGACGTTTTGCTGGAGAATATGCGCCACTTCCCTGAGCACTTTATCGCCCACGGCATGGCCGAGGGAGTCGTTGACCGGCTTGAACCGGTCCATGTCCAGGTTCAGCAGCGCCAGAGGCGGGCGATCAGGTCGGTCCAGATGTTCGCGCAGGCAATCGAACAAGCGGTTGCGGTTGGCCAGCCCGGTCAGCGGATCATGCAAGGAAAGGTGCTTGATCTGGGCCAGCGCCCGCAATTCATCGGTGATGTCGGTGGCGGTGCCGCGAAAACCCAGGGTGCCGGCCTCGATGGCCCGTACCGACAGCTTGCAGGTGCGGATGCGCTGGTTGCGCGCGGTGTACTCGCACAGCAGCGGCGTCGAAGAGAGGCTGTTGGCGCCGCCGAGCAGCCATTGGGCAATCGAGATCGAGCCGCCGTGGGGGTGGAGCAGCCGTTGCAGAGGTTTGCCCAGCCATTCCGTGGGGCTGAACCCGGTCACTTGTTCGAAACGCTCCGACAGGTAGGTCAGCGTCCCGGTCGAATCGACCTCCCACAACCAGTCGGATGAGACTTCGGCAATGTCGCGGAAACGTTCTTCACTGCGTTCCAGCGCCTTGCGGTGGGCCAGCAGGCTGGCGTATTGGCTTTCCTGGGCGCGAAACATCACCAAGGCATGGCGCAGGACGGCCAGCGCCAGGATTCCCAGCACCAGTAACGCCAGGGCCAGCAACGGCAGCAGTACCTTGCGCAGATCCTGGCCCGGGGTTTGGGGTCGCCAGGCCAGGGCCTCCAGGGTCAGGTTGTCGAGCGGCAGTTGGGCGGTATCGGCTGGGCCGGGTGTCCTGGCGATATGGGCATCGGGCAGGGCGAAGTCCCGCGCCAGGTTTTCCAGGGCGCCGGGGTCCAGGACCTTGACGAAGAGCATCAGGCTGGGCGGGCCGGGAATTTGCGCCACGCTGTTGTCCGTGCCGGTGGTGATGGCGGACACGGCGACGAACGCCGGGGCATCTTCGTGATGCAGCATCTCGACGACCACTTCGTCGTGTTTTTCCTCGGTGCTGGCTTTGTTCCACAGGGCGCGCAGGTCGCCGGTCAGCCAGGTGTCGGCATCGACGTCGCTCATTTGGCCCTCGATCACCGAATAGACGGTCTTGCCGGTCGGGGAAATGACAAACACCGCCTGGTAACCGTAGAGCGAATACACGCTGCTGCCGACGTTTTCCTGGTCATAGGCCCATTCCTTGTCGACCTTGACGTGCAGGTGCCGGTAGGCGTCGCTCCATTTGGAATAGTCGCTCAGGTCCCGGCCGATGCCGGTGCGGATCCCCTCGATGGCCCGTTGGGCGAAAAACAGGCTCTGCTCACGGGAGCGTCGGTCCTGGGCGCCGGTGATGTTGAGCAACACGGCAATCGCCAGTGCGGACATGACAAACAGCAGGAGCATGATGGCCGGAAAAGTGCGACGGGTGAAGCTACGGGTTGGCGAGCCCGGGGAAAGGACAGTCGAGTCGTTGCCAGCATTTTCAATCATAAAGATAAGTCATCAGCCAAAAGCGATTTCACCCGCACGTGTCTTATATCGGCGGGTGGGCTGATTTACTGAGTCGTGTTGACGAAGGGGCCGACGGGCTGCGTTGTCTTTGTCATGTGCGGGCCTTCAAGCGTGAGGCCACTCGAGGGCGCCATCCCGTTGGCGCAGGGAATTGCCCCCGGCGGCCAGCCATTCAATGATCTCGTAAATGGCCGGCGACGCGAGAATCAGGCTCCAGGCCAGGAAACAGCCCCCGACCCCTGTTGCTGGCGCAACCGGCAGCAACACCTCGCGCAACTAGCGACGATGCAGCTCAACGGTTGCCCTCGCGTCGGCCTCATTCCTTGTCCGTGCGCTGACCCGGCAGGAGGCTGCTCAGTACCTGCTTGGCGGTCTCGACCACGATGCCTCGCTCGTTCGGGTCGCCCTGGAGCAGGGTCGAGGCAAACTTCTTCGCCTGTTCCAGCTTGATGTGCGGCGGCAGCGGTGGCACGTCGGGGTCGGTGCGAAACTCGATCAGCACCGGACGATCCGCCGCCAGCGCGGTTTCCCAGGCCGTGGCCACGTCGTCCTCATGCAGCACCAGGATGCCCTTCAGGCCAATGGATTCGGCGAACAGGTGGTAGGGCACGTCGGGGATGTCCTGGGAGGCGGCGAATTTCGGATCGCCCTCCATGACCCGCTGTTCCCAGGTCACCTGGTTCAAATCCCGATTGTTGAACACCGCGCAGATCCAGGTGCCGTTGGCCCAGGTGCGCCAGTACTTGGCGACGGTGATCAGCTCGGCCATGTTGTTCATCTGCATGGCGCCATCGCCCACCAGGGCGACCACTGGACGCTGCGGATGGCAGAACTTCGCCGCGATGGCATAGGGCACGGCCGCGCCCATCGACGCCAGGCCACCGGACAGCGAACACATCATACCGCGACGGATCTTGATGTCTCGGGCGAACCAGTTGGCGCAGGAGCCGGAATCGCAGGTGATGATGGCGTGCTCCGGCAGCCGCGGCGACAGTTCGAAGGTGACCCGCTGCGGATTGATCGGCTTGGCCGATACCCTGGCGCGTTTTTCCAGGGTCCCGTCCCAGCGTTCCCGCCAATGCTCGATTTTCTTGCGCCAGGCGCGGTCGGTCTTTTCTTCGATCAGCGGCAGCAGGGCGCGCAAGGTGTCGACACTGTCGCCGTGCAGGCTGACTTCCATGGGATAGCGCAGGCTGAGCATGTCCGCTTGAATGTCGATCTGCACCCCCCGGGCCTGGCCTTCAGGGGGCAGGAACTCGGCGTAGGGAAAGCCGGAGCCGATCATCAGCAACGTGTCGCAGCCGGCCATCAGGTTGTCGCTGGGTTCGGTGCCGAGCAGGCCGATGGTGCCGGTGACCCAGGGCAGGTCATCCGGCACAGCGGCCTTGCCCAGCAGCGCCTTGGCCACGCCGGCGCCGAGCTTCTCGGCGATGGCGATCACCTCGTCAGTGGCGTGCAGTGCCCCGGCGCCGACCAGGATGGCGACTTTCTTGCCGGCATTGAGGACGTCGGCGGCTTTGCGCAGGTCCTCTTCGTAGGGGACGATGCTGGGCTTGTGGTAGCCGACGCCGGAGTGAACCGTACCGTGCTTGTGACGTGGCGCGGTGTATTCCATCTCCTGGAGGTCGTTCGGCAGGATCAGCGCCGTGACCCGGCGCTCGCCCACCGCCGTGCGTACGGCACGGTCCAGCAGGTGACGCACTTGGGCGGGCACGCTGGCTTGCTGCACGAACGCCCCGGCCACGTCCTTGAACAGGCTGACCAGGTCCAGTTCCTGCTGGTAATGCCCGCCCAGCGCGGCGCGCGCCTGTTGGCCGCTGATGGCGAGCACTGGCATGTGGTCCATCCGGGCGTCGTAGAGGCCGGTCACCAAGTGGGATGCACCGGGCCCGGAGGTGGCGATGCAGACCCCCAGCTCGCCGGTGAACTTGGCGTGGGCACAGGCCATGAACGCGGCCATTTCCTCATGGCGGGCCTGGATGAAGCGGATTTTCCCCTGGGCGCGGTTCAAGGCGCCAAACACGCCGTTGATGCCATCGCCCGGATAGCCATAGATACGGCGAACCCCCCATTCATAAAGACGTTCCACCAGAAAATCACCGACGGTCATGCTCATGTCTGTCCCTCGTTTCAGGCTGCGGTCGCTCGGCGCGACGCGCAGCGGTTGACGTTCATACAGGACTTGACCGGCGCAGGCCTTCCAAGGTTTCGATTTTTTCAACCCCAGGGGCCTAAGGCCGGGCGGGCGTGTATCGCAGTGTGTACCGCACCGGCCCGGATACACCTGCTTGACGAAGGCCCGGGCCGGCGACACAGGCCGGATACACACCGGCGATTAACTACGCCAGCCAGCCGACACCGAAGCTCGGTGCGGATGACTGGCACCTTAATCGTCAATCGTCAGAGGAATACCCATGCTCAACTTCTCCCGTCATTCGTCCCTTGCACTCGGTCTGGCCCTGGTTGGCGGCCTGGGGCTCTCCACGGCGGCTTCGGCCTTGACCATGAACGACCTGGCCCAGGGCTACACCCTGGCGGCAGCCGATACCGTGAAAAAGCCCGCCGAAGGCAAGTGCGGCGAAGACAAGTTCGCCAAGACCGATACCAACCACGATGGCCAGGTCTCGCGGGACGAGTTCATCGCCGCGGCACCGGAGCGCGCGGCGGAGTTCGACAAGATCGACGCCAACCACGACGGCGGCATCTCATTGCCGGAAGCCAAGCAATACCTGTCGGCCCAGGCGAAGACCGCCGAAGGCAAATGTGGCGAAGGCAAGTGCGGGGCGGCTATCGAGTCCTGATTCGCCTCGGGTGGTGAGCCTGATGAGTTGATGAGGGCCCGTCAGGTCTGCGCCTACAGACCCAGCGGGCCAATACCCTCGCCACGGGTGTTCGCTCCATGAGGCTCGCCACATCTCGTTTCCCCAGGAGATGTGTCATGTCGAAGTTACCTCAACCCTCGGCAGGCCTCGGCCTGCGCCGGGCCTTGCTCGATGAGTTGCGCCAGGCATCGGCCGGGGATTTCGATTTTCTCGAAGTTGCCCCGGAAAACTGGATCGGAATCGGCGGCCCCCATGGGGCCGCCTTGCGTTCGCTGGCCGAACGTTATCCATTGACGTGCCATGGCCTGTCGTTGTCCCTGGGCGGGCCGGCACCGCTGGACCTGGCGTTTCTCGGCCAGGTGCGCGGGTTTCTCGAGCGTTTCAACGTGCCCCTCTACAGCGAGCACTTGAGCTACTGCGGCGATGACGGGCATCTGTATGACCTGTTGCCGCTGCCCTTTACCGAAGAAGCGGTGCATCACGTGGCGGCGCGGATCCGTCAGGCCCAGGATGTGCTGGGGCGCCGTCTGGCGGTGGAAAACGTCTCCTATTACGCCGCCCCCCAACAAGACATGAGCGAGCTGGAATTCACCCGGGCGGTGTTGCGCGAAGCCGATTGCGACCTGTTGCTGGACGTCAACAACGTCTACGTCAACTCGATCAATCACGGTTTCGATCCCCGGGCATTCCTGGCGGGCCTGGAGCCGGGGCGGGTGGTCGCGATGCATGTGGCCGGGCATTACGATGAGTCCGACACGTTGAAAATCGACAGCCATGGCGCACCGGTCAAACCGCTGGTCTGGGCGCTGCTGGCCCAGGCCTACACGCATTTCGGCGTACAACCGACCTTGCTCGAACGGGACTTCAACTTCCCACCTTATTCCGCGCTGGTGGCCGAATTGCAGACGATTCGCCAGTTGCAACACCCGGCCGTCCCCCGGCAGGCGGTGAGCCATGGCTGAGGCCCGGCAGACGCTGCATCAGCAGCAACAGGCGCTGACCCGTTACCTGCGCGACCCGGAGCACTGCCCGGTTCCGACCGGCATGGACGCGGCGCGGGCGCAGGTGTATCGCGACCTGATCTTCGAAAACATGCGTTCGCTGCTCAGCGGCACTTTTCCGGTGCTGGTGAGCGTGCTGGGGCAGGAGCAATGGCGTGCGTGTGTGCGCCGGTTCCTGCGCGAACACCGCTGCGTCACGCCCATGTTCGGTGAAATCGCCGAGGCGTTCGTGACCTACCTCGCGGCCCACCCATCGCCGGACTGGCCGCCGTTCGTGGCGGAGCTGGCGCACTATGAGTGGGTCGAGATGGCGCTGCTGCAATCCGAGGCCGAGCCGTTGCCGAGTCATGATGAGGCCGCCTTGCTCGATCTGCCGCTGCGTGTCTCGCCCCTGGCCTGGCCGCTGGCGTACCAGTGGCCAGTGCATCGCCTGGCCCCGAGCTACCAGCCCTCGACGCCACCGGCCCAGCCGACGCTGTTGCTGGTGCGGCGCACGCCTGGGTTTGAGGTACGCTTTGCCGAGCTCAGCCCGTTGGCCTGGCGCCTTTTGCAGCGCATCGAGGAATATCCCGGGTTGGCGGGGCGAGGGCAGTTGCTGGCGTTGGCGCAGGAGGCAGGGGGGGCTTCGTTCGAGTTCATGGACAGCGCCGTGGCGCTGTTGCGGCGGATGCAGGAGCAAGGGGTTGTTGGCGTGCAGCCACACCCCGTCAATTAAACCCAAACCCTGTGGGAGCGAGCTTGCTCGCGATGGCGGCATGTCAGTCACTGTGAGGTCGACTGACCCACTGCTATCGCGAGCAAGCTCGCTCCCACAAGGGTTTTTGGTCAGGCCTTGCTTGGGTGAGGCAGGCCGCTCTTCAGCAGTGCATCCACGCTCAATTTCCCAGCCCCTTGCAGCACCAACGGCAGCAACGCCACCAGATAGATCAACGGCAGCTTGAAGTTGCCATGCCCCTTGTTGGTAATCGCATAACCCTGGGCCAGTTCGCTCAAGCTCGACCAGTCCGCCGGCCAGTGCACGGCAGCGGTCGCCACCACGGTGACGACGACCAGCACCAGCGCCCACAGGCGCGTGCCCAAGCCGATCAACAGGGCGATGGCGCCGATCAGTTCGGCCCACATCGCCAGTTCCCAGTTCCACTGGGCCGGCACATGGTCGAAGGGGAACGGGAAGGCGGACTGGATCTCGGCGAACCAGTTCTCGCCATTCCATTTTTCCAGGCCGGACTCGAAAAACTCCCAGGCCAGGAACAGGCGCAGGCCCAGCGGCGCGAGCCAGGCGCCTGCCTGATCGAGATGCAGGTGCAGTGTTTTCAGCACGTTTGAATACATGATCGGCCTCCCTGGGCTCAAGCGTGTTGCGGCCGTTGGCGGCGCTGAGTGGCCTGGGCCAGCTTGCCCACCAGGCGGATGGCGGTGGCGGCGCAGATCAGGCCGAATGGCAGTACGTACCAGTCGCTCATGGGAATGCGCTTGAAGTTGGAATAGGCAAAGATCGCCGCCAGCACCCACATCCCGGTGACATGCAGGCGCTTCCAGGCCTTGAAGCCGATCAGGCGCGTGGTGCTTTTGAACGAGGTCAGGGCCAGCAGCAGGATGAAGACGTAGCCCACGGTGCCGGGCACGTTGCCGAGGGTGGTGCGGCCGGGCCAGAACTCGGTGTTGAGCTGGCCGTAGCTGTAGATCAGCACCGCGTGGACCAGATGGGAGAAGGCAAACGCCAGCCCGATGAAACGCCGTTCGCGCACCAGCGAGCGGCTCAGGGGCGAGGGCACCAGCACCGCGAATGCCGAGGCGGTGAAGGCCAGCAAGAAGAGGAAGAAGGACGAACGAGCCGTGGCGCGAATGGCGCTGCGCACGCCTTCGGTGAGGTCCGGGTTGAGCACCAGGATCAACCCGGTCATCAACAGCACCAGGGCGGCGAGCAGGCTGAACAGCGACCAGCCCTGGAAACGAAGGGGAGATGCAGTTGCGGTAGGCATGTAAAGCTCCTTGGAAGTCGAGGCCCGGTCGTGATGGCCGCCGGGGTACGAGGAGTCTTTCAAGCCGGTGTAAGCGGGGTGTGTCCGCAACGCAGTCTCGTGCAAGTTTGTGTGTGCCCATCGTCCGCAGACACACTGACATACAAACCCCCATCCACATCCAATACCCCACAGGGGGATTGGTAAGGCATCAACCTGTGTAGCGCTTCGGATCAGTGTGGGAGCGAGCTTGCTCGCGATGGCGTCAGGTCAGTTGAATGGATGCTGGCTGATCCACTGCTATCGCGAGCAAGCTCGCTCCCACAAAGGCACAAAGGCACAAAGGCACAAAGGCACAAAGGTTGTGGTGGTGTCAGCTTGCGAATGCCAGGCGCAGCTCGGCGCATAGGCCGCCGCCGTCGCGGTTGCTCAGGGTCAGTGAGCCGCCCATGGCGATCGCCAGTTGCTGGGCGATGGCCAGGCCCAGGCCGGTGCCTCCGGTTTCCCGGTTGCGCGAGCTTTCCACCCGGTAGAACGGTTTGAGCACCTCGGCCAGTTCCTGCTGGCTGATCCCGGGGCCACGGTCCAGCACCTGGATCGCCAGTTGCCCGTTGGCGACCGGTTGCACCTGGATCTGCGCCGCGCCGCCGAATTTCAAGGCGTTGTCCACCAGATTGACCAGCACCCGCCGCAGGGCATGGGGGCGGGTGTCGATGACGGCGGCGTTTTTCCCGCACAGTTGCACGTCCTTGCCGGTGTCCTGGTAGTCGAACACCAGGCTGTCGAGAAACGCATCCAGGCTGATCCGGCAACTGGCCTCGGTGGCGCCGTGGATGCTGCGGGCATAGGCCACGCCTTCACGCACCAAGTGTTCCATCTCGCTCAAGTCGCTCCACAGTTTGTCCCGTTCGATCCCTTCGTCCATGAACTCGGCGCGCAGCTTCATGCGCGTGATGGGCGTCTGCAAATCATGGGAAATCGCCGCCAGCAACTGCATGCGCTCCTTGAGGTAGGCGGCGATGCGGTCCTGCATGGCATTGAACGCCTTGGCCGCATGCACCACTTCGGTCGGGCCCTTTTCGTCCAGGCGGACGCTGTGGGCATTCGGGTCGAGGGTTTCCACCGCCTGGGCCAGTCGGGTCAGGGGGCCGACGGCGATGCGCACGGCCAGCCAGGTGCAGCCGATCAACAGCGCCAACTGCCCGAGCAACACCATCGGCAGCCAGGGGGAGAGGGGCATCATCGCCGGGCGTACGTCGATGGTCAGCGGGCTGCCGTCCCCCAGGCGCAGGAGCGCCTGATAGTGCATTTTCGGCCCGGGAATCTGCTTGAAGGTCAGGCCATAGGCCTGGCCGATGGCTTCCTGGATCGAACTGACCGAGATCGGCGCATCGGCAAGATCCATCGGTTGCCCGGGCTGGCCTTCGTCGAGCTGGTAGCCATAGTTGCGCCGGGCGAGTTTCGGCAGCCAGGCCGGGCGCTCGGCGGCAGGCAGGCGGTCGAGAATGGCGACGGAGGTCGAGACATCGGTTTCCAGGTTGCCGAGCATGGTCGACTTGGCACTCTGATAGCGCTCGTAGTATTGGACACCGAAGGACAAGCCCTGGGCCAGGATCAGGCCGATCAGGAAGATCAGCGACAACCTCGAGGCCAGGGTCCGTGGCCAGCGCAGCGACAGACTCATACCGAGGCCTCGAGGATCTCCACCGGCAGCGAGAACACGTAGCCTTCGCTGCGCACGGTCTTGATGTAGGCCGGTTCCCGGGCGTCGTCCAGCAGGCGCTGGCGCAGGCGACTGACCAGCAAATCGATGGAGCGATCGAACAGGTCGGCGTCCCGGCCCTGGGTGAGGTTAAGCAACTGGTCGCGGTTGAGCACCCGTTGCGGATGGTCGAGGAATACCCGCAACAAACGGTATTCGGCGCCGCTCAAGGCAACCATGGTGCCGTCGGTGTCCAGCAGGTGGCGGGCGGTGGTGTCCAGGCGCCAGCGCCCGAACGCCAGCAGGCGACCGCTTTCGGAGACCACCAGGTTGGGCGGCAGCATGCGGGTGCGGCGCAGCACGGCGTTGATCCGCGCCAGCAGTTCACGGGCGGCGAACGGCTTGACCAGGTAATCGTCGGCGCCCATCTCCAGGCCGATGATGCGGTCGGTTTCGTCGTTGCGCGCGGTGAGCATCAGCACCGGCGTGGCCTTGTGCTTGCCGGCACGCAGTTCCCGGCACAGCACCAGGCCGTCGTCGCCGGGCATCATGATGTCCAGCACGATCAGGTCCACCGGGGTGGTTT
The DNA here is from genome assembly GCF_900106885.1 of Pseudomonas sp. NFACC14. Lineage (NCBI taxonomy): Bacteria > Pseudomonadati > Pseudomonadota > Gammaproteobacteria > Pseudomonadales > Pseudomonadaceae > Pseudomonas > Pseudomonas sp. NFACC14. The sequence goes on from NZ_FNOA01000004.1 coordinate 272,146, forward strand.
CCAGGAAGGCGCGCATCTGCCGACCGTCGGCGACGACGGTGGTGCGCAGGCCATTCTTTTTCAGGTAGTTGCCAACCAGCTCTCTGATCTCGCGATCGTCATCCACTATCAACACGTGATCGACATGATCCATGGTGTCCAGCTCCTCGGCGTTTCGTTGTGAGCAGTCTACAGGCGCCGGCCGGCCCGGCTCGCGGCGGTTTGTATTGCAGTGTATCTGGCGCGCGACGGATACACAGCGATGCAAAAAGCCACGTGGCTCGATACAGACGCGATACCTGCGCGGCATTCAATGGCACCCATCGAGGCAACACAACGCAGCCTCGGCAGATAACCCCCATTGAATCGAGGAATCGCCATGAACACCAAAGCCCTCTACGCCGCCTGCCTTTTCGCCGCGCTGAACATCTGCACCCTGTCAGCCCGGGCAGAAAGCAACGTGCAAACGCACAGCTACACCTACGGCACCCACCTGGACATCCAGAAGGTGCTTTCCCTGACCGAAGACGCCGAGCCGACCTGCGGTGTGGTCAAGGCCCATATGACCTACCTGGATTCGGCCGGCCACGAGCAAGCGCTGGACTATCGCAAGCTTTCCGATAACTGCAGCAACCAGAACTGACCGTATTTTCCCTGTGGTGAGGGAGCTTGCTCCCGCCGGGCTTGTGTAGAAGCTGCCGGAGGCTGCGATCTTTTGATCTTTCGCTCGGGACTCAAGTGTCAGGGGAAAGATCGCAGCCTCGTTGCACTCGACAACTCCTACGCAGCTCCTGCGCCCCGGCGGGAGCGAGCGCCCTCGCCACGGGGGTTACGTCAGCCTTTTATATTGAGGTGTTGCCATGCTTCTGATCGCTTTTCTCGGCGGGATCCTGACGATCCTCAGCCCTTGTATTCTTCCGGTGGTGCCGTTTTTGTTCGCCCGGGCCGATCGCTCCCGCGGCTCGGTGCTGTTGACCCTCGGTGGCATGGTGCTGACGTTCGCCCTGGTCTCCAGCCTGGCGGTTGTCAGTAGCGAGTGGGTGGTGCGCGCCAGCAGCGTCGGCCGGCAAGTCGCCTTGGTGGTGATGGTGGTGTTCGCCTTGTCATTGATCTTCAGCCGGGTCGGCATCTGGCTGGCGCGGCCGCTGGTCAGCCTGGGCAACCGCCTGGACGCCGGGGCCGGGCGGATGGCCGGGCCGGTGGCCTCGGTGCTGGTCGGGGTCGCCACCGGGCTGCTCTGGGCCCCGTGCGCCGGGCCGATACTCGGGGTGATCCTGACCGGCGCCATGCTGCAAGGCGCCAGCGCTCAAACCAGCCTGCTGTTGCTCGCCTACGGCCTGGGCAGTGCCTTGTCCCTGGGCACATTGATCCTGGCCGGGCGTGGTCTGGTCGGGCGCCTGAAACTCTCGCTGCCGATCACCACCTGGTTGCGCCGGGGAACGGGGGCGGTGGTGTTGCTGGCGGCCGTGGCGATTGGCACCGGCGCGGATGATCGGTTGTTGGCGGCGACTTCCTCCCAACCCTCGGCCACCTTGGAACAAGGCTTGCTGAAGAACGTGCCCAAGGTCATCGACTATGTGGTGAGCAAGGCCGGCGCCAGTTCCATGCCGGCCCTCGAATCCCAGGGCGCCATGCCTGCGCTGGACGGCGCGGTGCAATGGCTGAACTCGCCGCCGCTGAGCAGCGAGTCACTGCGGGGCAAGGTGGTGCTGGTGGACTTCTGGACCTACGACTGCATCAACTGCCAGCACACCTTGCCCTATGTGAACGCTTGGGCGAAGAAGTATGAAAAGGACGGGCTGGTGGTGATCGGCGTCCACACCCCGGAATATGGCTACGAGAAGATCATCGACAACGTGCGCGAGCAGGTAGGCAAGCTGGATATCCACTATCCGGTGGCTATCGACAACCAGTATGCGATCTGGCGCGCCTTCAACAACCAGTACTGGCCGGCCCATTACTTCATCGATGCCAAGGGGCAGGTGCGCTACAGCCATTTTGGCGAAGGGCGCTATGGCGAGCAGGAGCACGTGATCCAGCAGTTGTTGCAGGAGGCGAAGGCAAGCCAGTTATCTAATTAAAAATTGTTAAATATCAGTTATTTGAAATTGTATTCTCTTCTTGTTTCTAGATTGTCGTGCCATTTGGAAACGGATGGCGCAGATAGTGAGGGTAAAGCCACAGGGGCCGCATGCAAATGCTGGCCCCTTGCTCATTTGCATACGGTCAAACTTCTTTCCTTTCAGAAAGTTGGGCGACAAACCTATGCGTATTTCTATGTGGGTCGTAACGACGTTTCTCCTGGCCGCCGTCTCGCTTGGGGCCCAGGCCAAGGCGCTGACGCAGAACCAGCAGTCAGTATGCCGCTGGGGTTCGGACATCGCGGCGGGCGCGCAGGCGTCAAAGCTTTCTGGCGTCAGCCTGTATGGCGCGCGCAAGAAGCTGCAAGTGCGCAAGTTTCCCCGGCCCTGGATGCGCATGACCGCCCTGGGCATTACCGAGCAGACTTACAACAGCGCTTCGCGTCTGAAACCCGCTGCGGTCAAGCAGACCTACTACGAACAATGTGTCCGTCATGAGCTGGCACGCCGATAGGCCTCAGGCCGGGCTCCGGCCTGGCATCTCGATACCGTGCTGGTGCACCCGCCGATACAGGGTCGCCCGGGAAATGCCCAGGGCCCGGGCAGCGGCGGTGGGTTTCCAGCGGTGGCGCACCAGGGCATCGAGCAGCGCCTGGCGTTCCGGGCTGGCGCTCGGCTGCGGTCCATGATCGGCGGCGTCCGCGCGGTGCAATGACTCGGGCAGGTGGCTGAGTTGGACCACGCTGGCTTCGCACACCGCGCAGGCATAGCGCAGCACATGGCGCAACTGGCGGACATTGCCCGGCCAGTGATAACCGAGCAGGCATTCCAGCGCCGCGCTGCTCAGTTGCACCGTCTCCCCACAAAGCGTCGATTCCTCGGCAAGCATTCGATTGATCAGCGCCAGCCGGTCGCTGCGTTCGCGCAACGGCGGTAGCTGGAAACGCGCGCCACCGAGGCGGAAATACAAATCCTCACGAAACTCGCCAGCGGCCACCAGGGTCTCCAGGTCGCGGTGGGTGGCGCAGATCACTTGGATGTCCACGGCCTTGCGGCGGGATGCCCCCAGCGGCGCCACTTCACCCTCGGCCAGCACCCGCAGCAGGCGGGTCTGCAAGGCCAGCGGCATGTCACCGATCTCATCCAGGAACAAGGTGCCGCCATCGGCCTGTTGCAGCAGGCCTTGCATGCCTTTGGCCGAGGCTCCGGTGAAGGCGCCGGCGACGTAGCCGAACAATTCGCTTTCGATCAGGCTTTCGGGAATGGCGGCGCAATTCAACGCCACGAAAGGGCGATCATGGCGCTGGCTGGCCTGGTGCAGCTGCCGGGCGAACACTTCCTTGCCGGAACCGGTTTCGCCCTGGATCAGCACCGGCAGGTTGCGATCCTTGACCCGTACCGCCAGGCGCAGGCTGTCGGTCAGGCGCGGATCGATCTCGGCCGGCGTCATCGCCACCCGCGGACGCGGAGTGGCCCGCTGGCGTGGGGCGCTCAAGCGGGCATGCAAAGCGTGATCGAGGAAGCAGAGGCTTTCGTCCCGGGCCCGGTGCAGCCGCTGCTGGTCGAACACCTGGCCGATGTGTTGCGGCAACTGCCCGTAATGCTGCAGCAGGTATTGGCGGGCGGCGGGGTTCAGGGCTTGCAGGCAACCGTCGTCGTCCCAGGCGAACAGGAAGTCCGGCTGGCTGTCGACGTAGCCGGCGTTGCGATGGGCCCGCAGCACCCAGTAGCCCTGGGCACTGCTCATGAAAAACGCCTGCTCGATCTCCCGGGCGCTCTGCACCACCATTTGCCGGATCAGGTGCTGCGAGCGCCGATCATCCGGCGAGCGCACGGCCGACACGTCCAGCACCCCGAGCAATTCGCCCTGGGGGTCGAAGACCGGTGCGGCGGAGCAGGTCAGGCCAATGAACGCCGCGCGGAAATGGTCGCGCTTGTGCACCGTCACCGGGGCTTTGCCCGTGAGCACCGCCGCCACGCCACAGGTGCCTTCTTCACCCTCCGACCAGCACGTGCCCAGGTACAGCCCGGCCTTGCGGCAGTCATTGCGGATCGTGGTTTCCACCCGGTAGTCGATGGTCTGGCCCTGGGCATCGGTCAAGAGCACGCAGTAGTCGGCATCACGGACCCGGCCATGGAGGCGGGCCACTTCTTCGCTGGCGATATTGAGGAACAGCTCGGAGCGCTCGCGGCATTGCTTGAGCACGTCCTGGGACAGGATGCGCGGGCCCTGCAGCGAACCGGGGTCCAGGTGATGTTGCTCCAGGGAGCGACGCCAGGAGTCGAGGATCAGGTCCGGGACCGGCAGTTGAGGCAATTGCGCCGCGTTTTTCACCACGCGGCTGACGCAATCCACGTGCGCCCGGGAGTGAGCGGAAAGCATAGAGGCCTCCGATTCAGCTTCTTGTCGTTGTGCGCACATTAAGCGCCGTTCGCCGGGTGCCGACAAGCACGACGGGTTGTTCGGGCAGGTGTGAGACGCCACGTCTCAGCGTCTCGCCGCCACCTCGTGCAGGCTGACATGGAGCGTCTCAGCGGGGCTCGCCTGGCCGCATCGAACATCCCGCCTGGACCGCTCTGGCCCGGCTGTTTCCTGGGTTTTTCCGGTAACTGGCACCGCCCTTGCTCTACCCCTGGAGCCCGCCTGACGGGTCATCCAATAATAACAACGAGGTGCCTATGTTCTCCTGCCCAGGCCGTTCGCCTGTTCCTCCCGTGGTGGCACCATGAGCCGCCGGCCACTGACCGTGGGCATCATCGCCAACCCCGCATCGGGCCGCGACGTGCGGCGCCTGACCGCCAATGCCGGGCTGTTTTCCAGCACCGACAAGGTCTCGGTGATCCAGCGCCTGCTGGCTGCTTTCGGTGCCACCGGCATCGAGCAGGTGTTGATGCCCACCGACATGATTGGCATGGCCGCCGCTGTGCTGAAGAACAGCCACAGCCGCCAGGCCCGCAGCAGCCACTGGCCGGCCCTGGAGTTCCTCGACCTGACCCTGCGCCAGACCGTCGAAGACACCCGCCGGGCCGCGCGCCTGATGGCCGAGCGTGAGGTGGCGCTGATCGCCGTGCTCGGTGGCGACGGTACCCACAAGGCGGTGGCCGCCGAAGTGGGGGACATCCCGTTGCTGACCCTGTCCACCGGCACCAACAACGCCTTTCCCGAGCTGCGCGAGGCCACCAGTGCCGGGCTGGCCGGTGGGTTGTACGCCAGCGGCCGGGTCCCGGCGCAGATCGGTTTGCGCCGCAACAAGCGTTTGCTGGTTTGCGACGCCGGACGTGGCCTGCGCGAAATCGCCCTGGTGGACGTCGCCGTGTCGCCCCTGCGGTTTGTCGGCGCCCGGGCCATCAGTCGGGCACAGGACTTGGCCGAAGTCTTCGTGACCTTCGCCGAACCGCAGTCCATCGGCCTGTCGGCGCTATGCGGCTTGTGGTTTCCGGTGTCACGCCAGGCGCCGGGTGGTGCCTGGATGCGCCTGGACCCGCAATCCTCCGAAGCGCTGCTGGTGCCGCTCGCGCCGGGCCTGTTGCAGGGCTGTGGCGTGCTCGCCGCCGGCCCCCTGGAACCTGGTGTCGCCCATGGCCTGTCGCTCTCCAGCGGCACCCTGGCCTTGGACGGCGAGCGGGAAATCGAATTCAACGTGCATGACCGGCCCACGGTCACCCTCGATGCCGGCGGTCCACTGAGCATCGACGTCAACGCGGTGCTGGCCTACGCCGCGCAACAACGTTTGCTGGCCATCGGCCGCGAACACCCGCAACACCCTCTGAACCTTCAAGACACCCCTGGAGAATAAAAATGTCGACACCGCTCACCCACGATCAACTGCTGCACGCCTACCAGGTGATGCGCACCATCCGCGCCTTTGAAGAGCGCCTTCACGTGGAGTTCGCCACGGGTGAAATCCCCGGGTTCGTCCACCTGTATGCCGGCGAAGAAGCCTCGGCCGCAGGCGTCATGGCCCACCTGGGCGATGACGATTGCATTGCCTCCAACCACCGTGGCCATGGTCATTGCATCGCCAAGGGCGTGGACGTCTACGGCATGATGGCCGAGATCTATGGCAAGAAAACCGGCGTCTGCCAAGGCAAGGGCGGCTCGATGCACATCGCCGATTTCGAGAAAGGCATGCTCGGCGCCAACGGCATTGTCGGCGCCGGCGCGCCCCTGGTGGTCGGCGCGGCTTTGGCGGCCCGGCTCAAGGGCACCGACAGCGTCGCCGTGGTGTTTTTCGGCGACGGCGGCTCCAATGAGGGCGCGGTGTTCGAAGCCATGAACATGGCCTCGGTGTGGAACCTGCCGTGCCTGTTCGTCGCGGAAAACAACGGCTACGCCGAAGCCACCGCGTCCAATTGGTCGGTGGCCTGCGATCACATCGCCGATCGCGCGGCCGGGTTCGGCATGCCCGGCGTGACTGTCGACGGCTTCGACTTCTTTGCCGTGCATGAAGCCGCCGGGGCTGCCGTCGAACGCGCCCGTGCCGGGGAGGGGCCGTCGCTGATCGAGGTCAAGCTGACCCGCTACTACGGGCACTTCGAGGGCGACGCCCAGACCTACCGGGCCCCCGACGAGGTCAAGCACTTCCGCGAAAACCAGGACTGCCTGATGCAGTTCCGCGAGCGCACCACCCGGGCCGGCTTGCTCACCGTCGAGCAGTTGGACCAGATCGACAAGGAAGTGGACCTGCTGATTGAAAACGCCGTGTACAAGGCCAAGTCCGATCCCAAGCCCTCCGCAGCGGACCTGCTGACCGACGTCTACGTCAGCTATCCCTGAACGCCCTCCTGAACAACAAGAATAGAGAACTCCATCATGGCGAGAAAAATCAGCTATCAGCAGGCAATCAACGAAGCGCTGGCCCAGGAGATGCGCCGGGACTCAAGCGTGTTCATCATGGGTGAGGACGTGGCCGGTGGCGCTGGCGCCCCCGGTGAAAACGACGCCTGGGGCGGTGTACTTGGGGTGACCAAGGGCCTTTACGACCAGTTTCCCGGGCGCGTGCTGGACACGCCACTCTCGGAAATCGGTTACGTCGGCGCGGCGGTCGGGGCTGCCACCTGTGGCGTACGCCCGGTGTGCGAACTGATGTTCGTCGACTTTGCCGGGTGCTGCCTGGACCAGATCCTCAACCAGGCGGCGAAGTTTCGCTACATGTTCGGCGGCAAGGCTTCCACGCCCCTGGTGATCCGCACCATGGTCGGCGCCGGCCTGCGCGCCGCCGCCCAGCATTCGCAGATGCTCACGTCCTTGTGGACGCACATTCCGGGGCTGAAAGTGGTCTGCCCGTCATCGCCTTACGACGCCAAGGGCCTGCTGATCCAGGCGATCCGCGACAACGACCCAGTGATCTTCTGCGAGCACAAGTTGCTCTACAGCATGCAGGGCGAAGTGCCGGAAGAGCTCTACACCATCCCCTTTGGCGAGGCCAACTTCCTGCGCGACGGCAAGGACGTGACGCTCGTATCGTACGGACGCATGGTCAACACCGCGATGGACGCCGCGCGCAGCCTGGCCGGGCGCGGTATCGACTGCGAAGTCATCGACCTGCGTACCACCAGCCCGATGGACGAGGACAGCATCCTCGAAAGCGTGGAGAAGACCGGGCGCCTGGTGGTGATCGACGAGGCCAACCCACGCTGCTCCATGGCCACCGACATTTCCGCGCTGGTGGCACAAAAGGCCTTCGGCGCGCTCAAGGCCCCGATCGAAATGGTCACCGCGCCGCACACGCCGGTGCCGTTCTCCGATGCCCTGGAAGACCTGTACATCCCTGACGCGGCGAAGATCGAGCAAGCCGTGCTCAACGTGATCGAGTGGAGCAAGCGCTGATGAGCCAGATTCATACCTTGACCATGCCCAAGTGGGGCCTGTCGATGACCGAGGGCCGGGTCGATGCCTGGCTCAAGGAGGAGGGCCAGGCCATCACCAAGGGCGAGGAAGTGATGGACGTCGAGACGGACAAGATCTCCAGCAGCGTCGAGGCGCCGTTCTCCGGAATCCTGCGCCGGCAGGTTGCCCGCCAGGACGAAACCCTGGCGGTCGGCGCCTTGCTTGGCATCGTCGTCGACGGCGAGGCCAGCGACGCCGAGATCGACGCGGTCATCGAGCAGTTCCAATCCAACTTCGTGCCCGGTGATGCAGCCGATGAAGACAGCGGCCCGACACCGCAGAAAGTCGAGTTGGACGGCCGGGTGATCCGCTATTTCGAACGCGGCGAGGGCGGCGTGCCGTTGGTGCTGGTGCACGGTTTCGGCGGCGACCTGAACAATTGGCTGTTCAACCATGAAGCACTGGCCGCCGGGCGTCGGGTCATTGCCCTGGACCTGCCGGGCCATGGCGAATCTTCGAAAACCCTGCAACGCGGCGACCTGGACGAGCTGAGCGGCGTGGTGCTGGCCTTGCTCGATCACCTGGACATCAACGCGGTGCATCTGGTGGGGCATTCCATGGGCGGGGCGGTGTCGCTGAATGCCGCGCGCCTGATGCCTCAGCGGATACGGTCGCTGACTTTGATCGGCAGCGCCGGGCTGGGCGCGCAGATCAACGGCAGCTACCTGCAAGGTTTCGTCGAAGCGGCCAACCGCAACGCCCTCAAGCCGCCACTGGTGCAATTGTTCTCCAATGCCGAGCTGGTTACGCGGCAGATGCTCGACGACATGCTCAAGTACAAGCGCCTGGAAGGCGTGGACGCCGCCCTGCGGCAACTGTCGGCGACGCTGTTCGCCGACGGTCGCCAGCAGGTGGACCTGCGCGAGGTGGTGCAGGCCGGCCACGTACCGACCCTGGTGATCTGGGGCAGCGACGACGCAATCATCCCGGCGGCCCACAGCGAAGGGTTGGATGCCCAGGTCGAAGTGCTCCCCGGCCAGGGCCACATGGTGCAGATGGAAGCGGCCGAGCAGGTCAATCGATCGATTCTCGAGTTCATCGCACAGCACTGACCCAGCGGGCGGCGATGAATCGCCGCCCCATAAAATCCTCTGGAGGCAACTATGAACGTTTCAATCAAGCCGACCCGCAGCATGCGCGCCGCCGTCTGGCATGGCCGCAACGACATTCGCGTCGAAGACGTGCCACTGCCGGTTTCGCCGCCCGCCGGTTGGGTGCAGATCCGCGTGCAATGGTGCGGCATCTGCGGCTCGGACCTGCATGAATACGTGGCCGGGCCGGTGTTCATCCCGGTGGACGCGCCGCACCCGCTGACCGGGATCAAGGGCCAATGCATCCTCGGCCACGAGTTCTGCGGCGAAATCGTCGAACTGGGCGCTGGCGTCGAGGGTTTCAGCGTCGGCGAACCGGTGGCGGCCGATGCTTGCCAGCACTGCGGCACTTGTTATTACTGTACCCACGGGCTCTACAACATCTGCGAGAACCTGGCCTTCACCGGGCTGATGAACAACGGTGCCTTCGCGGAGCTGGTCAACGTGCCGGCGAACCTGCTCTACAAACTGCCTGCCGACTTTCCGACCGAGGCCGGTGCGTTGATCGAGCCGCTGGCGGTGGGCATGCATGCGGTGAAAAAGGCCGGCAGCCTGTTGGGTCAGAACGTGGTGGTGGTCGGTGCCGGGACCATCGGGCTGTGCACCATCATGTGCGCCAAGGCGGCCGGCGCGGCCCAGGTGATCGCCCTGGAAATGTCCGGTGCCCGCAAGGCCAAGGCCCTGGAAGTCGGCGCCAGCCACGTGATCGATCCGAACGAATGCGACGCCCTGGCCGAAGTCCGCCGCCTGACCGCTGGCCTGGGGGCCGATGTCAGTTTCGAGTGCATTGGTAACAAGCACACCGCCAAGCTGGCCATCGACCTGATCCGCAAGGCCGGCAAATGCGTGTTGGTGGGCATTTTCGAGGAACCGAGCGAGTTCAACTTCTTTGACCTGGTCTCCACCGAGAAGCAAGTGCTCGGCGCGCTGGCTTACAACGGTGAGTTCGCCGATGTGATCGCCTTCATCGCCGACGGACGCCTGGACATCTCGCCGCTGGTGACCGGGCGCATTCAGTTGGAGGAGATCGTCGGGCAGGGCTTCGAGGAACTGGTGAACAACAAGGAGCACAACGTGAAGATCATCGTGTCTCCCGCACGGATCTGAGAGCGCCCGGGTGGGCGATTTGGCGATGGCCGGCAGCGGCCGTCGCCTTTTTTTCGGCGTAGCGCTTCAGTCGGGCCGATAGTCTCGCCAGACAGTTGCTTCGTTGAGTTGCAGTGTTTGTTCTTCTTGCTGCCGAAACCTACGGTCGCAGTCGAGGAAAAACTCATCGAGCTGCGGTGGCTTGACACCCGTGCCGCTGAGCATCGAATGCACCTGGCCGCGGTGATGGATCTGATGTTCGAACAGGTGCAACAGCAGTCGGTCGATTCGTTCGAGCACCACACCGTCGGCACGCATCAGGTCGACGGAGCGGGCGAGGTCTTTTTCTCGCAGTGATTCGCAGAAGGTCACCAGCCGCTGGTCGGTTTGAGCCTGGCTCTGCATGAGCTGGGCAAAGGGCAGGGTCTGGGAGAAATCTTTTATCTGGCCATCCCGGTCACCTTCCAGGGCGGTGAGGTAGTAACGGTCCACTTCCAGGATGTGGCAAAGCGTGGCTTGGATGGACGGGAAGAATCCCGTGCGCGGCGCGGCGTAGTCAGCCTCGCTCAACTGCGCGCAGGCGCCGAGCAGCCTGTGGTTGGCCCATCGGTTGTTCAGGGCCTGGGCCAGGAAATAATTCATGGGAAGCCTCGTCAAACTTTGTGGGAGCGAGCCTGCTCGCGATTTAGTCGGCACATCCAGCATAGCCGCTTCAGGCAGACCGCTATCGCGAGCAAGCTCGCTCCCACCGTTTGAATCCCCTGGGCTCACTATCGCGTATTCACCACAAATCCCTGTGGGAGCGAGCAAGCTCGCTCCCACCGTTTGAATCCCCTGGGCTCACTATCGCGTATTCACCACAAATCCCTGTGGGAGCGAGCTAGCTCGCGATGGCGGCGTCCCAGTCACCGCCAGTTAGCGCCATGCCCCGGGGTCAAAGCCCCACATCCGGCAACGCCGGCCGATTGGCCATGGCCTTGGCCATGATTTGTTCCACATACAGCCGATCTTCGTCCGGCAAGGCCAGGCGCGGTGGGCGGGTGAGGGCGCTGCCGCGGCCGGCGATGGCTTCGCACAGCTTGATGCATTGCACCAGATCGGCGCGGGCGTCCAGGTGCAGGATCGGCATCAACCATTCGTAGATCGGCATCGCTTCGGCGAACCGTCCGGCGCGGGCCAGGCGGAAAATGGTCTCGCCTTCCTTCGGGAACACGTTGGACATGCCCGAGACCCAGCCTTCGGCGCCCACGGCAAGGCTTTCCAGCACCACGTCATCGAGGCCTGCGAACAGCACAAAGCGATCGCCGACTTCATTGCGCACGTCGATGAAGCGCCGGGTGTCGCCAGAGGAGTCCTTGAAACACACCACGTTGTCGCAATCGGCCAGGGAAATCAGGATGTCCGGGGTCACGTCATTCTTGTAGATCGGCGGGTTGTTGTAGACCATCAGCGGCACATCGGCGTGGCGGGCCACGTAGCGGAAATGCTCGGCGGTCTCGAAGGGTTTGGAGCCGTAGACCAGCGCCGGCATCAGCATCACCCCGTCGACGCCCACCTTGCGCACCGCGTTGGCGACCTTGGCGGCCTGCACACTGGTGAACTCGGCCACGCCGCAAATCACTGGCACGCGGCCGCGGGAGGCGTCCACCGCCACTTCGGTCACAGCGATTTTTTCCTCGGCGCTCAGGGACGTGTTTTCCCCCACCGACCCACAGACCACCAGGCCGGAAACGCCGTCCCGAATGACGTTGGAAATCACTTGGTGGGTTTTTTCCAGGTTGATGGAAAAGTCATCGTTGAATTGCGTGGTGACGGCAGGGAACACGCCGCTCCAGTTGATGCGTTTGCTCATGGGTTGTCTCCGGTGGTTAATGGTATGTGGCGAGGGGATTTATCCCCGTTGGGCCGCGAAGCGGTCCTGAAATCTGGCGACTCGGTGTATCAGTAGGAACCAGGGGGCTGCTTCGCAGCCCAGCGGGGATAAATCCCCTCGCCACAGGGGTGTGTGCAAGTTGAAAGATCATGCGCCAGGCCAGGTGTCGGAAAGCCGATAGCCCTGCGGCCACGGGTCGTCCGGGTCGAGCAACAGCTGATGGGTCCCGGTGATCCACGCCCGTCCGGCGATGCACGGGTAAATCGCCGGGCGTCCGGCCATGTCGGTCAGTGAGTCGATGCGGCAGTGGAATTCGGAGCCGATGATCGAGCGGCCGATAAACCGCTCGCCCACCTGCATCAAGCCCTTGGCCTGCAACACCGCCATGCGTGCCGAGCAGCCGGTGCCGGTGGGGGAGCGGTCGATCTTGCCAGGCTGGATCACCACGGCGTTGGCGCCAGTGGCGATACCATTCTCCTGGACGATGGGCGCGGCGATCTGGCAGAACGAGATGTGCGACCAATCAGGATTCAACGGGTGCACGAAGCCCAGTTGTTCGTTGGCGGCGCGGGTGATCTTCAAGCCCACGGCCACCAGCTCGGCGGCCTCGTCGGGGCGAATGGCAAAGCCCAGGCGTTGGGCGTCGACGATGACAAAGCTGTCGCCGCCATAAGCGGTGTCCACCTGCAGGGAGCCCAGGCCTTCGACTTCGATCCAGGCATCGAGGCGGTCGGCGAAGGAGGGCACGTTCTTGATCTCGACCCGTTGCACCTTGCCGTCGCGGCAGTCGGCCACCGCTTCGATCAGGCCGCCCGGCGCTTCCAGCACCAGGCGGGTCTGGGGTTCGGTCATCGGCAGGATGCCGCTGTCCAGCAACACGGTGGCGACGCACAGCGAGTTGGAGCCGGACATCGGCGGCGTATCGGCCGGTTCCATGATGATCCAGGCCATCTGCGCACGCGGGTCCTTGGCTGGCACCAGCAGGTTGACGTGGCGGAACACACCGCCACGGGGTTCGTTGAGGACGAAGTTGCGCAGGGCCTGGTCCTGGGCGATCCAGCGTGACTGCTCCCACACCGTGGCACCGGGTGGTGGCGCGACACCGCCGACGATCACATCGCCGACTTCGCCTTCGGCGTGGCAACTGACTACATGGATGATTTTTGATGAGCGCATGAGTCAAATCCTTGGGTTGTCTGGTCGGGCCTCATCGCGAGCAAGCTCGCTCCCACATTGAAATACGTTCCCCTGTGGGAGCGAGCTTGCTCGCGATAGGGCCATCCGCTATTTCACCGACTTGAGAAACGCCGCCGTCTCCGGCTGCACCGGGTTGCCGATCACCTGGTCCGGCGGGCCGATTTCATGGACCCGCCCATTGCAAAAGAACGCCACGCGGTCGGACACGTCCCGGGCGAAGCGGATCTCGTGGGTCACCAGCACCATGGTCATGCCGTCTTCGGCGAGCATGCGCATGGTGTCCAGGACTTCGCCCACCAGTTGCGGGTCCAGGGCCGAGGTGGCTTCGTCGAAGAGCATGTAGTCCGGCGACATGGCCAGCGCCCGGGCGATGGCCATGCGTTGTTGCTGGCCGCCGGAAAGCTTGCCGGGGAAGGCCTTGAGCTTATCCCCCAGGCCCACATGTTCAAGCTGCTTCACCGCCAGCGCCTCGGCGTCCTGCCGGCTCTTGCCCAGCACCTTGCGCGGCGCCAGCATCACGTTCTCCAGCACGGTCAGGTGAGGGAAAGCATTCCATTGCTGGAAGACGATGCCGATCTTCTGCCGCAAGCGATTGAGATCAGTGGCCCGGTCGTGAACCTCGATGCCGTCCACGCGGATGCTGCCTTTCTGGATGGGCTCCAGGCCGTTGATGCACATCAGCAGGGTTGACTTGCCAGAGCCGGAGCCGCCGATGATCGACACCACTTCGCCCTTGTCCACCGTCAGGCTCACACCCTTGACCACTTCCAGGGCGCCGAAGGCTTTATGCACGTTTTCGATCTCAATCATTTTCCTGCCACCTTCTTTCCAGGCGTGCGCCGAGGCGGGCGACCACCAGGCTCATGACGTAGTAAATGAGGCCCGCGATGCACAGCACCAGCAGGGGTTCCTGAATGCGCGTGACGATGGTTTGCGACGCCCGCAGCAATTCGACGATGCCGATCCACATCACCAGCGCGGAGTCCTTCATCACGCCCAGCACCAGGTTCAGCCAGCCGGGAAAGGCCACCCGCGTGGCAATCGGCAGGACGATGAAGCGCAGGTCCTGCACATAGCTCAGGCCCAGCGACCGGCTGGCCCGGCGGGTGCTCGACGGCACCGCCAGCACGCCACCGCGCACGATTTCGGTGAAGTACGCTGCGGCGTAGACCCCGAGCACGATGCAGCCGACGGCGAAGGCGCTGAGGTTCAGGCCGGCGATGCTCTTGAGGGAGTTGAACAGCACGAACTGGATCAGCAGCGGCACGCTGCGAAACACGTCCAGCAGCCAGGCCAGTGGCAGGCTGGCCCGCGGCAACAGCGCCCGCAACAGGCCGAACAGCAACCCGGCGAAGGTGCCCAGCAGGATCGACCACACGGTCAGTTGCAGCGTGACCCAGGCCCCCTCGAGCAAATACAGCAGGTCGTTGACGCTGAGGCTTGTAGAAAACATGACCCACCCTCCTCAGTAACGAAACAAGCGCCAGGACACTAGTCGGGCCAACCCGACGATCAGCTTGGCGATCAGGTAATACAGCACCGCCGCGAGGGCGAAGTATTCGAAGGTGCGGAAGGTCTTGACGTTGTATTCCTGGGTGACGCCGGTGAGGTCGTTGTTCAGGCCGACCACCACCCCCAGGGACGTCATCAGCACCGCCCAGACCATCTGGTTGGTCAGCGGGTAGAAGACGATGCGCAACAGTTGCGGGACGATGATCATCCGGTAGGCCTGGAAGGCACTCATCCCCAACGAACGGGCGGCGCGCATTTGCGTACCGGGCACGGCCTTGAGGCCGCCGCGAAAGTTTTCCGCCAGGTAGCCGGCGTTGTTGAAGGTGATCCCTGCCAGCAAGGCCAGCCAGGAACTGACGTGCAGCCCGAGGGAGCCGAGGCCGAAGTAGAGGATGTAGATCTGGAACAGCGAGGGCGTGTTGCGGGCGATGGACACCCAGCCATTGCCCACGCCCCGCAGCAAGCGATTCGGGGCCTGGCGCATCACGGTCAGCACCAGGGCGATCAGCACGCCGAAAATCATCGACAGCGCGGCGGTCTCGAAGGTCACCCAGGCCCCGGCGAGCATGTCGGGCAGGGCGCGCAAGGCCGGGCGCCATTGGAAGCTGTAGTCAAACATGGGTCGGGCTCCCGGTGCGGTTCGGTTGTAGCCACGTCGGCGGCTGGCCGCGAGTCGCGGCGTTGCACGCGGCCTCGACGCAATCGGCGAGAGCGGCAAAGTGCACCCCGCGACCGACCAGGCCGGGTGCGTAGTGGGCGTATTTACCGGAGTTGGTCATCAGTGTGGTGGCGTGGGGCGGAATCACAGGCTCACCCAACATGCACCAACAGGTGTCGGTCACCAGCACCGCGCCGAAGGCCTCGATGGCGGTCAGATACCCGGCTTTGCGGGCCTGCTCCAGCACCGCCCGGCCGCAGGTGATCGCCAGCACCACATAGGGATGCTTGACCCGGCCCGCGCACAAGGTCGCGAGGGCGGCGAACTCGCTGAGGGAAAAATGCGGATTGCCCAGGGACACCACGTCCACCCAGTTATCCCGGGCGCTGTTGAGTTCGCGCCAACTGGCAAGCAGGCCCGCGGCATCGACGCTTTCCTGTGGCAACGCGACGTCGCGCTCCAGGACATCGGCCGGCTCGAGGGCTTCCGGTGTCACCCCGGCGATGTGGAACAGCGGCGCGGCGCTGGTGGTGGCGAACGCGGCGCCGAAGGCCTTGAGGTCGTCCAGGCTCGGTGCGGCGTGTTCCAGGCCGCGTATCAGCGGAATACGCCGGCCGGCCAGACTACCGATGTGGTAGCCCAGCAGCGGATAGAAACTGTCGTCGACCCTGCCCAGCGCCGGCACGTCGACGATCAACCGGGCCTTGCGCGGGTCGTCGAGATGGCAGCCGGTCAACGGCGCCCGCCCGCACAGGGCGATGCAGATGTCGAGGAAGTCCGGGTACTTTTGCGTGCGCGCGCCCAACACGCTGTTGGCATAGACCACCGCGTTGGATTCGGCCCAGACGATTTGCTCGCCGGCTTTTGGCGCGGTGTCCAGCAGGTAGGGGGCACAGGTGAAACTCAGTTGGGCGCCCATCGCCATGTAGGCGTCGCCCAAGGCACTGGCAGGCTCGCCCAGGGCCGGCTCGACGCCCAGCTCGCGCCAGCGACGCTGGTCCACGGAGATGGAATTGAGGGTGGTGGGTACACGGACTTTCGCGCCCCACTGCACCAGTTGTTCGGCAAAGCGCAGGCTGGCGGGACCGGTGTAGATGCAGCCGTCGATGTGGGCCTGGGTCACGTCCAGCAGTTGCGTGGCGCCCTGGATCTCGGCCATGCGCAGCACGATGTGCATCGCCACTTGGGCGGCCTTGCCATGGCTGCCGTCGAGCAATGCCCGGTCGTGTTCGGTCAGCCCCAGGGTTGAGAAAGTGGGCGGTTGCGACGCCGCGTACGAACCTTGCCAGCCGTCGTCCAGGGGCCGGCCAGACAATGTCAGGACATCGCCTTCCAGACGGACAAAACCCTGGCCGCGCAGACCATTGAAGGCCTCGTGCCCCACGCACAACACCGGCAGCGAACGCTGGAAAATCACCTGCGCCACCAGCACGCCCAGGGTCAGGATTTCATCGGCTTCGGCCAGCACCAGGGCTGCGGGGGCGTGGCCGTTGCTGATCAGCTCCATCAAGACGCTGCTGCCGGTGCAGGAGCCGCGTCCGCTGGGAATCGCCAATACGCGCCCGGCCAGGTGCTGGCCACTCAAGGGATGGTGCCGGTCGATGACCTCGCCACTGGCCGGATCGACTCCGCCCCAGAAACTCAGCCCGACCTCGGCGAACAGCAGGGCGCCCTGGGCGGCACCCTCCACCAGGCTGCGGCCTTTCACACGGACAGGCGTGCTTGGCATGCGCCGATCCTCAGTAGTAGACCTGGGGGACGGTGAGGTTGGCCGGCGGGATGTCGGTACCGACCCATTTGACGAACAGCTCCTTGTAGCGACCCGTGCGCACCTGCTGGTTGACGAACAGGTTGAGGTAATTGAGCAGGCCGTACTCGCTGCGCTTGGCGCCGAGGGACACGTAGTCGATGACGTAGGGCGCGTCACCGGCGATCTTCAGGCCCTTGTACTTGCCCGACTTGATCGTCGCGGCGGCCACGGTGTTGGTCACCACGGTGGCATCGATGTGCCCCTGGGCGACGGCCAGCAGGGTGTCGTTCTGCGACTGGTAGGCGCGGAAGCTGCCGCTGCCCCAGCTCTTCTGGTCTTTCTCCAGGGCGATGGCTTCGTAGGTGCTGCTGGTGTTGCCCAAGGCCTTGCCCTTGAGGTCGGCGTAGCTGTTGATGCCGGTGTTGTCGCGGGTCAGCACCACCATCTGGAAGGCGAAGTAGGGCACGGTCAGGCCGACGGTCTTGGCTCGCTCCAAGGTGTCGGAAGTGGAGGCGACGATGACGTCGGCGCGGCCCGACAGCAGCGCGGGGATTCGGTCGGAGAACGGCGTTTCCACCACTTCGGCGTCTACGCCGAGGACTTTCGCCAGGTCTTGGCAATAGTCCACGTCGAATCCCGCCGGTTTGTTGCTTTCGTCGCGAAAGCCCATGGGCGGGAAGTCCAGGGTCACGGCGCAGCGCAGTTTGCCGGAACCGATGATGTCGTCGAGTTTGTCGGCGTGGGCCGGGGCGATGAAAAGCGGGGTGAGGACAACGCTGAGGGCTACAGCCAATGCAGGGTTTTTCATAAATGCCTCGCTGTCGAATAAATGCGGTGAGATATCGTATTGAGGATTTCGTATACGATATTAGATAAGCAAGCAGCATGCCTGTTTCGGGTTGAGTCGCAGTAATTGTGTGGGAGGACTGACCTAGAGGCTTTTCCGGCGGACGGGGCACATAGAGGCAGGGGCTGCGTTGGCCCGTGGTGTTACAGATGGGAGCAACCATGGGACCCGATGCCCCATCAGGGAACAAGGGATCAGCGCTGATTCTCGCGATACTGGCTGGGGGACAGGCTGGTCAGGGCGCGGAACTGGCGACTGAAGGCGCTGTGATCGGTGTAACCGCAGCGCAGGGCGATCTCGGTGATCGGCAGCTCCTGATCGAGCAACAACCGCGAGGCTTCCTCCAGCCTGGCCTTGTGAATCATCTGCCGCGGCGTGAGTTGGAAGATGCGCTTGCAGTGGCGTTCCAGTTGCGCCACCGACAATTCGGCGATGGCGGTCAGCTCGGCAAGGCTGATGGGGCGGGCGAAGTGCTGCTTGATATGGGCGTCCACCGCCGCCAGTTTGTGAAACGCCGGGTGGCTCGATTGCGGCAGTTGCAGGTCGCGGGAAATGCCGGCCAGGCCGACGATCCGGCCATCCGGGTCGTGCAGGGCGAGCTTGTGGGTCAGGCACCATACGGGCTGGTTGCCGTAATACAAATGCAGTTCGAGCTGGTCGGCCAACTCCCGCCCGCTGGCCAGCACCCGGCGATCCTGTTCGGTGTACAGCGGGCCGAAGCGTTCGGGGAACACCTGGTCGGCGGTGAGGCCGAGCAGGTCGCCGCGGTGTTTGAAACCGCAGCGCCGGGCCAGGGTCTGGTTGACGAAGGCGTAGCGGGCCTGCGGGTCCTTGATGAAAAACACCACGTCCGCGAGGGTGTCCAGCAGCGGGGCGATGGGCTGCAGGCTGCGCAGCAGGGTGTCGAGGTCGCAAGGGGCTAGGGAGGTGAGCGAGGGGTACATGGCCGGCGTCGTCTTTTTTTGTGGGGGCGATGGCGCAGTGTCAGTCGAAAATGTGCTGCCTGTCACGCCGCCTTCGCGAGCAGGCTCACTCCCACATTGGGGGCCGCGGTGTCTCCTGCAAACCTTCTATGGGAGCGAGCTTGCTCGCGATGGCGTCAGTGCATCCGACATCGATGCAAGCTGACCCACCGCTATCGCGAGCAAGCTCGCTCCCACAGGGGATTGGGGTGAGTGCAGATCAGTCAGGTGGGCGGGGTTTCTGCCAGGTTCAGCAAGGTCTCGATCCGCGCCGGGCTGAAGGGCGGGCGCGGCAGGGGTGGGGTCCAGCCGAACAGGTGTTCCAGGGCGGCGCCGCACACTCGGCCCTGGCAGGCGCCCATGCCGCAGCGGCTGGCCAGTTTCGCTTCGCGCCAGTTGTCATGGCCGGCCAGTTCGCCATACGGTACGTCCTCGCAGCGGCAGACCAGGGTGTCCGCCGTGGGCAGGGTCTTGAGTCGTGGATCGAGGGCAAAGGCCGTGTTCAGGGCCCGGGCGAAACCCTGCCAACGTGCGCGACGGGGCCACAGCTGTTGGGCGGCGCTGCTGTTGCCGACGGCGGCATGGCCGGCGATGGCGCCTTCCACCAGCGCCAGTTCGCTGCCGCCGAAACCGGTGCACTCACCGGCGGCGTAATGTTCGCGGCGAGAGGTCGCTTGCCAGGCGTCCACCGCCAGCGCCTGGTCTTCGACCGCGCAGCCCAAGGCCAGGCCCAACTGGGTATTGGGAATGAGCCCGAAACCGCAGGCGAGCCGATCGCAGGCCAATTCAATCGTCTCGCCTTGCTGTTGCAGGCGCACGCCCTCCAGCCGGTCCCGGCCGAGCGCTTCCACCACATGGGTATCGGTGCGGTAGTGCCGGTCGAACAGGCTGAACGATTGGAAAAACTTCCCCGGCCAGCGTGGTAATTGCGCGGCGAAACCGGCGACGGCGCCGCGACGGGCCTGCTCGGCGATGCGTACCACCTGTGCGCCCTGATGCTTTGCCGTGGCGGCGCTGGCCAGCAGCAAGGGGCCGCTACCGGCGATGACCAACCGTTCGCCGCGCACCGGCAAGCCGCCCTTGATCAACGCCTGCAACCCGCCGGCGCCGGTCACGCCGGGCAGTGTCCAGCCGGGAAACGGCAGCAGCAGCTCACGGGCACCCGTGCACAGGATCAAGCGCTCGTAGCTGATCTGCCAGCCGCGCTCGGCGTCTTCCACCAGCAAGGTTTTATCCGCCGCGCAGGCGATCACGCGAGTACCGGCATGGCAGCGTACGTTGGTGCAGGTGTGCAGTTGATCGCGCAGGCGGCGGGCGGCGGCGGGCAGGTTGGCCTGGGGGCCGTCGCGCCAGATCTGCCCGCCGGGCAGCGGGTTGTCGTCCAGCAGCACGATGCGTGCACCGCTGCTTGTCGCGGCGAGGGCAGCGGCCATGCCCGCAGGGCCGGCGCCGATGATCAGCAGGTCGGTGGTTTCGTTCATGGTCGGGTCTGCACATGCATGCCATCGAGGCACAAGGTCTGGCAGGCCAGGCGGCGACGGCCATCGATCAACACCCGGCACTCCTGGCAGATGCCCATGCCGCACAAGGGCGCCCGTCGCTGGCCGCTGACCGAGGTGCGACTGCAACCGTCCGCGCCCAGCGCCAATGCCGCCGCGACGCTGGTGCCGTTGGCCACTGACAAGGGGTGGCCGTCGAGAAATAAATCAGGCATGGGAACAATCCCCCAGGGGTAAATGGATATCAGCGC
Organism: Pseudomonas sp. NFACC14; assembly: GCF_900106885.1. Taxonomy (NCBI): domain Bacteria; kingdom Pseudomonadati; phylum Pseudomonadota; class Gammaproteobacteria; order Pseudomonadales; family Pseudomonadaceae; genus Pseudomonas; species Pseudomonas sp. NFACC14. Next base: position 292,822 of record NZ_FNOA01000004.1, read on the forward strand.
CAAACGCCCATCCCGTGGCGAGGGAGCTTGCTCCCGCTGGGGCGCGTTGTAGGAGCTGACGAGTGCAACGAGGCTGCGATCTTTCCCCAGACACTTGAATTTCAAACGAAAGATCAAAGTCAAAAGATCGCAGCCTTCGGCAGCTCCTACGAACCGAGCGGGAGCAAGCTCCCGCGCCACAGGTGTGGGCGTCAGGCTCAGGCATGGACGGGTTCTCCCAGGAAGCGCTGCGGCAGGTAAGGCTGCGCGGGCAGCGGCGAGGTTTCGTTGAACAGCTGCGCCACCAGCAGGTCGGCCGTCGCGGGCGCCGTGGTGACCCCCAGGCCTTCGTGACCGACCGCCAGCCACAGCCCCTTGCGCTGTGGATGTTGACCCACCAGCGGCAAGCCATCGGGGCTCGCCGCGCGAAAACCGGTCCAGGCCCTGATGCCGTTCAGATGCGCCAGCCCTGGCATGTATTCGACGGCGCGCTTGAGCATCTTCGCCAGCATCCAGCCTTCCACCTGCGGATCGACGCTGCCGAACTGCCGCGAGGCGCCGATGAACAATTGTCCGGTCGGACGTGGTTGGATATTGCACGCCACCGACGGCCCGCTGGCGTTATGGGCGCTGGTGACGTAGCCCAGTTCCACCAGGGTGTGAGTGACGGTGGCGGGGTAGCGGTCGGTGATCACCAGGTGGCCCTTCTTCGGCTCGATCGGCAGTTCCGGGCATAACTCGGTGGCCTGGATGCCATTGGCGAGGACCACCGCGTCGGCGCTCAGCCAGCGACCGTCGCCGAGGCGCACGCGGTTTCCGTCGACTTCGCTGACCTGGGCTCGCTGCTGGCGAATGTTGGGCGCGTCCAGCATCCAGCGGGCGGCTGCCGGAGCGTAGAGGATGCCGTCGCCCTTGATCAGCAGCCCGCCTTCCAGCCCTGGGCGTAGCTCGGGTTCACGCTGTTGCAGAGCGGCTTGGCCGATCAATTCGCAGGCTTCGCCATGGGCCAGCAGGTTCAGGTATTTACTCTGGGCCACCGCCATTTCTTCGGCACTGGCCGCCAGCCACAAGGTGCCGTTGTTACGCCAGGCACAACCCTCGGGCAGGGCCGGGGCCAGTTCGCGCCAGCGTTGCAGGGAGTATTGACTGAGGGCCAGTTCCGCCGGGTTGTCATCCAGCACCAGCAGATGCCCCATGCCGGCTGCCGTGGCGCCGTGCCAACCGGCGTCCAGCACCAACACGTTGACGTTGCGCCGGGCCAATGCCTGGGCACAGGCTGCGCCAATGATGCCCGCGCCGATGATGATCACGTCGGCGACATGGCCCTGGCTCACGGGCGAATGCCCCAGGCGAACGGGTCGTCCGCGTCGATGATCAGGGTGGTTTCGGCGCTGATGTAGGCGCGACCGCGAATGGTTGGCACGATGCGCTCGCCCGAGCGTTCGTAGGAACCTTCGAACTCGCTGCCAATGACACTGGCCTGGCGCCAGATCTGTCCAGGCTGCAGTTTTCCATCGGCCGCCAGGCACGCCAGTTTGGCGCTGGTACCGGTGCCGCAAGGGGAGCGGTCATAGGCCTTGCCCGGGCAGAGCACGAAGTTGCGGCTGTCGGCTTGCGGGTCATCGGCAAACAGTTCGATATGGTCGATCAGGCCGCCGTCCTCGCCGCGAAAACCCTGTTGCTCCAAGGCTTGCTGCACGGCGTAGGTGTAGGCGGTCAATGCGTCGAGGTTGTCGCCGGCCACGCGCTGGCCATGTTCGGCGATCAGGAAAAACCAGTTGCCGCCCCAGGCCACATCGCCCACCACCGGGCCGATGCCGGGCACTTCCAGGGCCAGTGCCTTGCGGTAACGATAGGCCGGCACGTTGCGCACGCTGACCGAGCGGTCTTCGTGCAAGGTTGCCTGTACCGTGCCCACCGGGGTTTCGATGCTGTGCACGCCGGGGCCGATCCTGCCCAGGTGGGCCAGTGACGCCACCAGGCCGATGGTGCCGTGGCCGCACATGCCCAGGTAGCCGCTGTTGTTGAAAAAGATCACGCCGGCACAGGCGCTCGGGTCCACCGGTTCGCAGAGCAGCGCCCCCACCAGCACATCGCTGCCCCGGGGTTCCAACACGCAGGCGGTGCGCCACGCGTCATGCTCGGTGGCCAGGCGTTGCTTGCGCTCGGCCATGCTGCCCTGGCCCAGGTCAGGAAAACCGTCGGTAACCAGTCGGGTCGGTTCGCCGCCGGTATGGGAATCGATCACGGTGATGCGTTTCATGGGAGGGCCACGTCCGTTCAGGTGAGTGACGGTAAGCGTGGCCCGCGCCCAGGGCTGAAGGCTTGATGGTTTTATCTGTCGCCGATGACGAAATCGGCACAGCGTTGGCCCATCAATGGCTGGAAGGCAGGAACTTGAACAAGGTCTCGCAGACCCCGGCAATGTGTTCGTCCAGCAGCGCCACGGCCCGCTCGACATCACCGGCGCGGCAGGCCTTGATGATTTCCCGGTGCTCGTGATCGGCTCGGTCCTTACCGGCCGAAAGGCTCATCTGCATGCGCAAGTAACGCTCCAGCTTGTCGTGGACCGAGCGAATCAGGCTCACCATGAACGGCCGTTGGGCCGGTTCGTAGAGACAGGCGTGCAGTTGCCAGTTCAGTTCGGCCCAGCGCCCGACGTCGTCTTCACCGACGAACTCCCGGCAGATGCTTTCGGCGCGGGCGAAGGTGTCTTCGGTCATGTTGGGAATCGCCAGGCGCAGCACTTTGTCTTCCAAGAGCATGCGCACCTCGAACATCTGCGCCAGCTCCGCCTCGGAAATGCGCGTCACCATCGCCCCGCGATTGCGCTGGAACATCACCAGGCCTTCGGCCTCCAGGCGCTTGAGGGCCTCGCGCACGGGAATCTTGCTGACGTTGAACTGGCGGGCGATATCATCCTGGCGAATCGGCTCGTCCTCGGCAAAATGCCCAGCCACGATGGCGTCGCGCAGATGGCGGGTGATGATTTCCGACGTGGAAGGGGTGTTGCCCAGGTCAGGCAGGTTGAACTTGGATAAAGTCACGGCGGCGGGTCGTTCGGCTTAGGTGGGGATATGGTATACGACTTTGCCGGGACGGTCGTTGGGGCTATGAGCTGCTAAGCCGACCCCAATTCACAGGTTTCTGTGTTTATCCATGGGAGAAACTGGTCACGCGGGCCTGCGTCCGAACGATGATCAGCCCGGTGATGCACGCTCCGGCGCTCAACGCTACGCCAAACAGTATCAACGCCACATTGGCGCCGAAGCCATCCGCCAACAACCCGGTCACCACGACCGGGATGCTGAAGCCCACATAGGCGAACAGGAAGAACCCCGCGCTGACCCGCGCCTTCTCCACGCCGGCCATGGCGGTGACGGCAGACAACCCGCCCAGGTACAGGAAGCCATAGCACGCACTGCTGGCGCCCAGTGCGCCAAGCAGTACGGCGGGCAGGGAACCGACACTGGCACCCCAGGCCAGCAACGCATAGCTCAGCGGCAGGATCAACAGCCCCAAGCCCGTGGCCCTGGCCGGCGACATGCGCCGCACCCAAGGCTGGAAGAGCAGGCCGCAACTGATGACCGTGAAGGTCGACAGGCCCGACCAACGCTGCAAATCGTGGGTTGCCAGCACCGACGGCAATATGGCGATGACCAGGCCCGAAGTCGCCCAGGCCAACAGCATGGAAAAGCTGTAGGGCAGGCTGCCGGCGGGAAACAAAGGCAGGCGCAGCAGCGGCGCGTCTGTGATTTTCAACGCCGGGTCCGGTAGCCGCCAGACCACGACAATCGCCAGGGCGGCCAACAGCAGTTGCAACCAGAAGCTGCCGGGCGTGGCGCTGGGATGAACGAACAGGAACAGACTGGTCAACGCGGCCCCCAGGCCAAAGCCCAGGGAGGTGCTGGCGGTGACTCGGTTGGCCGGCGAGCGGGTATCGCGGGTTGCCATGAGCTCTGTCATATAGGCGGTCGACGTGGCCGAGGCCAGCCCCGTGCCGACCCCCATCATCAAGCGCGCCACGCCCAGTGCCACCAGGTTCGGCCAGAGCAACGTCACCAGCGTCGCCAGCATCGACAGCCCGAGCGCGACCAGGATCAACGGCTTGCGGCCCACCCGGTCGGCCAGTCCACCGAACGCCAGCAGGACCGGCAACACCCCCAGCACATAACCGGAAAACGCCACCGCCGTGGCCCCGGCCCCGGAGCCGGACAACTGCGCGTAGGTGGTGTACAGCGGCGCCTGCAGGTTGACCGCGAGGGTGATCAGGCAGAGGCCGAAAGCCAGCCCCCAGGCATGTCGATGCTGTGGGTTCAAGAGTGTTCCTTAAAGGGTGCGCATGAAGTCCCGGGGACTATCACCGCCGGGCACAACGCAAACAAGGAACAGACGCCGGCCATTTGTGTTTAACTGTTTTCTAGAAAATCGAGAACACTTGGCCAAGAGTGCCCGCCGTGGACCTGAAGATTGATCGCAACACTGCCGAGCCCATGATCCGGCAGCTCGTGACGCACCTCACGGGCTGGATCAACGTCCATGGCATTCGCCCTGGAGCGCGAATGCCGTCCATTCGCCAACTGGCCCGGGAAAATGGCCTGAGCCTGTCGAGCGTGATCAAGGCCTATGATCAACTGGTTGCCAGCGGGGTGCTGGAGTCTCGGCATGGCGCGGGCTTTTTTGTCGCGCAGCAATTGGCCCGGCCAGTGGAGCCGATAGCTGAAACGGATAACCCCTCGTGGCGGTTGTTCGACAATGAGTCGACGCAGCTCAAGCTCGGTTGCGGCTGGCTGCCCGACGCCTGGCGCGACGACACCGACCTGGGCCAGGCGATCCGCCAGGTGGTGCGCAGCGACAACCACGCATTGTTCAACTACAGCACCCCGTTGGGGTCGCCTCATCTGCGCCTGCACCTTCAAAAACGCCTGGGCCTGATCGACATTCACGTCGACCCGGCACAGATCATCACCACCCAAGGCGCCAGCCAGGGCCTCGACCTGTTGGTGCGAACCCTGCTCAAGCCTGGCGACCTGGTGCTGGTAGAAAGCCCCGGCTACTACAACCTGTTCAATCTGCTGAGGCTGCAGGGGGTCAAGACCGTGGCGGTGCCGAGAACCGCCCAAGGCCCGGATATCGCCCGCCTGGAACAGCTTCTCGGGGAGCACAAACCCTCGTATTTCTTCATCAACAGCATGTACCAGAACCCCACCGGCACCAGCCTGGCGCCGAGCGTGGCCTATCGTCTGCTGCAACTGGCGACGGCCCATGACTTTCGCCTCATCGAGGACGACATCTACGCCGATTTCCAGAATGGCCCGACGTCCCGCCTGGCCTCCCTGGATGCCCTGGACCGGGTGATCTACCTGGCGAGCTTTTCCAAGACCTTGTCCAGTTCGCTGCGCATCGGTTATGTCGTCGCCCAGCCCGACATCATCCGGCGCCTGGCCGAAGTCAAGATGATTACCGGCATCGGTTGTTCGCTGCTGGCGGAAAACGTGGTAGCGACGTTGCTGGCCAACGGTGCTTATCGCAAGCTGATCCAGCGCTTGCGCCAGCGCCTGAACAAGCAGATGGCAAGTACGCTGCGCCAACTGGACCCGGCCCACTGGGAGGTGTTTGCCGAGCCGATGGGGGGGATGTTCGTCTGGGCCAGGCCTCGGTGCCTGGCGCCGCAACGGGTGCAGCAGATCGCCCGGGAGTTGCAGATCCAACTGTCCCAGGGCTCGACGTTCCTGCCCCAGGGGGAGGCGTGCGATTGGTTGCGGTTGAATGTCGCCTATGCTCAGGATCATCGTGCGCAGGTGTTCTTCCAGCGGGTGGCGCAGGAGTCGATTGTGGCGGGCCAGTAGAGCGTGGGGAGATTGTCCTGGCGCTATCGCGAGCAAGCTCGCTCCCACAGAGGAGAGCCGGAGGGCCACCGAAGATCCCTGTGGGACCGAGCTTGCTCGCGATGACGGACTGATCAGTCACAAAAAATATCAGCGTTAATGGGAATAAATATCAAACAGCAATGAGTTGCTGTATCTTTCGCGACACATTCTTGTCAGCCTCCCGATGTGGAGGCTTTTTTCCATTAGGATTGTGCATCGATGCGTCGGATTCTCGTTTCACTGTGTGTGCTCCAGGCTTATTCCGTTTCCACCTGGGCCGAACAGCCGGTCCCTGCCAAGCCGGCTTCCCTTGAGTTGCAAGCCACGGATATCGTCGGTAATGCCGACTATGAATCGGCACAGGGACCGGTGAAGGGCTATCACGCCACCCGTTCGGCCAGTGCCACCCGTACCGACACGGCGATCCATGAAACCCCGCAATCCATTTCCGTCGTGTCCCGCGATGTGGTCGAAGACCTGAGCGCCACACGCTTGCAGGATGCCCTCGATTACGCCGGCGGCGTGGGCCGGGCGAACAATTTTGGCGGCCAGGGCCTGACCACCTTTACTGTGCGCGGTTTCACCACCGGGGAGTTCTACCGCAACGGTTTCCCGATCAACCGTGGCTACCCGAACATGCCGGACGCCAACACCATCGAGCGGCTGGAGGTCCTGCGCGGCCCGGCCACCATGCTCTATGGCCGTGGCGATCCGGGCGGTACCTTCAACGTGGTGTCCAAGCAGCCGTTGGCCGAGCGCACGGTGACCCTGGGCAGCCAGGTCAGCGACCAGGGGATGCGTCGCGGTACGCTGGATGCGTCCGGCCCATTGGACGAAGAAGGGCGCCTGGCTTATCGCCTGAACGTGATCGGCGAGGGCGGCGATACATTCCGCGACCACGTCGAGACCGAGCGCTACGGCGTCGCGCCGGTGGTCGCCTGGCAGGTCAACGACACCACGCGCCTGATTTTCGAAGGTGATTTCATGCGCAACAATGCGCCGCTGGATCGTGGGCTGACCCATTACGCCGGCCAGCGCGGCACCGCCTCGCGCGATACCTTCTTCGGCGAGAAGGATGCCGGCAAGCTGCACAACGACAACAACATGCTGCAGGTGCGTTTCGAGCACATGCTCAACGACGACTGGACCCTGGCTGGCGGTACCCAGTGGCTCGACGGCACCTTGCAGGGCAATGCCATCGAGGGCAACGGTATCGCCGCCGATGGCCGCACCCTGGGGCGTAACTTCAACTACCGCAAATTGGAGTGGACCGATCGGGACACCCAACTCAACCTCACCGGGCATTTTTCCACGGGCGGGTTCGAGCACACGTTGTTGACGGGCGTCGAGTATGAAGACTACGACTACCAGTCCATCATCCAGCGTTCCGCCGCGGGCACCGGTGCCTACCCGATCGATATCTTCGACCCGGTGTATGGCCAGCCACGCCCGGCTTTGACGCGTACGCCCACCGATGACCAGGAGAACCTCAAGACGTTTGGCGTGTTCGTCCAGGATCAGGTGGCGCTGACGGAGCGTTTGAAGTTGCTGGCGGGGGCGCGGTTTGAGCGATTCGAGCATCAGTATGAGAGTTTCGTCCCCCAGAACCCGCCTGGTAGTCGCAACTGGGACGTCACCGACAGCGCCGTCACCCCGCGCCTGGGTATGATCTACGACCTGACCGACACCGTGGCGGTCTATGCCAATACCGCACGCTCGTTCAAGCCCAACAACGGTGCCAGTCGCGCAGGTGGCGGGTTCAAGCCGGAAGAGGGCAAGTCCTATGAGATGGGGATCAAGTGGGAAGCCTTGGATCGTCAGTTGAGCGTCGATGCGGCGGTGTACCAGATCGAAAAACGCAACGTACTCACCACCGACCCGGTGGATTCCACCTTCAGCGTGGCCGCCGGCGAAGTGCGCAGCCGTGGCTTTGACCTGAACGTGGCGGGCAACCTGACACCGCAATGGCGCCTGATCGGTGGTTACGCCTATGTGGATGCCGAAGTGACCAAGGACATCAATATCCCGTCCGGCACCCGCTTGCTCAACGTGCCCAAGAACACTTTCAGCCTGTTGAACGTCTATGAGTTCCAGGAGGGCGGCCTCAAAGGGCTGGGCCTGGGGCTGGGCGCCAAGTATGTGGATGAACGGGCCGGCCAGACTGCGGCGAATGCATTCTCCATGGACAGCTACACGGTGGTGGACCTGCTCGGCTACTACAAGGTCAACGAGCGGATCCGCCTCAACCTGGACCTGAAGAACCTGTTCGATGCCGACTACGAAGAAGGCGCTTTCGGGAACGTCTACGCCTACCCAGGTGCACCGCGGACGGTACAGGCCGGGATTTCCTACACCCTTTGAAGTCGCGGGCAGTCGCAGTCCAGGTGGGAGCGAGCTTGCTCGCGATGGCGTCGGGTCAATCGGGATTGACGTTGACTGACACACCGCCATCGCGAGCAAGCTCGCTCCCACAGTTTTGCCGGGCGTTCACAGACTTCGCAGTCACCACCCACCCTCTGTGGGAGCGAGCTTGCTCGCGATAGCGGAGGATCAGTTTGCAGCGATGTGGGATGTGTTGACGTCATCGCGAGCAAGCTCGCTCCCACAGTTTTGCCGGGCGTTCACAGACTTCGCAGTCACCACCCATCCTCTGTGGGAGCGAGCTTGCTCGCGATAGAGGAGGATCAGTTTGCAGCGATGTGGGATGTGTTGACGTCATCGCGAGCTGGCTCGCTCCCACAGTTTTTCCTACCACTTGCCGGTGCTCATCCCGCCGTCCACCGGCAATATCGCGCCCGTCGTGAAATCAGCGCCCGCCAGGTACAACACGGCTTCGGCAATTTCCTCGATGGTGCCCACGCGCCCGGCCGGGGCCAGGTTGTCGAGGAAGTCGCGGTGCGCCGGGTCGTGCATGGGCGTGTCGATGATGCCGGGGGCGACCGCGTTGACCTTGATGTTGTGGGGCGACAGTTCCAGGGCCAGGGCGCGGGTCATCTGGTTGACGCCGCCCTTGATCAACACGGGCAGCGCAGCCGGGACCTGGATGTTCGGCTGCAGGGCCACGGCGGCTGAAATGTTGATGATGAAGCCGCGCTGGCGGCCGATCATGTGCGCGGCAGCGGCCTGGCTGGCGTAGACGAGGCCCTTGAGGTTGGTGTCCAGCAGCGCGTCCAGGTCCTGGGGGCTGTATTCGACGAAGGGTTTCGGCAGGAAGAAACCGGCGTTGTTCACCAGCCCGTCAACGGCGCCAAATGCCCCGACAGCTTGGGCGATGAGGGCGGTTGAAGTGGCCGGGTCGGCGATGTCGCCGGCCACACCCATGAAACCGGCCGGGTGACCGAGCTGGGCGGCGGCAGCATCCAGTCCGGACGGGGAGCGGGCATTGCCCACCACGTTATACCCCCGGGCCAGGAACGCCTTGACCAAACCCAGGCCGATCCCGCTGGAAGCGCCGGTGATGATGACGGTTTTATTGAGGCTCATGATTGACTCCTGATCACATTGAATGGAACCGATGCGCCTGTATGGCGGTGGTTGAGCTCAGGGTATTGATGCCACAGGGTTTGATAAATAAGGCTTCTGGTACTTGAGTTGATACGTCATGTAATCAATGACAAGGGCAACACGTCCCCCCCTGTGGGAGCGAGCTTGCTCGCGATGGCGTCAGGTCGGTCGGGAGTGATGTTGACTGACACGCCGCCATCGCGAGCAAGCTCGCTCCCACAATGTTGTCGGGTTGGCAGGCAGAAAAAAGCCCGGTCAGTCGGACCGGGCTCGCAAGGGTGGAGCGCTACTCCTTGGGAAGACTTCGATACTCGGTGGTCGTCATCCCCGCATAACCCCAGTTATCCGTATCCACTTCCTCGATCACGATATGGGTCAAGTGAGGGTCCTTGCCCAGCACGCGCTGGAGGGTTTCGGTGATTTCGGCAATCACCTGGGCTTTCTGTTCACGGGTGACGCCATCTCGGGTAATTCGTACGTTGACGAAAGGCATGTTGCACTCCAACTGGTGGGAAATGAACGCAGGACAACGCCCGCATGTTGCAAGGCCACTGTATTTATACGCCATGGGCTGATAAACAGGCCTTTGGAAACTTCAGTTGATACGCGGTGTAACGAATCATGAAGCGGCATTTCGAAGACCTGCAGTTGGGCAGCATAGAACTGTTCTGCCTCGCGGCGGAGGCGGGCAGTTTCACGGCCGCGGCGCAGTTGGCGGGGGTTACCCCGGCGGCGGTGAGCCGCTCGATCTTTCGCCTGGAAGAGCGCCTGGGCTCACGGCTTTTCGTACGCACTACCCGCAGCATCCGCCTGACCGAAGCCGGCAAGACCTATTTCGAACAATGCCGGCAAGCGCTGACGCAACTGGTCGAGGCGCAACAGGAAATGATGGGCGCCCAATCGGTGCCGTCCGGGCAACTGCGCATCAGCCTGCCCACCACCTACGGGCATCATCGGATCCTGCCGTTGCTGCCGGCCTTTCGGGCGCTGTATCCGCAAGTCAGCGTGGACCTGCACCTGAGCAATCGAAATATCGATTTCGTCGCTGAAGGTTATGACCTCGCCATCCGGGTGCGGGCCCAGCCGGATTCGTCGATGATCGCCCGGCTGCTGGAAGACGCGAAACTGGTGGTGGTCGCGTCTCCGGATTACCTGCGCAAGGCCGGCACGCCGCAGGTTCTTGAAGACCTGGACGACCACGAGTGCATCCAGTTCGAATTGCCCAGCAGCGGGCGACGGATTTCCTGGTTGTTCAATGTCGAGGGCAAGGAAAAGGAGATATTCGGCGAAGGAGGGTATTGCTGTTCGGACGACGTGCTCGGCGGCGTGACGCTGGCCAAACATGGCGCCGGCTTGTTCCAGACCTACAAGTTCATCGTGGAGCAGGAGCTGGCCAATGGGCAATTGGTGGAGGTACTTGCGCCTTTTGCGGGGCGCTCGCGTCCGTTTACCTTGCTGTATCCCCATGGCCGGTATGTGCCGCAACGGGTGCGGGCATTTGTGGATTTCCTGTTGCAGCACCGCGCACAGTGGGCTGCGGATTGAGGTGATTGTGATCTGTGGCGAGGGGATAAATCCCCTCGACACAATGAATCACAGCGTCTTCAAGTTGACAGGACGCTTTGCGCAGAAAATTTCTCCATCAGAACCGAAACGCCTGACGACCGATCAGCAACCACTTGCCATTCTTCTGCTTCTGCCAGATCTGGAAGTTCTCGATTTCCGTCGGTACCACTTCCGTGCCTTTGAGCGCCTGTGCCGAGAAGTGATTGCGCACTAGCGCAGTGTCCCCGGACAAGGTGATCTTCTGGTTTTGCATTTCCAGGGTCTTGAACGCACTCTTGCCCGTTTCGATGTCGGCGATGAAGGCTTTCTTATCCTGGATGTTGCCGCTGGAGTGCCCGTAGGTCAGGTTTTCGGCGGCCAGGGCCTGGAGTTGCGGGATGTCTTTATGCAGCATGGCCTGGGTCAGGTGGTCGACGGCCTGGGCCACTTCCTGCTCGGCGGATGAAGTGGCGGCCGCTGCGTAACCGCTGAACAGGCACAGGAAGCTGATGGCGAGTGTGGTCTTCTTCATGGGAGGTTCCTTGTTTTTGTTGTATCGGAGAAGGACGAGCGTCACATGCTCGTCGGTCATCGTACAACCTGGAGAGGAAGCCGGGAATAGCCGATGCGCCGGTTAATTTCTGAAGGCGTCAAATCAGTGGGGACCGCGCCCCCTGTGGCGAGGGAGCAAGCTCCCTCGCCACAAGAGACGCTTTAGCCGTGATGGCGCATTCACAACCCTTCGCGAACCGCTCCCCTAATCCCCTCCAGCAACATGGTGAACGCCGGGTTGTCGTTGTCCTCGCGCCACACCAGGTGCAATTCGCTCTGCACCCCTTCACCCAGGTCGATCTCGCGGAACACCACCTGCTTGAACACCACGCTGGTAGCGCAACGCGGGACCAGGGCCAGGCCCATGCCGGCGTTGACCAGGGCCAGGATCGTCAGCGACGACCCCAGCCATTGCACGAATTGCGGCGCGACCCGGGCCGAGCGGAGCATGCCGGTGAGCAGTTCGTTGAAGGGCGGGTAGGCGGAGTGGGAATACATGAGGAACGGCTGGGCGTCCAGGTCCTGGACGCTCACCGTGTCGGCAGTCGCCAGGGGATGCCCGGCCGGGACCGCCAGCACGAAGGGTTCGCGCACCAGGCATTCAGTGGCATAGCCGGTTTCCAGCAGCGGCGAGCGGACGATCCCCAGGTCGATGCGCCGTGCCCGCAAGGCTTCGTGCTGCTGGTAGGTGTTCATCTCCGCGAGGACGATCTTGACCTGGGGCTGTTTCAGCCGGGCCTCGGCGATCACCTTGGGCAAGAACTCGTACACTGCGCTGCCGACGAAGCTGATGGTCACCGAACCGATGTCGCCCTGGGCGAAACGCCGGGCCGCCACGGCGGCTTGTTGCGCCTGTTCCAACAGGTTCTGCGCTTCGATGAAAAACGCCCGGCCGGCGGCGGTGAGTGCCACGCTGCGGGTGCTGCGGGTGAACAGTTCGACGCCCAGGTGATGTTCCAGCAATTGGATCTGCCGGCTCAGCGGTGGCTGGGTCATGTTCAGGCGTTCGGCGGCGCGCCGGAAGTTGAGTTCGGTCGCCACGGTGGTGAAGCAGCGCAGCTGGGCCAGTTCAAACATTGATTCAATCCAGGTATCAATCAAGTGCCAAGTTAGATTAGACGGGAACAATCCACCGCGTCCATCATCGTCCCGTTCCCCACAAAAACAATGATCGGGAGGCACCCCTTGAATAACGTAACGGACTCCACCCATGACAGCACCCTGGCGCTCGCGGCGGCCAAGGTCAAACGTCATGTACTGCCGTTGGTGGTGGTGATGTTCATCGTCAACTACATCGACCGGGTCAACATCGGCTTCGTGCGCAGCCATATGGAAACCGACCTGGGCATCGGCGCTGCCGCCTATGGGCTGGGCGCCGGGTTGTTCTTCGTCGGCTACGCGCTGTTCGAAGTCCCGTCCAACATGCTGCTGCAACGCTACGGCGCGCGGGCCTGGCTGACGCGCATCATGTTCACCTGGGGCGCGGCGGCGATGGCCATGGCCTTTGTGCAAGGTGAAACCAGCTTCTATGTGCTGCGCTTCATTCTCGGCGCGGCGGAGGCGGGCTTCTTTCCCGGCATCATCTACTACTTCACCCAGTGGCTGCCCGCCAACGAGCGCGGCAAGGCGATGGCGATCTTCCTCAGCGGTTCGGCCATCGCCTCGGTGATTTCCGGCCCGGTGTCTGGCGCCTTGCTGCACATCAGCGGGATGGGCCTGCATGGCTGGCAGTGGATGTTCCTGATCGAAGGTTTCGCCTCCATCGTGCTGTGCGGGTTTGTCTGGTTCTGGCTGCAATCGCACCCGAGCCAGGCCAAATGGCTGACGGCTGAAGAGAAAGCCGTATTGATCGCCGCCATCGCCGAAGAGCAGCGGGCCCGGGAAGCGGCGCAAGTGATCAAGCCGTCGATGTTCAAGTTGCTGGCCGACCGACAGATCGCGTTGTTCTGTTTCATCTACTTCTCCATCGCCCTGACCATCTACGGCGCTACGTTCTGGCTACCGAGCATGATCAAGAAAATGGGCAACCTGGGGGACTTCCAGGTCGGCTTGCTCAACTCCATTCCATGGATCATTTCCATCGTCGCGATGTACGGCTTCGCGGCCCTGGCCGGCAAATGGAAATTCCAGCAGGCGTGGGTCGCGGTGACGCTGGTGGTCGCCGCGTTCGGCATGTTCATGTCCACCACCGGCGGGCCGATATTCGCCTTCGTGGCGATCTGTTTCGCAGCGATTGGTTTCAAGGCGGCGTCGGCGTTGTTCTGGCCGATCCCCCAGGGTTACCTGGATGCGCGCATCGCGGCGGCGGTGATCGCCCTGATCAACTCCATCGGCAACCTCGGCGGCTTCGTCGCGCCCACGGCTTTCGGTTTCCTGGAGCAGACCACCGGCTCCATCGAGGGTGGCCTGTATGGGTTGGCCGCCACCTCGCTCGTCGCCGCCGTGGTGATCTTTTTCGCCCGCACCACACCGAAGCGCGATACCCCGAACTCACTGTCCGGCCGGCCCGAAACCGTTGTCGAAGCCAATCAGCCGGAAAAAAACCAAGCCTTGAACCCTGGCCCATCGGGAGCCGCTGTATGAAGATCAAACGCGTCACCGTGACACCCATCGCTTTTCGCGATCCACCCTTGCTCAACGCCAGCGGCATCCATGAGCCGTTCGCGCTGCGCTCGATCATCGAGATCGAGAGCGACAACGGTTATATCGGCCTGGGGGAGAGCTACGGCGATGCACCGGCCCTGGCGATCCAGCAGCAGTTGCAGAACCAGTTGATCGGCCTGGACCCGTTCAACCTCAATCAGTTGCGGGCCATCGTCCAGGCGACCGTCGCCGCGCAGAAACCGGCCAGCGTTGCGGGTGCCGAACTGGCACCGGGCTCCCACGCGAGCAAGGCGGTGAGCAATGCCTACTCGGCGTTCGAAGTGGCCTGCCTGGATTTGCAGGCCCACTCCCTGAACGTGCCGCTGGTGGACCTGCTGGGCGGCGCGATTCGCGACGAGATCCCGTTCAGTGCCTACCTGTTTTTCAAATACGCCGAGCACATCGATTCGCCGTACCCGCCCGACAGTTGGGGCGAGGCGCTCAACGAACGGCAGATCGTCGCCCAGGCCCGGCGGATGATCCAGGACTATGGCTTCAAGAGCATCAAGCTCAAGGCCGGCGCCCTCGATCCGGAACATGAAGTCGCCTGCATCAAGGCGCTGAAACAGGCCTTTCCCGGCTACCCGTTGCGCATCGATCCCAATGCCAACTGGTCCCTGGAAACTTCGATTCGCATGGCTGAGTTGCTGGGGGATGACCTGCAGTATTACGAAGACCCGACGCCAGGGCTCGAAGGCATGGCCGAACTGCACAAACGCACGGGGCTGCCGCTGGCGACCAATATGGTGGTCACCGATTTCGATGAGTTCCGCCGCAGCGTGGCCCTGGACAGCGTGCAGATCGTCTTGGCCGACCACCATTACTGGGGGGGGCTGCGGGACACCCAGGCCCTGGCGAAAATGTGCAGCACCTTCGGCCTGGGCGTATCGATGCATTCGAACTCGCACCTGGGCATCAGCCTCATGGCCATGGCCCACGTGGCGGCCGCGGTGCCGAACCTGGACTACGCCTGCGATACCCATTACCCGTGGCAGGAGCCGGATGAAGAAGTGATCAAGGGCGGCAAACTGCCGATTGTCGACGGCTGCGTGAAGATCACCCGGGCGCCGGGCCTTGGCTTGGAATTGGACCGGGATCAATTGGGCAAGCTGCATGATCAGTTCCTCAGTTGCGGCATCCGCCAGCGCGACGATGTGCGGCAGATGCAGCGCTACCGGCCGGAGTGGAAGACCGTCAAGCCGAGGTTCTGAGCTGATAGCGAGGGGGCCTGCTGCGCCGGCCAGCGGGAGCAAGCTCCCTCGCCACAACAGCAACACAGTGCAAACCTGTGGGAGCGAGCTTGCTCGCGATAGCGCTGTGTCAGCCAACCGCATTGTTGAATGACTCGCCGCCATCGCGAGCAAGCTCGCTCCCACAATAAGCAGGACAACCGGCCCACACCCAAAGTATCGCAGCCGTCGGCAAGGCAGTCTTACACCCAAGCTGTCGCGCCCCTCGTCCTCGCCGTCTTACACCCAAACTGCCGCGCCGGGCCGGCGCTGCCAAAGCATTCGCCAATTGCCTCCAAGGCAGCGTATGACGCGCCCTGGCGCCTTTCGATAATCGCCTCCGACATCCCGTCCCCTGTTGCGGAGCGCGCCATGCACAACAATAAGAATACCTGCCTGCGTTTTTTGCCTGCGGTCATCGCCGGCCTTTCCAGTCTGGGCCTGACGTCTTGGGCCAACGCTGAAATCATGCTGTACGACAAGGACCAAACCACCTTTTCCACCGATGGCTACATCAACGCCTTTTACGTCAACAGCGACGTGGATCGCGCGGGTGATCAGTACGACCGTCGGCAGGCGCGGGTCAAAATGGGCTTTTTGCCCAACTACCTGGGCTTCAACATGGGCAAGCAGGTCGATGACCTCAAGCTCGGCGCCCGGGCTTCGTTCTGGGTGACCATCAACGACAGTGAAACCAATGGCACCGACACCGCCATCGACGTGCGCCAGTTCTACGGCACCGTGGCCAATCCGGAGTGGGGCGAAGTGCTGATCGGCAAGGACTTCGGCCTGTTTGCCCGCTCCAACATCCTGCTGGACGAACTGCTGGCCGGTTATGGTCAGGTCAGCGACTCCCTGGGGCTGGTGGACGGTGGTGGCGTCTCGTTCGGCAACATCGGCAGTGGTTATCCGTATCCGTTCCCGACCTCGCAGATCACCTACCGCACGCCGGTGATGGACGGGCTGCGGGTGGCGGTCGGGATCATGGATCCGGTGGACACCAACGACAACAGCGCTACCGGCAAGGCCTATCAGGAAAACCCGCGCACCGAGAGCGAGATCACCTACCAGTTCGACCTGGGCGGGGCGAAGATCTACAGCTGGCTCAATGGCAGCTACCAGACCTCGGACAACACCGATTCCACCGTCGAGTCGGTGACTTCCAAAGGTCTGGGGTATGGCGTGCAGGCCAAGATGGGCGGTCTGTCGCTCACCGGCTCGGGGTTCCAGGCCAAGGGCATCAACCCGTTCTTCACCAACAACGCCGGTGAAGCCACCCTGCGCAATGTCGACAGCAAGGGCTACCTGTTGCAGGGCTCGTACAAGCTGGGCAAGAACCGCCTGGCGCTGTCCTACGGCAAGACCGATGACGACGGCAACGGCGTGGTAGGCAGTGGCGCCGACTACGAAACCCGGGGCATCGCGCTGTTCCACGATATCAACGACAATCTCAAGCTCGTGGCCGAGTACAACCAGTTCGAAATCAACGGCCACGACACCAGTGCCCAGAACGAAGACACCGACACCTTTGCAGTAGGTGCGGTGCTTACCTGGTGAGGGTGACCCCCAGGCTGCGCACATGACCCTGTGGGAGCGAGCTTGTTCGCGCTGGGGTCTGTAGGAGCTGGCGAAGCCTGCGATCTTTTGATCTTTCGCTTGGGACTCAAGTGTCTGGGGAAAGATCGCAGCCTCGTTGCACTCGACAGCTCCTACACGGTTCCTACACAGCGCTAAGCCTGTGGGAGCAATCTGGCGGTGTGTGTTTTACAACTTCGGCAACTGCCCGATCCGCCCCATCATCTCGGTCACGATCTGCAAGTCCAGCAGGAACTGCTCCACCGTCTTGAACTCGTTGTCGTTGTGGCCGGTGTACTTGACGTCGGGCATCGCCAGGCCGAATTGCACGCCGTTGGGCAGGTCATGGACCGAGGTGGCGCCGGCGGAGGTGCCGTATTTGTGTTCCATGCCCAGGTTCTCGCTGGCCACGGCCAACAGCGCCTTGACCCATTCTCCCTCGGGGTTGCGGTACATCGGCTCGTCGATGGAATAGTCGAAAGCCACCGCAATGTGGGATTTCTTGCTCCAGGCGGCCAGCTTGTCGGCAATGTCAGTCTTGATCGCTTCGGTGGGCTTGCCGACCGGTACCCGCAGGTTGACCGCCAGTTTGAAGGTCTTCTCATCCATCCCGACGAAGGTCAGGGATGCGGTCAGCGGGCCCATGAAGGCATCGGAAAAGCCAATCCCCAGTTTGTTGCCCAGATAGTCCAGGCCCCAGTTGTCGGCGGCGTAGCGGGCGGCGTCGGTGATGTGGTTGTGTTTGAGCGCGACCTTGCCGTCCAGGCCATTGATGAAGTCCAGCATCCGCGCGACCGGGTTGACGCCTGACTCGGGCTCGGAGGAGTGGGCGGATACGCCGGTGAAGGTCAGTTGCACGTCCTTGCCGACGACCTGGGTGCCCACTTCGAAATTGCCGCCGTTGCGCTTGGCATAGTCGGTCGCGGCCTTGAGCAGCTCGGCAGCCAGTTCGGCAGGCTTGTCGCTGGCGAAGGTGGCCACGGAGGTCGATGGAATCTGATTGGTCGCCAGGCCGCCGGTCAATGCGGTGATTTGCGCGCCCTTGCCCTGTGCCGTACGCCGGGCGAAGTTCGCCATGACGGTGCCGTAGCCTTTCTCGGCAATCACCACCGGGTAGCCGCCATCCAGCGCCAGGTTGTAGTTGGGCGTCGGGTTGCGCTCGAAATAATAGGGAATGGCGTCGCCGGTGGTTTCCTCGGTGGTGTCGACCAGCAGCTTGAAGTTGCGCGCCAGTGGCAGTTTTTCTTCCTTGATGATCTTCATGGCGTAGAGGGCCACGACGATGCCGTTCTTGTCGTCCTCGGTACCCCGGCCATACATGCGGTCGCCCACCAGGGTGACCTTGAACGGATCGAGGCGGGTGCCGTCTTTCAACACCCAGTTTTGCGGCGTGACCGGCACCACGTCGGCATGGGCATGGATACCGACGACTTCGTCACCGCTGCCTTCGAGGGAAATCTCATAGACGCGGTTGTCGATGTTGCGGAAGTTCAGCTTGAACGCCTCGGCCAGGCTCTTGATCTTGTCGGCGATCTTGAGGAGTTCCGGATTCTCGTGCTGGGCTACACCGTCCTTGCGAAAGGTCGGGATGGCGACCAGTTCCTTCAGCGTCTCGGTGGCGGCTTTGCCGTATTTCACCCGGGCGTAGAGACCCAGCAGGCGATGAATTTCGTTCTGTTGTTCAGCCGACAGGGTTTTGTTGTCCTGGAAGGCGCTGATGGCCGGGCCCAGGTTCGCGGTTTTGGCGAGGTCGCTTTTGGCCACTTCCGCGAGGAACTGCCGGAAATCGGTGACGGAAGTGTCGGAGAAGGTTTTGACGAGGGTCGCGCTTTGTTGTGCGGTGATATTGGCGTTGGCCGACATAGCGAATGACGACAGGCTGGACAGTACGAGGGTGGCAACGGCAAGACGCTTGAACGGAAAGTTCATGTTGGCAGGCATTCCTTTGCAGGGGAGAAGTGTCGGTTGATGAAACAATCACTTACAACCTAACACCCCGAACCCGCGGCGGGGGAGCCCTTGAACAGAATTTGTCGCCCGGAAAAGCGAAAACGGCGCAGAAATGAAAAATCCATTCCAACCAGCCGACACTCAGTGTGGGAGCGGGGCACACGCTTTGTGAACACCCGTAACCCAATGTGGGAGCGAGCTTGCTCGCGATAGCGGTGGGTCAGCTTGCATCCATGCTGATCCTGTTGACGCCATCGCGAGCAAGCTCGCTCCCACAGGGTATCTGTGGTGAATACCACTCCCACAGGGAAAGCGGGTGGGTGTTGTTTAATGCGGTGCGCGCGAAATGGTCTTGAGCAGGTCCTCAGGGCTGATATGGCCCACCACGGGTTGCGCCGTGCTGCCGGGCAATGGCAGGTCAAGGATGTGTCCCTTGATCTTGCCGACCACATGCATCTCGCAGGGTTTGCAGTCGAACTTCAGCGTCAGCACTTCATCGCCGTGTATCAGTTGCATCGGCGCGACCTTGGTGCGCACGCCGGTGACACCCTTGGCCTGCTTGGGACAGAGGTTGAACGAGAAGCGCAGGCAGTGCTTGGTGATCATCACCGGCACTTCACCGGTTTCCTCGTGGGCCTCGAACGCCGCGTCGATCAGCTTGACCCCGTGGCGATGATAGAAGTCCCGGGCTTTCTGGTTGTAGACGTTGGCCAGGAACGACAGGTGCGACTCCGGGTACACCGGCGGCGGGCTGGTCTCGGCCTTGCGGCCACCGCGTGGGTGGGCTTCGATGCGGGCGGCGGTCAGGGCTTCGATGACTTCGCGGCGCAATGCCTTGAGCTGCGAGTTGGGAATGAAGAATGCCTGGGGCGCATCCAGCTCGATGGCGGTGGCGTGGTATTCGGTGGTGCCCAGTTGGCCGAGCAGGTCGTGCAGTTGCTCCAGGGCCTGTTCCGGCTTGTTGGCCAGGCCGAACGGCCCGTCCAGGGCGATGCTGGCGCTGATGCCTTCCTCGCTGGTGGCGGTCAGTTCCAGGCGCTCTTCGCGCAGGCGCGCGACCCAGGCCAGGCCGACCCGGCGCTCGGAGGAGGTCTTGAGCAACGCTTGCTGCCAGTTGTGATCCAGGTTGCGGCTCAACGGGTGGTTGGGACGCAGCTGGTACATGCCGGCCGGCATTTCGTTGGGTTCGACGCGGTAGCGGTAGCGCTTCTGGCCGTCCTCTTCGAATTCACCCTTGGGCTCGGCGATGTTGGCGCGGAAACCGACCACTTCGCGCTTGACCAGCACGTTGAGACCGTCGCCGTTGGACAGCGGATCGAAGGTCACCACTTGCAGGTCGCGCTTGCCGACTTTTTCCACCACGCCCACCGGCACGCCGGTAAAGGTTGGCGAATCAAAGGCACCGATGTCGATCTTGCGCTCGCTGACGAAATAGTCGGTGCTGCCGCGGTGGAAGGTCTTGTCCGGGTCGGGGACGAAGAAGTGCGCGGTGCGGCCGCTGGACGCGCGGGCCAGGTCCGGGCGGTCTTCGAGGACATCGTCCAGGCGCTGGCGGTAATAGGCGGTGATGTTCTTCACATAGCCCATGTCCTTGTAGCGCCCTTCGATCTTGAACGAACGTACGCCGGCTTCGACCAGGGCACGGATGTTGGCGCTCTGGTTGTTGTCTTTCATCGACAGCAGGTGTTTTTCATAGGCGACCACCCGGCCCTGGTCATCCTTGAGGGTGTAGGGCAGGCGACAGGCCTGGGAGCAGTCGCCACGGTTGGCGCTGCGGCCGTTCTGGGCGTGGGAGATGTTGCACTGGCCGGAAAAGGCCACGCACAGCGCACCGTGGATGAAGAACTCGATGGCCGCATCGGTCTCGTCGGCGATGGCGCGGATTTCCTGCAGGTTCAGCTCACGGGCCAGGACCAGTTGCGAGAAACCGGCCTGGTCGAGAAACTTTGCCCGGGCCAGGGTGCGGATGTCGGTCTGGGTGCTGGCGTGCAGCTCGATGGGCGGGATATCCAGCTCCATCACCCCGAGGTCCTGGACGATCAACGCGTCGACGCCGGCGTCGTACAACTGGTGGATCAGCTGGCGGGCCGGCTCCAGTTCATTGTCGTGCAGGATGGTGTTGATGGTCGTGAACACACGGGCGTGGTAGCGGTGGGCGAACTCCACCAGCCGGGCAATATCGCCCACCTCGTTGCAGGCGTTGTGACGCGCGCCGAAACTCGGGCCACCGATGTACACGGCGTCGGCGCCATGCAGGATGGCCTCGCGGGCGATGGTCACGTCGCGGGCGGGGCTGAGCAATTCCAGATGATGTTTGGGCAAGGACATTTGTTTTTAGTCAGGCTGGTCACGGTCGAAGCGCGCATTGTAGCCGCCAGGCGCCTCGCCGGCACCTGTGGACTTGGTTTTGCACGATCCTGACCGATGCGCGGCGCTCCCGCGGCGTTCACCCCGGCGTCGAGTCGGCGCTGCACCAGCGGTTTCGCCCGGTGTTTTTCGCCAGGTACAAGAAGGCGTCTGCGGCCTTGATCAGCATGGCCGGGGTAACGTCCTCGCCGCTTGGCTGGCAGGTGGTGACGCCCGCGCTGATGGTCACGATGCCCAAGGGATGGTCGCCATGTTCAATGTTCAAGGCCCTGACCGCTTCGAGGATCTGCTGCGCGACCTTGATGGCCCCAGTGCTGTCGGTGTTTGGCAGCAGCACGGTGAACTCTTCACCGCCGTAGCGGACCGCCAGGTCGCCCGGCCTTTTGATGGTCTGCCCGAGCGCGGCTGCAATCGCCCGCAGGCAATCGTCCCCGGCGGCATGGCCGTATCTGTCGTTGAAACGCTTGAAGTAATCGACGTCGAGCATGATCAGGGCCAGGGACGAACCCTGGCGCCTGGCCAGGCGGAGCTCATCGGCCAGGGCGATGTCCAGCCGCCTGCGGTTGCCCAGCCCGGTCAGGCTGTCGGTCAGCGCCATGTCGCGCATGGCCTGGTGGGCGCTGCGAATCTGCTTCTCCATGGCCATGCGATAGCGCAGCTGGCTCAACACGATGAGCCCGAAGCCCACCAGGATCGCGATCAGGAAAATCAGCACCAGACCGGTCTTGAACAGGTCGCGGCGCCAGGGCGCGATGATCGATTCGCGGGACAAGCCGGCTTCCACCACCAGCGGATAAGTGGTCAGGGCCCGGTAGCCGTACAGGCGCTCGGTGTCGTCGACGACGGCCTTGGCTTCGGCGACCCCTTGGTTGGAGGTGGGTAAATGTTCCCTGAAAATCACGCTGTTGACGAGGCTCTTGCCAATCACCGAAGCGACGAAGGGACGTCGGACCAGGATCGTTCCGCTGCGCTTGGCCAGGACCAGTGCGCCTTTGCCATCGATTTTGAAGTCGCCGTAGTAGTCGACGAAATAGCTGACCTTCACGGTTCCCAGCAATACGCCGGCAAACGAGCCATCAGGGTTGTTCAGGCGGCGGGAAATGGGAATGATCAAGTCGTTGGTGGAGCGGCTCTTGACGACGTCACCGATGCGCACGCCTTGATCCTCGTGGGTACGGTGGTATTGGAAGTAGTCGCGGTCGGCGTTGTTCGCCATTTCCGGGATCGTTTCCTTGTCCGTCACCAGCCATTGGCCGTCCGGGCCGTAGATAAACAACCCGTGCAGTTGCGGCATGATGGCGGCCTGCTGCACCAATAGCTTATGGATGCGCGGGATGTCCATGTTCTGCAGGCCATCGCCCTCCACCCGTTCGGCGAGGGCGGCGGTGACCACATCCACTTGTCGAATGGTATCTTCAGCGTGCTGGGCCGTCGCCCGCGCCAGGTTCGTCACCGAATCCCGGGCAGACGCAAAAGCGGCGCGGTAGTCGCGCCAGGCCCGCCAGCCTTCGACGGCCAGGAAGGCGATGACGACCACGAGCATGAAACTCACGGTCAGCCGGAATGCCGCTCCTGCCCGCACGGCTTGCTGGGAGAAGGCCTCATCGGGGCTTTCGATCTTGGGCTCTGGCTGCTTGCGTCCGAGCATTGACGTATCCTTTCCACGACGGGTCCGCACTTTTCACGGCGCAGCCTATCCTATTCGAATTCAGCATGTTAGCTGACTGCGACGAGGCAGGTACGAGCGGCGACACACGATCGGGGAGAAAGGTTTCATGAAAGTCGGTGTCATTTCCGATACCCACGGCCTGCTACGCCCCGAAGCGCTTGCCGCGCTGCAAGGCTGTGAGCGGATCATTCATGCCGGTGACATCGGCAGCCCCGATATTCTGGCGCAACTGGCATGCCTCGCTCCGTTGTACGTGGTGCGTGGCAATAACGACCGGGGTGCCGAGTGGGCGGGGCAGCTTGCCGATCGCCTGCAATTCGAACTGGACGGCTGGCCGGTCCTGTTGGTGCATGACATCGCCGATGTCCAGGCTGCACTGGACCCGGCCGTGAAGTGGGTGATTACCGGCCATTCCCACAAGCCGAGCATCGAATGGCGCGGCGAACGGCTTTACCTCAACCCCGGCAGCGCTGGCCGGCGGCGTTTCAAGCTGCCGGTGACGCTGGCGTTGGTTGAGGTGGAGGCTGGGCTGATCGAGCCGCGGATCGTTCAGTTACTGGAATGACCGGCGGAGTCTTGCCTGAAGGCGTGTAGCCCTCGTCTTTTCTCGTTGGCACAGAAAAGCTGTACAAATACATATCTCTGTACAATTATTGGGGCGTCCTCGAGAAACTGGTGGCGTGCCCATGATCAGGTCGTTCGCGTTCAGGAAAAGCCTGGTCCGATGCATGGTTGGCCTGCTTGTACTGTATTGCGCCCATGCCTTGTCCGATTGGCGGGCCGCACTGCCGGGCACACGGCTGGTCGGGCAGGCCGATTTCACCTGGTTCGGGTTCGAGGTGTATCAGGCGCGATTATGGAGCGCAGCCTTGCAGCCCGGCCTTGAAACGGCGTTTGCCTTGGAACTCGATTACCGGCGCGCCATCAGCGCGCAAACCCTGGTCGAGACCAGCCTTGCGGAAATGCAACGCATCAGGGGCGCGCCCTTGGACGCCGGGCGTCTGGAAGCATGGCGAGGTCACATGCAGCAGGCCTTTGTCGACGTAAAGCCGGGAAGTCGCATTACCGGCGTCAACCTGCCGGGGCGCGGTTGCCGTTTCTATGTGAATGGGCAGCTGTCCCACGAGGTAATGGACCCAGCATTCGCCCGAGCCTTCTTCGCCATTTGGCTTGACCCGGCGAGCAAGGATAAAAAGCTTAGGAGTCAGCTACTTGGGCTTCAAACTTCACGTGATACAGGAGTCGCCCATGACCCGTTTTATGTTGGCGTTGCTGGTGATGTTGGGTCTGACCAGTTGCGGTAATGTCGATGTCGACCGCTACGCCGACCAGCAACCCCGGTTGGACCTGGCGCGTTTTTTCAGTCAGCCCGTCAAGGCCTGGGGCATTTATCAAAAACGCTCGGGTGAAGTGATCAAGCGTTTCGAGGTGGACATTGCCAGCCACCACGAGGGGGATCGATTGATTCTGGATGAGCGTTTCCTCTACAGCGACGGCACGCGTCAGCGGCGGGTCTGGACGTTGACACCCGAGGGGGCCGGACGCTGGCGCGGGCGTGCCGACGACGTGATCGGTGAAGCCCGGGGAGAAGTGGCCGGCAATGCACTGCGCTGGCAGTATCGATTGAACCTGCCGGTGGACGGTTCGACCTATGAAGTGACCTTCGATGATTGGATGTACCTGATGGATGACGACACGCTGATCAACCGTTCGAGCATGAGCAAGCTGGGTGTCGAGTTGGGCCAGGTGACCCTGTTTTTCCGGCGTCAGGCCGCAGGCATGCCATGACCTTGCAGGACTTGACCGACCTGGCCGTTGATGGCCGGATCCACGAACTGGAACTCTTGTCCCTGGAAGGCGGGCTCTACGTATTGCGCGCCCGGATGGACAGCGGATGGCATAGGCTGCTCGACGAGTCGGGCAAGACGTTGCCGGTACGCTCCACCACCCACCTGAGGGCATTGCTGCGTTTCGTGCCGCGCCTGCCGTGCATGTTGGTGCAACAGGTGGTCCATGATGAGATGTGTGGTCAGCGTGAGGGCGTCGTCGAGCCATTGCGCATCCCGTTGTTTCTGGACGAACCCTGGTAGCGTCTCGCTGGCGCCCTGGGTCAGCGCGATTCGGCCAGGCGCAACGCCAGCGGCAGCCATAAGCCCCACAGTGGTGCCAGGAGCAGAGCGGTTGCGAGGGGGCCGAGGGGGAGCGTCACCCCGGCCAGCGGCGCGCCCACCCAATAGGCCAGCGGCCCGCCAACCATCCCCGCCAGCACACCGCGCCAGGCCGGTCTTGTGGCCCAGGCCAGGCTATGGCGCAAACCGGTGGCGAAGACCAGCCAGAGCAGCGCCAGCCAAAATGGCAACGGACCTTGCTCGAACACGAACACGCCCAGCGCACCCAGGCTCCAGTCCAGCAACATGCCGCAGAGGCCGACGCTGATCACCGCGTGGCACTCGGCCCTGGGCGCCGGGCTGAATGCCAGGTGGGCGAGCAGGCCACCGGCTACAGCCAGCAGCCAGCCCGGCTGATGGGCACCGGCCACACAGCCCCACCAGCCCAGTTGCAGCCAGAGCGCGTTGATCAGCAGGCCGCTGCGGCTCATCGGGCTTTACCGTTGTTCCGGCAGGAACGACGGGCGGGCAGCGGGACCGGCGAACAACAACTGGGCAACGCCGATGGCACGTTCCTGGAAGCCCCCTTCGCAGTAGCACAGGTAGAACTCCCACAGGCGCTGGAAGGTTTCGTCATAGCCCAACTCCGACAAAGCCTGGCGCGATTGGCGGAAGTTCTCGTGCCAGTGGCGCAGCGTGCGGGCGTAGTGCGCACCGAAATCCTCGAGGTGCAGCAGGTTGAGTGGCGTCTGTGTGCTGGCGGTGCTCAACAGGATCGACAGCGATGGCAGGGCGCCGCCGGGAAAGACATGGCGCTGGATAAAATCCACCGAGCGCCGGGCTTGGGCATAGCGCTGGTCACGGATGGTGATCGATTGCAGCAACATCAAACCGTCATCCTTGAGTCGTGCGGCGCAGCAGCGGAAATACTCAGGCAGGTAGCGATGCCCGACGGCCTCGATCATTTCGATGGACACCAGCTTGTCGTAGCGTCCCTGCAAGTCGCGGTAGTCCTGGCGCAGCACCTGCACACGCGTTTGCAGGCCCAGCGCCTCGACACGCTGCAACGTATGGCGGTATTGCTCGTCGGACAAGGTCGTGGTGGTGACCTTGCAACCATAGTGTGTCGCCGCATGGATCGCGAGGCTGCCCCAGCCCGTACCGATTTCCAGCAAGTGGTCGCCGGGACGCAGGTCAAGCTTGCGGCAAATGCGCTCCAGCTTGTTGCGCTGGGCGTCTTCCAGGCTCTGCTCGGGGCTTTCGAACAGCGCGGCGGAATACATCATGGTGGGATCGAGCAGTCGTTCGAACAACTCATTGCCCAAGTCGTAGTGAGCCATGATATTGCGCCGCGAGCCTTGGCGATTGTTGCGGTTGAGCCAGTGCAACCCACGCATCAGCGGGCGGCTGAGGCGTGCCAGGCCGCTGTCCATGGCGTCGAGCACTTCCAGGTTGGCCACGAACAGGCGTGTCACGGCGCTCAGGTCGGCGCTGCGCCAGTAGCCGCGGATATAAGCCTCGCCGGCACCGATGGAACCGTTGCCGGCGATCATGCCCCAGGTGGCGTCGTCGAGAATCTCGACCTCGGCCACCAATGGGCTGGCGAGGTCGCCGAAACTCAGCGGCGCGCCATCGACCGTCAGGCGCAGGTGGCCGTGACGCAGGCGGCGCAATTGGCCGAGCACGGCCTGCTTGAAGAAGCCGCCGTTGAACAGGCAGAAGCTGCCGGCCTTAGTGACGCTCAGGGTGGGTTCGGGCATGGTCGGAGTCCTTGTGGGCTGTTTCGCCAATACTCAGGTCGCCCTGGCTGGCCTGGTGTGCGTGCAGGGGGGTGCGTTTGAACAGCAGGCGCAGGGCCTGCCAGTAGATGGCGCTGACGGTGCGCAGGCTCATCCATGGGAATGCCAGGACATGACGGCGCAGCGACCGGCCATCGAGAGGCTGGCGCTTGAGCATGAGGTGGGCCTCGAACACTTTGTGCCCGGCGCGCCAGTTCTCCATGTGCACACGGATACGGGCGTCCTGGACCAGGAAACGCATGCGGTAGTCCATGTCCCGGGGCAGGAACGGTGAAACATGGAACGCCTTGGCCACCTGGAATGCCTGGGGCTCGCCCGGGCGCACGGGCAGCACATAGTGGTAGCGTTCGCGCCATGGGGTATTACGCACTTCGCAGAGGATCGCTGACAGGCGGCCATCGGTTTCGTGGCAGAAATAAAAACTCACCGGGTTGAACGACAGGCCCCAACTGCGTGGCTGGGTCAGCAGGTGGATCGCACCTTGCGGAGCCGCGCCCAGGCTTTCGGCGAGGATCTCGCGCACAGCGTCGACCAGGGGGACGCCCAGGTGGGTGCGCGCTGGCAGGTAATCGCGCTCGCGCCAGCACAGCGGCGCCAGGATCCATGGTTGCAGCAGGCGCGACAGGCCCAGCACGTTCTGCTGTTCGGCGAGATCCAGGTACAGCATCCCGATCGGATAACGAAAGGCGTGGACGCGCGGGGTATGACGCCGATGGTCGATCCAGCCGCGACACAGGCTGCTGTTCACAGGTGCTCTCCGAAATGCTCCGCGACGTGGAGTGCGCTGACCACACCGTCTTCATGAAAACCGTTGGCCCAATAGGCTCCGCAGAAATAGCTGTGCCGCTGCCCTTGCAACTCACCCTGGCGGACCTGTGCGGCGACGCCGGCGAGGCTGTACTGGGGATGGGCGTAATCGAAGCGTGCGAGCACCAGGGCCGGGTCGACCGCATCGCTCTGGTTCAGGCTCACGCAAAAGGTCACCGGCGCGTCCAGGCCCTGGAGGATGTTCATGTTGTAGGTCAGCGCGGCCGGTGCCTGGGGTGGTCCGCCGAGGCGGTAGTTCCAGCTTGCCCAGGCCTGGCGCCGCCTTGGCAATAGTCGGGTATCGGTGTGCAGCAGCACTTCGTTGCTGGCGTAGGCCAAGGCACCGAGGACCTCGGTTTCTTCAGCGCTGGGAGCCTCGAGCAGGGCGAGGGCCTGATCGCTGTGGCAGGCGAACACCACTTTGTCGAAGCGCTCGGTGCCTGCGGCGCTGGTCACACTGACCCCGGCGGCGTCCCGGCTGACGCATTGCACCGGGCAGTCGAGTCGGATGTGTTGGCGGAACCCGGCGCACAACGGGGTGATGTAACCGCTCGAGCCGCCTTCGATCACGCGCCATTGCGGACGGTGGTTGACTGACAGCAGGCCGTGGTTGTGGCAGAAGCGCACGAAGAATTGCAGTGGAAACTCCAGCATCCGGGCCGGCGACATCGACCAGATCGCCGAACCCATGGGCACGATGTAGTGATCGATGAAACGCTGGCCGTAACCGCGGCTGTGCAGGTAGTCACCGAGCCGCGTGGCGCCGTCGATGCGTTGCGCCTGCAGATCGGCCGTTGCCTGCCGGTTGAACCGCAGGATGTCTCGCAGCATGCCCCAGAAACCGGGTGACAGCAGGTTGCGTCGGCGGGCGAACAGGCTGCTCAGGGTGTGGCCCTTGTATTCCTGCCCGGTGGCCGGGTCGTGCACCGAGAAACTCATTTCCGTAGGGCGCGAAGCGACACCCAACTGGTCCAGCAGGCGAATGAAGTTCGGGTAGGTCCAGTCGTTGTACACGATGAAACCGGTATCCACGCCATAGCGTCGGCTTTGCCAATCGACCTCTACGGTATGGGTGTGGCCCCCGATCCGGCCGTCGGCCTCGAAAAGGGTGATCTGATGGCGACGGTTCAACAGGTAGGCGCAGGTCAACCCGGAAATACCGCTGCCGATGATTGCGATGCGCATGTCTCAAGATTCCTTGGAGGGGCGTGCCAGGCGCCGGCCCAGGGCCAGCCGCCAGCGGGCGGGCAACTGTCCGAGCAGGCGCAGGACGGCGGTGAAGGCCCAGGGAAAAGCGATGTCCAGCGGCCGTGCCGGCAAGCGCCGGGCGATATGCCGTGCGGCCCGTTGCGCTGACCAGCGCATGGGCATGGGGAAGTCGTTGCGCCGGGTCAGCGGGGTATCGACGAAACCGGGGCTCACCAGCGTGACGTCGATGCCTTCGGCGGCCAGGTCGATGCGCAGGGATTCCACCAGGTAGCGTAACGCCGCCTTCGAGGCACCGTAGGCGCCAGCGCGCGGCAGGGCCAGCCAGGTGACCGCGCTGCCCACCACCACCAGATGCGGGCGTTGGCCCCGGCGCAACAAGGGCAAGGCCGCCTCCAGGCAATGGCTGGTGCCGAGCAGGTTGGTGGTGATGACACGTTCGACGAGGCGGGTATCGAAATACCCAGGCTCCAGGTATTCGCAGGTCCCGGCGTTGAGGATCACCAGATCCAGCGTCAACCATTCACGCTCGATCTGCTGGCAGACCAGGGCGACCTGGCTCGGGTCGGTCAGGTCGCCCGGCAGTGCCAGCACGTGGTCCGGATAGCGGGCCGCCAACGCCTGCAAGGGTTCTGCCTGGCGCGCGCTCAATGCCAGGTGATGGCCTTGTTCCAGCAACTGCGCCGCGAGGGCCGCGCCAATGCCGCTGCTGGCTCCGGTCAGCCAGATGCGGCTCATGCCAGCCTCCGCTTGAGCCAGCGGACCGCCGGTCCCAGCAATGGCAGGTGTTCGTAGAGCAGGGCGCCGGCGTCGAAGAAATCCTGGTGATGGTAGACACGATCCGTCCAGCGCAAATGGCTGCAGCCCTGCAAGGCAATGGGGGCGCCGCCTGCCAGGCGTGGGTGCCGAAAATGCAAGGTCCAACGCAGATAACCTTCACCGGAATCGACCTCATCGAACGCGTGGAAGTCGTAGCGCACGTCACTGGCGTTGGCATACAACTGCGCAAAGTACTCGCGCAAGGCGGTCAGGCCTTCGATCCGGTGCAAGGGGTCCTGGAAATGGATGTCGACGCTGTAGAGCTCATCGAGCTCGCCGAGGCGACGGGCGTCCAGCTTGGCGAAAGCCTGGGCGAAACGCTGGAGATAGGCGGACATGCTAGGCTCCGAAATATTGTACAGAAGACTATTTCTGTACAAGTTTTAGCAGCCTACTTCAGGAGTTGTACATTTGAAAGTTTTTTGTACAAGAAAATGCAAATTTGTACAATTCTAGTCGAGACAAGAGCAGGGCGCCGCAAGCCCTGCTTTGCGTCTTGCGGGCTCCCGTTCTACTGGATCATTGCGCCCGGGCTTCGGCCAGGGTCGGATAATCCGTGTAGCCACGTTCTTCGCCTTGGTAGAAGGTCGCTGCGTCGGGTGTGTTCAATGACTCACCCTGTTTGAAGCGCTCCACCAGGTCCGGGTTCGCCAGGAATGGGGTTCCGAACGCGACCAGGTCCGCTTCGCCACGACCGATGGCATTGCCCGCACGTTCCGCGCTGTAACCGCCGTTGGCAATGTAGGGGCCACCGAAGCGGCGCTTGAGTTCGAGGAAGTCGAACGGGCCTTCACCCAGTTCCACGATGTGCAGGTAGGCCAGGCCATAACGGCTGAGCATCCGGGCTGCGTATTCGAATGTCGCCTGTGGGTTGCTGTCGCTCATCGAGAAGTAACTGAAGATCGGCGACAGGCGTACGCCGACCCGGCTGGCCCCGAAGACTTCGATCACCGACTCGACCACTTCCTTGAGGAAGCGGGCACGATTCTCGACCGAGCCGCCGTAGGCATCGGTGCGTTGGTTGGTGCCGTCACGCAGGAACTGGTCGATCAGGTAGCCATTGGCGCCATGGATCTCCACGCCGTCGAAGCCGGCCAGCTTCGCGTTGACAGCGGCCTGGTGGAAGTCGGCCACTACTTCGCTAATTTCATCGAGGGCCAAGGCCCGTGGCAGTTCGTAGGGCTTGAGGCCTTCGGCGGTGTAGATCTCGCCATCGGCCTTGATCGCCGAGGGCGCTACCGGCAGTGCGCCGTCCTGCTGCACCAGCGGATGGGAGAGCCGGCCCACATGCCACAGCTGGAGGAACATCTGTCCGCCTTGGGCGTGGACCGCGTCGGTCACTTGCTTCCAACCGGCGACTTGTTCGCTGGTGAAGATGCCGGGCGTTCGCAGGTAGCCCTTGCCCTGGGCCGAGACCTGGGAGCCTTCGCTGACGATCAGGCCGGCGCTGGCGCGTTGGCTGTAGTACTCGGCCATGAGCGGCGTGGCCACGTCACCCGCACCTGCACGGCTGCGGGTCATCGGCGCCATGATCATGCGGTTTTTCAGGGACAGCTTGCCGAGTTGGACACGGGACAGCAGAAGATCGAGACCGATGTCAGTCATGATGCACCTCTAAGGAATGGGGGATGGACAGGTATTGAGTCGAGGGTCGGTCAGCCCAACCGACCCTCTTGCTGCAAAAGGGCGCCGATGCGCTGGATTTCTTGCTCGCCTTTTTCCAGGGCTGCCTCGCTGGTGTGCACGGAGTAATAACCCATCACCAAGTCGTGGGGATGCTTGACCGCCGAGCCGAGCACGAAGGAGGTCGCGCCCCGGGCAATGATGTCGATGGCTGCGCCGGACTCTTCGAAGACCACCATTTCCCCGGCATTGACGCGACCGCCGGCGTCGAGGCTGCCGTCGTTGACCGCCAGCCAGGCAACGGTGTGCCCAGCCGGTGGCGTATAGCGCCAGCGTTCCTGGTCTTTCAACTGCACGGCCAGGTAGTTCATGCCCGCCGGGGCTGCAACGCTGCTGCGAGCCGCGCCATGTTGACCGAGCAACACCCGCGCCGGACCTTCCCGGGGGATATCGGCGGGTGCCAGGTAGACGCTGTGGGCTGGAGCGTTTTCTGCAGCGGCCGGTAGTGCGACCCAAAGCTGGAAGCCATGGATCGACGAGCTGCCGACCGGCCGGGCGTCGTGCCATACGCCGTTACCGGCTTGCATCCACTCCATGCCACCGCTGGGCAGTACACCCGATTGCCCGGTGGTGTCTTCGTAGGCCACCTGACCTTCGATCATGTAGGTCAGCGTCGCGATCCCGGAATGCGGGTGCATGCCGAAACCTCTGTGCATGGCGTCGGCCTTGAAGGCGAAGAGGTCGAGAAACACAAAGGGCTTGCAGAGTTGGCCGAGGTCGCCCGGACTCATGAGGCGGGTGATCGGCCCGTGGCGGTTGCCCCGGGTGCGGTGGACAATGGTGCGCGATGGCGCTGCGACGATGCTGTTCATAGGTGACCTCGGATGCTTGAGCGTTGGTGGCCTCGATGCGAGCAGGATAAGTGCCTGGAAATAGATTGATTAGTCGATACAATCGGATTGAACTCATCCAAGAAATGAAGGAATGGCGACCTGATGCTCGATCTGAATGATGTCGCCCTGTTTGTTCAGGTGGTGCGCAGCGGCAGCTTTGCCGAAGCCGCCAGGCGGCTGGGCATGCCGTCCAATACCGTGAGCCGGCGCGTCCAGCAGTTGGAGACGCAATTGGGGACGCGACTGCTGCAACGCTCCACCCGCAAACTCACGCTGACTCAGGTGGGGCAGGGGTTCTATGAGCGCTGCGTCGGCGCTGTGGACGGGTTGACCGAGGCGGGGCAGGAACTGATGAAGGGCAGCGATGAGCCCAGTGGCCTGGTGCGTATCGCGGCGATGGCGGATTTCTTCGATTTTTTCCCGATGCAATGGGTGGCCGATTTCCTCGCTGCCCATCCGCGAGTGCAATTGGATTTCGTCCTCAGCGACGATCGTGTCGACCTGATTGCCGACCGCATCGACGTGGCCTTTCGCGGCGGCCCGCTACAGGACTCCGGGTATGTCGGTCGCCAACTGCTGAGCAACGAAGGCGACGGCATGGTCGCGAGCCCTGCCTACCTCGCCGCACGGGGAATGCCTGCGGCGTTACAGGACCTGGCTCACCACGACAGCGTGAGCTTCGCCCATCCCAGCGGCTTGAGTCACTGGCGGCTCATTGGTCCGGACGGCACCGAAGAGGAGGTGCAGGTCCCCAGCCGTTTCAACGCCAACACCGCTCAAGCCTTGCGCAAGGCGGCGGTGGCGGGCCTGGGCATCGCCGTGCTGCCTTCGGCGGTGAGCAGCGTCGACCTGGAAGCCGGAAGGCTGGTGCGTGTACTGCCACAGTACCGGCGCATCGGCTTTGGCCTGAATGTGCTTTATCCCAGTCGGCGGCAATTGCCCCTGGCGGTCTCGGCGTTCATTGCGCTGGTGATGGAAAAGCTGGAGCTCAAGGCGTTTCCGGCGCGGGTGAATTAGACGTCGGCCTCACATCCGCTGCTGAACCATCGCGTCGACATCCTCTGTCGGCGCTGCTCCTGGCAGTTTTTTCCTTCCCAGCAACGATAAAAACCCTCGTTTCGCAAATTCCCGCCTGCCAACACAATCGCCTCGACACCCTGACCACAGAACGACAACACATTGGAAAACCGAGGCGGCGCCATGCCGACCTGAACTGAATCCACTGCCGGAAGTGCACAGATATGCCCGAAGAGACCCTACACATCGATACGCTCGTCATAGGCGCCGGCCAGGCCGGCGTGGCCATGAGTGAGCACCTGAGCCGGCAAGGCGTGCCTCACCTGGTGGTCGAGCGCGACCGGATTGCCGAGGCCTGGCGCACGGCGCGTTGGGATTCGCTGGTGGCCAATGGGCCGGCCTGGCACGACCGCTTTCCGGGGTTGGAATTCGAAGGGCTCGACCCGGATGCCTTCGCGACGAAGGACCAGGTGGCCGATTACTTCGAAGCCTATGCCCGTCAGTTCAACGCACCGATCCGTACCGGCGTGGAGGTCCGGAAAGTCGAGCGCAATATCGGCCGTCCGGGCTTCATCGTTGAAACCTCCGAAGGCCTGATCGAAGCGATCCACGTGGTCGTCGCCACCGGACCCTTCCAGCGGCCGGTGATTCCACCGATTGCGCCGGACATGGCGACGGTCACCCAGCTTCACTCGGCTCAATATCGCAACCCCGGGCAATTGCCCGAGGGGGCTGTGTTGGTGGTGGGTGCCGGGTCGTCGGGGGTGCAGATCGCCGACGAACTGCAGCGCGCCGGCAAGCAGGTCTATCTCTCGGTAGGGGCTCACGATCGTCCGCCCCGGGCTTATCGCAACCGCGATTTCTGCTGGTGGCTGGGCGTGCTCGGCGAATGGGATGCGGAGGCCGTCAAGCCTGGCAAGGAGCACGTCACCATCGCGGTAAGCGGTGCCCGTGGTGGGCATACCGTGGATTTCCGTCGGCTGGCCCACGAAGGCATCACCTTGGTGGGCCTGACGAAAGCGTTCAAGGGCAGCGTGGTGACCTTCGAAGACAACCTGGCCGAGAACATCGCCCGCGGCGACGAAAACTACCTGGCGCTGCTGGATGCCGCCGACGCCTACATCGCCCGCAACGGCCTGGACCTGCCGCTTGAACCTGAAGCTCGTCACCGGCTGCCTGATCCGCAATGCCTGACCCAGCCGATCCTGGAACTGGACCTGGTCGCCGCCGGCGTGACCAGTGTCATCTGGGCCACCGGCTACTCGGTGGATTACAGCTGGTTGAAGGTCGACGCTCTTGGCGCCAATGGCAAGCCTCGGCATCAGCGTGGTGTTTCCAGTGAACCGGGCCTGTATTTCGTCGGCTTGCCCTGGCTGTCGCGACGGGGTTCGGCGTTCATCTGGGGCGTCTGGCATGACGCCCGGCATATTGCCGACCACATCGTGAAACAACGCATTTACCTCGCCTATCAAGATGCTGCCCAGCGCCAGGCTTCGGCACTCGACAGCGATTCACACCGTTCGAAAACCGGTCTCACGGGAGTTCGTTGATGCCTACTCACACGCGTATTCGCATGTTCAATACCAAGGACACCTACCCGAACCAGACGCTGGACAACGACCTGTGCCAGGCCGTGCGCGCCGGCAACACCGTCTATGTGCGCGGCCAGGTCGGCACCGATTTCGACGGCCAGTTGGTGGGGCTGGGCGATCCTCGCGCCCAGGCCGAGCAGGCCATGCGCAACGTCAAGCAATTGCTGGAAGAGGCCGGCAGCGACCTGAGCCACATCGTCAAGACCACGACCTACCTGATCGACCCGCGCTATCGCGAGCCGGTGTACCAGGAGGTCGGCAAGTGGCTCAAGGGCGTGTTTCCGATTTCCACCGGCCTGGTGGTCAGTGCCCTGGGCCAGCCGCAGTGGCTGATGGAAATCGACGTGATCGCGGTGATCCCTGAGTAAGGAACAGAACATGACCTTTTCCATCGTTGGACGCTGTGCCGAAACCGGCCAGTTGGGCATCGCCATCAGTTCCTCGAGCATTGCCGTCGGTGCCCGTTGCCCCTGGTTGCGCGCGGGCGTCGGCGCGGTGTCGAGCCAGAACATTACTCTGCCGGCCCTGGGCCCGCAGGTTCTCGATGAACTGGCGGGCGGCCTGGCGGCGCAAGCGGCGCTGGAGCGGACCTTGGCGCGCAACGGCTACAGCCAATACCGGCAAGTGGCGGTGATCGATGCCGAGGGCCGCACGGCGATTTTCAGCGGCGAGCATACCCTGGGCACCCACAACGCCGTGACCGGTGAGCAATGCGTGGCGGCCGGCAATCTGTTGGCCAACGCTGCGGTGATCGAGGCCATGGTCACGGCCTTCGAGCAGGGCGGTGGTTGTCTAGCGTCACGCCTGATGAGCGCGTTGCAGGCCGGGCAGGCGGCGGGCGGGGAGGCCGGGGCGGTGCATTCGGCGGCGCTCTCGGTGGTCGATGACCTGACCTGGCCCATCGTCGATCTGCGGGTGGATTGGGCCGAGGAAAATCCCATCGGCGAGCTGGAAAAACTCTGGCTCGCCTATCAGCCGCAATTGCAGGATTACCTGACCCGTGCGCTCAACCCGACCCTGGCGCCGAGTTATGGAGTGCCGGGCGATGAGTGAGCCGCGCAGTCGCGCGCTGCTGGCCGAGCTGGTGAGCTTTGCCACGGTCAGCCGCGATTCGAACCTGGCCTTGATCGAGTTCGTGCGCGACTACTTGCAAGGGCTGGGCGTGAACAGCGAGCTGATCTACAACGCCGAGCGAACCAAGGCCAACCTGCTGGCGAGCATTGGCCCAGCGGTGCCCGGTGGCGTGGTGTTGTCCGGGCACACCGATGTGGTGCCGGTGGACGGGCAGGCCTGGACGGTCGAGCCGTTCTGCCTGACCGAGATGGACGGTAAATGGTTCGGGCGCGGCACGGCGGACATGAAGGGGTTCCTGGCCTCGGTGCTCGCGGCGGTGCCGGTGTTCTTGTCCAGCCCGCTTCGGCGACCGGTGCACCTGGCGTTTTCCTATGACGAAGAGGTGGGTTGCCTGGGCGTTCACAGCTTGCTGGAGGCGTTGGTCCGGCGGATTGCACAACCGGCCCTGTGCCTGATTGGCGAGCCCACCCAACTCCGACCGGTGCTGGGGCACAAAGGCAAGCTGGCGATGCGTTGTCATGTCCGGGGGGCGGCTTGTCATTCGGCCTATGCCCCTTACGGGGTCAACGCCATCGAACAGGCGGCGCGCCTGATCGGACGGTTGGGCGAGATCGGCGCGCAGCTGGCCGAACCCTCGCGGCACGACCCGCGCTTCGACCCGGCGTTTTCCACAGTGCAGGTCGGGGTGGTCCACGGCGGCACGGCGCTGAACATCGTTCCGGCGGACTGTCGTTTCGATTTCGAGGTGCGCGCCTTGCCGGATTTCGATCCCCTTGTGGTGGCTGAGCAATTGCAAGGTTATGCCGAGCAGACCCTGCTGCCGGCCATGCAGGCGGTGGCGGGGGATACGGCGATCCGCTTCGAACCGTTGTCGGCCTACCCGGGCCTGGCCACTTCGCCTGACAGCGCGGCCGCCCGACTGGTTGCGCAACTGTGCGGCAGCGACGCGTTCGGCACTGTCGCCTTTGGCACCGAAGGCGGCCTGTTCCATCAGGCAGGGGTGCCAACGGTGGTCTGTGGCCCCGGCAGCATGGACCAGGGGCACAAGCCCGACGAATACGTAAGCGTTGAACAAATGGCCGCCTGCGACCGCTTGATGGATCGGCTGGCGAGCTATCTCTGTGAGCCCAATGATTGCTGACCGCAAGGTGCCTGAGGAGGACGATTTCAATGGAAGGAGATTCCTCGCGGTCAGCCAGGCGACACCCATGAACAGGCCGACAAGAGCCTTTGCTGTAGACCTTGCCGCCCGTATTTACGGTCACTTTTGAGTCCCGTCACCGGCTCGTGCGGGCGAGCCGGTATTTTCGAGGAACCGCTTCATGTCCAGATCCTTGCGTTGCAATATTGCGTGTGCCCTGGCGTTGCTGAGTACCAGTGTCCTGGCCGCGCCACAGAGCCTGACCGTGATTTCCTTCGGCGGCGCCACCAAGCAGGCCCAGGACAAGGCCTACTTCCAACCTTTCAACGCCAGCGGCGCGGGAAACATCGTGGCTGGCGAATACAACGGTGAATTGTCGAAGATCAAGGCCATGGTCGCCGCCGGCCACACCAGCTGGGACGTTGTCGAAGTGGAGAGCCCCGAGCTGTTGCGTGGTTGTGAGGAGGGGCTGTTCGAGAAACTCGACCTGGCAGGCCTTGGCGACCCGGCGAACTATGTGCCGGGAGCGCTCAATGAATGTGGGGTCGCCACCTACGTCTGGTCGATGGTCCTGGCCTATGACCAGAGCAAGCTCGCCAAGGCGCCCAAGTCCTGGGCGGATTTCTGGAACGTTGCCGAGTATCCGGGCAAACGCGGCCTGCGCAAGGGCGCCAAGTACACCTTGGAAATCGCCTTGCTGGCCGACGGGGTCAAGGCGCAGGACTTGTACAAAGTACTGAACACCCCGGAAGGCGTGTCCCGGGCATTCGCCAAGCTCGACCAGATCAAGCCGAACATCCAATGGTGGGAAGCCGGCGCGCAACCGGCCCAGTGGTTGGTGGCGGGGGACGTGGCGATGAGTGCGGCCTACAACGGGCGCATCGCGTCGGCGCAGAAAGAAGGCATGAAACTGAGCATCGTCTGGCCGCAGAGCCTCTACGACCCGGAGTACTGGGCCGTGGTCAAGGGCACGCCGAACAAGGCCCTGGCCGAGCAGTTCATTGCCTTTGCCAGCCAGCCGCAGACCCAGAAGGTGTTTTCGGAAAACATCCCTTATGGGCCGGTGCACCGCAAGACACTGGCGCTGTTGCCGACGGCGGTACAGGAACAGTTGCCCACCGCCGAGGCCAACCTGGCTGAAGCCCAAGCCGTGGACGCGGAGTTCTGGGTCGACCATGGCGAGGAACTGGAACAACGCTTCAACGCCTGGGCGGCTCGCTAGACACCGAACCGAGCTTGCTCGCGCAGGGACGCGCAGAGGTCGTGTAGGAGCTGTGTAGGAGCTGACGAGTGCAACGAGGCTGCGATCTTTCCCCAGACACTTGAATCTCAAGCGAAAGATCAAAAGATCGCAGGCTTCGCCAGCTCCTACGCCCTCAGGCCAGCCATTGCCTGAACTGTTCCTTGCAGTAGTCCACAAATAACTGCGCCGGTTTGGTGAGGTGCGCGCGCTTGAGCCAGCCTGCCACCAGCGCCGAACCGGTCACGTCCTCGGCGATGTCGACGCACACCAGGTGTTGCCCATCGTAGGTGCAGGCGGACTGCGGCCGGGTCACCAGTACGGCAAAACCAAAGGACTGGCCGACCATGCCCCGCACCATCTCGATGGACGGCGAGCTGAAGACAATGTTGGGCGTCAGGCCCAGCTCCTCGAAAATGCTCACGAAATAGGTGCGACTGGGCTGCACGTCCAGCAGGATCATCGGTTCGAGGGCCAGGTCGCGCAGCGATACCTGGGCCTGATCGGCGAAGCGATGCCCCGCCGGCAACAACGCGTAGGGGCGTTGCGGCGCCGTCAATGCTTCGGTCTCGATGGTGCTGTCGAGGTCGTGTTCATAGAAAATCGCCAGGTCGAAACGCCCCCCCGTGAGGCCTTGCACCAGCTCCTGTTGCTCGCCATCCTGCACGCGGATTTCCACCCCCGGGAAGCGCTGGCGAAAGCCCGCGATCAGCCGTGGCAGGTAGAGCGGGGCGACGGTTTCGAAGCAGCCGATGTCGATCTGCCCGCTGACCACATCGTTATCGGCCAGCGCGTTCTGCTCGAATTCCCGGGCCATGCGCAACAGCTCCTGGGCCTTGCGATAGAAGCGCGCGCCGCCGGGCGTCAGCGATACGCCCTGGGCGTGATGACGAATGAGCAATTGCACACCGAAACTGTCTTCCAAGCCCTTGATGGCGGAGGCGATCGACGGCTGGGCGATGTACAGCTTGCGAGAGGCTTCGGCGACGCTGCCACATTCGACGGTGGTGACGAAGTACTTCAGCTGACGCAAGGAATAGGACGCCACGGCACACCTCGATCCGGATGATTTCTGCCTACCTTACCTTGTGTACGGAGGGCGGTGGGCGGGCATTGATACGGATTTTGCTGGGCAGTGACGATATTCAGGCTGGCTTGGTGACGAGCGCCGAAAAAAACGCCTGCCCAAGGATCGTTGGCAGGCTTCCGGGAAAGACCGGCGCAGAAAGGAGGGACTGGCCGGGGGCGGAAACGGGTTTCAGGCTACCGGGATCGACGGGTCGGCGGCGGCCAGGGCGGTTGCGCGATCAGCCGCGGGCGGGTAGATCCACACCGTGTTGATCCGGGTCTTGAGCTCCTTGGCTTCCTGCCCGACCAACTTGAGCTGGCGATCCCAGCCTTCGGTGTACACCGCGCCCCAGGCACCCAGGTCCAGGCAGGTCACATACTTGGGTTGGCTGTAGGCCATCGGCGCGACGCCCAGCAAGTCGGCCGCAACGTTGTTGCCGGCATAGCGGCCCAGGGCGATGGCGTGCTGGCAGGACATCACCGCATAGTTGCCCAGTGAGTCGGTGGCGGCGTAGGCCACGTCACCGCTGGCGAATATGTCGTTCTGGCCCAGGACTTTCAGGTTGGCATCGACGTGCAGGCGACCCTGGCGATCGCGGGTGGCGGGTACCTGCTGGGTCAACGGACTGGCGCGGAACCCCACGGTCCAGATCACGGTATGGGACTCGATACGCTGGCCGCTCGACAGGGTGACACCCCTGGCGTCCACCGATTCGACCGAGGCGTTGAGGATCCACTCGATACCCAGGTGCTCGGACGCTTCGACAATGGATGGACGTATGCCGTCGCCCAACGCTGCGCCAATCTGCGGCCCGCGATCCACCACGATGACCCGGATGTCCGCGTCCTCGCCGAGGACCGCGCGCAGGCGTGCGGGCATTTCGGTGGCGGTTTCGATCCCGGTAAAGCCGCCACCGGCCACCACGACGGTGTTACGGGCCGGGCTGTCCGGCAGATTTTTCAGCGACTTGATATGGGCTTCGAGACGGGTAGCCTGTTCGATTTCATCAACGTCGAAGGCATGCTCGATCATGCCTTCAAGTTCGGGACGAACCAACTGGCTGCCTGCCGCGAGCACCAGTCGGTCATAGCCCAGGGTGCCCTGGGTACCGAACACATCCACATAGCCCACCCGTTTGTTGTCGACATCGATACTGCTCGCCGAGCCTTGTACGAATTTCACGCCCACCGCGTCGAACAGACTATCCAGCGGCGCAGCCATGGTGTGGACGTCCGGCTCGTAGAAACGAGGACGAATGCGCAGTTCAGCCTGGGGGGCCAGGACACTGATCTCCACGTCATGACGACCGTGTCGGTCCAGCAGCCGGGCCGCGCTCAATGCGCTCCAGACCCCGCCGAAACCTGCGCCGACGACCAGAATACGTTGTTTCATGATGAGCTCCCGAAGACAAAATCGTTGAATGGTTCAACTGTTTCAGCGTGACCGTGTCGCGAAGTACTCCAAAATCGCCTGGCTGCAATGAGTTGCCATCGAGCACATTCAGTTTCGGTTCGCTGTAGGGAAGCTTATTGGCAGGACCTGTGGTTAACACTTCTACATAAGGTCATCGCGCCTATGCCTGGGTAGGAGGGATCTATACGAAGGTATGAGGGCGCGACGCAGTCAAGCAGACCGGGCAAGTACCGCTTCGATGCAGGCGATCAATTCGGCGCAGTCGAAGGGTTTCGGGAAAAACGCCACCGGCTCGGGCGTACCGGCGCTGACACGGGGGGGCACGCCAGGGTATCCGGTGATGAAGATGATCGGAGGATGAATGCCCAGGGTCGACAATCGATCGTACATCTGGATGCCCGTCATGCCAGGCATTTGAATATCCGATATCAGGCACGCTGTGTTTTCAAGTTCGCAGGAAGATAAGAAATCCAAGGCGCTGGCGTATGTTTTAACCCGATATCCGTGGGAACGTAACAAACCATCCAATGCAATTCGAACTGACTCATCGTCATCAATGATTGAAATGATTGCAGTGCTGGACATGTCGATACCTGGAGTTTGATATCAGGTAGCCATAAAGGCGCCCGTGTCACTGCAAGATACGCTGTCCAATGGCCCCGCCAAGTATACGTGTGTATGAACTTTCAACTGCTCGCCGCGCCATTCCCCCGCCCCGAAGATACCGATGGTGGGCCCGGTTATGTCGAGCGGAGGAATCTCACTGGAATGCTTAAATCGTTGCCCGCAATTCACGTGGCGACAGGCCATAGCGTGAGCGAAAGCGCACCGCAAAACGTGAGGCCGAGGCGTAACCGCAGGCTCCGGCAATTTCACCGATGGGACGAGACGTCGTTTGCAACCATTGCAATGCCGTCGCCAGTCGAACGCCCTCCAGGATGCTCCTGAAACTGTCCCCTTCATTCGCCAGTTGGCGGCGCAACGTCGACTCACCCAGGTTAAGTTGCTGTGCAACGCTCGCAACCGTCCAGTCTCTCTCCGGGCTGCCCATCACCATCTGTTGCACACGTTCGCAAATGGGATCGTTGCGACCCATCAGCAGAGGGCCGATCTGGCCACCAAGGCACAGGCTCAGAAGAACCGCTTCCCCATAGAGCGTGCGTAACGCGCCCGGCGCGTTCCCATTGATAGAGGCCAACAGCTGATTCCATGCCTGTGTCGTGTGCTTGTCCAGAGGGATGCATAGATCGGTCTTCAGTGCACCGCGACGGCTGATGATCTGTTGGCTGTATCGGCTGCTGAAGTTACGCAGTGTCGAGAGGGGAAAGGTGATCGCATCGGCGATGTAGTGGCCGTGAGGGCCGGGGAAGTTCGAGATACCAAGCTCGCGTCCGGCCGGCATCAGAATCAGATGTTGTGGCCCCGCGCGCATCTCCCGATCATCCCATTGCAACAGTTTTTCCCCCTGTCGCACTCGACACAGGGTGGTTACGAACACCGGTACCCTTGATAAGGTAAGGGGCTGTCGCGCCTGTATGACACACGCATCGATAATGTTTTCCCGGTGCTGTATGCCGTCACAAGGGCGCATCGTTTTTAACGTCCGTAAGTTGAAGTGATCGTCGCTTTGGCCAGGACATTGGCATTGAGCATGTACCCAACCAAGGCGCCACTGGCCTCGCCGTCGAGGGGTAGCTTATCGACTTTCAATGCCCATACGGTGAATTGATAGCGATGGGGTTTATCCCCTACAGGTGGGCAAGCCCCGCCAAATCCTGGCTGGCCATAATCGGTTCGCCCTTGTACTGCACCGGCAGGCAGGTTCGCTCCCACTCCGCTTGGCAAGCTATGGGTAGAAGTGGGCAGGTTAACCACCGTCCAATGCCACCAACCGCTCCCAGTCGGCGCATCGGGATCGTAGACCGTGATCGCGTAGCTTTTGGTTCCTGCGGGGGCGTTTGTCCAGGAAAGTTCAGGGGACGTGTTGCCACCTTCGCAACCGAAGCCCTGGAACACTTCGCGACTGGTCAGCGGACGGTTGTCGGCAATATCCCGGCTGGTCAGTGAGAAGTCGGCAGCGTATCCACTGAATGCTGCTGCCAGGGTAAGTGCAGGCAGGATTGATCTGATTTTCATCGTGATTCCATCCGGGTCTTGAGTGAAATTCGAGTCTAAGTTGAACAAAGAGTGGTTACTGTGCCGAAACGCTCGGACAAAGTGCCGAAATGCTCGATTGACTATCGGCCTGTGTCAGCCAGGCGCCATTCCAGCACCTGGGCCATGCGTACCAGATCGGCAAACGAGGGTGCGCACATCTTGCGCATGGCCTGGCCACGGTGAATCTTGACCGTGATTTCACTCAAGCCCAGTTCCCCGGCGATCTGCTTGTTCATCAGGCCTGACACCGCCAGTGCCATGACCTGCTGCTCCCGGGGCGTCAATGTGGCGTAGCGGCCAAGCACTTGCTGATGGCCACGTTCGGCGTCGCGCCGCTGGCGGTCCTGGTGATGGGCGGCAGTCACCGCGTCGATCAGGTCTTGTTCGCGCAACGGTTTGGCGAGGAAATCCACGGCACCGGCCTTCATCGCTCGCACGGTCATGGCGATGTCACCGTGACCGGTCATGAACACAATCGGCAGTCGAATGTTGGCGGCGGCCAGCTCCCGCTGGCAATCCAGGCCGCTGGTGCCTTGCAGGCGTACATCCAGGACCAGGCAACTGGGCTGGTCGGGCCTGGGATGGTTCATGAACTGCGCAACCGAACCGAACAGATGGACCTGCAAGCCGATGGAGCGCAGCAGACTGCCGAGGGATTGGCACAGCGGTGCGTCGTCATCAACGATATAGACGATGGGGGCGTTGTCGATGATCGGGCTTGAGGACTGTCTGGAGGTCATAGTCCGCTCCCCGACAGAGCGGTGCCGGTGAGCCGCGGCAGCGCGAACCTGAACGAGGTGCCCTGGCCGGCCTCGCTGGTTGCCCAGATCCTGCCGTCATGGAAGTCGATGATGGACCGGCAGATGGACAGGCCCATGCCCAGGCCGTTTTCCTTGGTGGTGAAAAACGCATTGAACAAGGACGGCAGGTCCTCGGGGGCAATGCCGGTTCCGTGGTCAGTCACCTCCAGCAGCACTTCGTCACTCTCCGTCCAGGTGCGTATATGCAGGGTTCGTGCGTATACCCTGACCCCGTCCATGGCATGACAGGCATTGATGATCAGGTTGATGATCACTTGCTGCAGTTGCACCCGGTCTGCGCTGACCTGGTCGTTTGGCGCTGCCAGGTCCACCTTGGCCCGGACTTTATGATGAGCCAGTTGCTGCTGGACCAGGTTCAGGGTCTCGCGGACGATGTCGTCCAGTCGCTCGGGCTGGCGCAACGGGTCGCACTTGCGCGACAGCGCCCTGATACCGCTGATGACCTCGCTGGCGCGACAGCCGTTGGCGACGATTCGGTCGAGGCAATCCAGGGCTTCCCCGAGATCGGGTTCCGGGCGTTTGAGCCAGCGGCGACAGGCCTCGCCGCTGCTGGTGATGGCCGTCAGTGGCTGGTTGACCTCATGGGCAATGGACGCGGCCATTTCCCCCAGGGAGGTCAAGCGAGTGACATGGGCCAGTTGGCTCTGGGCGCGAAACAATGCTTCTTCGGCCTGCTTGCTGGCCGTCACGTCCATGAGTGCGCCGAGATACTGGAAACGGCCATGCTGGACGAGCAGGGGGCTGGCGATCATGTGGATGTGCTTGATGCGCCCATCAGGCATCAGCAGCCGCAGCTTGACCTCGATCTGCGGTTCGCCAGCGATGGCCTGCTGGAAAACCCCGCGTGCCAACTCCAGGTCTTCAGGATGGGTGCGCTCCAGCATCATCGACACTGTTGGCGTCTTGCTGGGCGGGTACTCGAAAATCCGTGCCGATTCCTCCGACCAGGACAACGTTTGTCGATCACCGCGAAAGCCCATGCTGCCGGTCTGGCTCAGGCGCTGGGCGCCGGTCAGGTAAG
Source organism: Pseudomonas sp. NFACC14 (assembly GCF_900106885.1). NCBI lineage: Bacteria > Pseudomonadati > Pseudomonadota > Gammaproteobacteria > Pseudomonadales > Pseudomonadaceae > Pseudomonas > Pseudomonas sp. NFACC14. The sequence goes on from NZ_FNOA01000004.1 coordinate 337,505, forward strand.
CCTCGTTGTGCCGCAGGCTGTCGGAAGCCTGCTTGCTGCGCAGGGCCAGGAAAGCAATGGCGGACAGTGCGGTCAGGCAGCGGAAGAAGCCGGTGGTCGATTCCCAGCGGTGATAGCCGCCGTTGAACAGGAACATCGCGGTGAGCAAGCCCATGCACATCAGCGCGACGGTGATCACCAGATTGATGGAGAACAGGTTGGCCGCCATCAACAGCAAGGTGATGTACAGCAGGGTTGGCGCCAGGTCGGAATGGGTTTGGGAGTTGATGATGACAATGCCGCAGGCCACCACCAGGCCCACCGCCCAGCCGAGGGCGTTCACCAGTGGGTGGGTGCTGATTCCCATCGACGGCCGAGGCCCGCTCTGGCTTGGGCTGTATCGAAGGCTGTCATAGACGTTCTTGAGCATCGCGGAGGGTAGGGGCACGCTGGCAGACCTTTGGTTTTTTACGTGGTCTCGCTCTGGGATGTCGGGGCGACAGAGCATCGGTTCGTATCTTAGAAGCGCCGCTTTGCCTGAGGTAGGACATAAAACCCTGAAATCCCGCCAAGCGGTGCCAAAGAGAGGGGACCGCTGCGCGGCCCGGCGGGAGCAAGCTCCCTCGCCACTTCTGCCGTCGGCCCCAATCCAGGCGAGTAGCCTGACGGACAGTTGCGCAAGGGTTTCGCACTCAGCGAGAAAACCGGCTGCGATACTCCCGGGGGGATATCGAGAGATGGCGCTGAAATGTGTGGCGCATTCGTTCCTCGTCACCGAAACCGCAGGATCGGGCGATCTGGTCGATGTTGCGCGGGGAGTCTTCGAGCATTCGACGCGCCGCTTCAAGGCGGAACATCTCGATGGCTTTGGCCGGGGTCCGGCCGGTCTGGCGTTTATAGACACGGGCAAAATTGCGCGGGCTCATCCTGGCCTGCCGGGCCAGCCGTTCGACGGTGAGGTCGTTGTCGTCCAGGTGCTGGGAAATCCACACGTGCAGTTCATCGAAGCCGGCGCTCTCTTGCATCTGCAATTGCAACAGTTGGCTGAACTGCGCCTGCCCGCCGGGGCGCTTGAGAAACACCACCAGCTCACGGGCCACCTGCAAGGCCACATCGCGACCACAGTCGGCTTCGACCAATGCCAGGGCCATGTCGATGCCGGCGCTGACACCGGCCGAGGTCCACACGTTGCCCTGCTGGACGAAGATCGCATCGAGGTCCACCTCAACCGACGGGAAACCGCTCTTGAGCATCTCGCACATGGCCCAATGGGTGGCGGCACGGCGTCCGTCCAGCAAGCCGGCCTGGGCCATGAGGAAGGTGCCGCTGCACACCGATGCGGTGCGCCTGGCCTGGACCGAGGCCTTGCGCAGCCAGTGCACCAGGTCGACACAGTCGATCATCGCCTGCCGAATGTCCGGTGCGCCGGGGACGATCAGCGTGTCGATGAGTGTCCCGTCGAGCTCATGCAGGGCACGGGTGTCCACGACCAGGCCTTCGGCGCTTTGCATCAACCCGCCGGCCAGGCTCGCGGTGTGCATGGCGTAGCCGGGCAGGCCGCGCTCGGTCATGGCTTTGGTGGCGGCCCAGAACACGGTCTGGGCCCCGGTCAGGTCCAGCAAACCCATCTGCGGGTAAGCCAGGAATACCAGGGTGCGCGGCTGGGAAACGGACTCGGCGGCGATGCCGATATCCAGGCTCATCTCGTTCATGTTCGCTTCGCGCTGGTGTTCGTCAGGGGAGGTCTGCAAGGTTATCAAGGGAACGTGCCCATGAGGGCGATTCATGGGCTCGGATGCCGGACATTTAGGTGCTATTGATATGCTATTAAGGTATTTAAATTAATATTCTTATAGCTTTAAAGTCGTAGTCTTCAGTCTTTCACCTACTGTGAGGTTCACCAGACCATGGCTTTCAAGCGTCCTGCGCTCACCTTGTTGGTTTCCCTGGCGGCCACCGCGCTGCTCAATCCCTTGGCCCACGCCGAGGGCAAGATCAGCATCGCCCAGCAATTCGGTATCGGCTACCTGATCCTGGATGTGGTGCGTGACCAGCAGCTCATCGAGAAGCATGGCAAGGCCCAGGGCCTGGATATCAAAGTGGACTGGAACAGCATTTCCGGCGCGACGGCGATGAACGAAGCCTTGCTGACCGGCGCCCTGGATGTGGTGTCGGCAGGCGTTCCACCGATGCTGACGATCTGGGATCGGACCCGCGGCAAGCAGAACGTCAAGGCCATCGCCTCGCTGGGGTCGATGCCCAACTACCTGCTGACCAACAACCCGAACGTGAAGAGCCTCAAGGACTTCACCGACAAGGACCGGATCGCTGTCCCGGCCGCAGGGGTCGGATTCCAGTCGCGCACGTTGCAGATCGAAACCGCCAAGGTGTTCGGCAACGATCACTTCAAGAAATTCGACGACATCTCGGTCAGCCTTCCGCACCCGGATGCGACGGCGGCGCTGATCGCCGGCCAGTCGGAGATCAATTCGCACTTCTCCAGCCCACCGTTCCAGTACCAGGCCCTGCAAAGCCCCAACGTGCACAAGGTGCTCAGTTCCTATGATGTGCTGGGCGGGCCGGCGACGTTCAACGTGCTCTACACCACGGAAAAATTCCACGACGAAAACCCCAAGACCTACAAGGCGTTCTACGATGCCCTGGTGGAGGCGCAGGGCATCATCAAGGCCGACAAGCCGGCCGCTGCCCAGACCTACATCCGCGTAGAACAGTCCAAGTTGCCGCTGGCGCTGGTGGAAAAAATCGTCACCGACCCCGAAATCGACTTCACCGTCGTTCCGCAACGCACCTACATCTATGCCGAAAAACTGCATGAACTGGGCGTGTTGAAAAACAAGGCCGACAGCTGGAAGGACTATTTCTTCGAAGAGGCCCATGCCGACGCCGGCAGCTGAATCCGGGCCGGTTATCCGTTTTTGGCACAATTGCACGACCGCTCCACGGGGCGGAATGGAACTTGCCTGAGCTTTGACCCATAAGCCCTGGAATCATCAAAGGTCGGGTCAATGAACAATGACAACATGGCGCAGCCAGCGGTCTCGTCGGATGGGTTGCCGATGCTGCCGATCAATCGGTTTCGTACCACGGACATCGACGAGCACGCCCGCAACATGGGGGGCTGGCAGGTTTGCTATGACCAGTTGACCCCCGGTCGCTTCGACGGCGAGTTGATCGAGTTCCGCTCGGATTGGATGCAGTTGGTGCGCGACCGCTCTAATCAGGCCCTGACCAAGCAAGGCATGGCCTGGGAGGGCGCCATCACCTTCAGCGTGCCACTGAGTGCGGATGGGCCGGTCTTTTGCTCCGGGCACCCGATTGTCGAACCCAGCCTATTGGTCGCCCATGGGCATAACCTGCCTGAGTTGCGCACGCCCCAGCATCTGGATCTGCTCGGTGTCGCCATCGACGAGCAGGCGTTGGAGCATGTGCTGGAGCGGCAAGGCAGTCGCTTTCGAATTACCGATCTTCCCAAGTGTTACCGTCTTGGCAACTCGACGCTGCCCGCCGAGCTTGCGGCGTTGTTCGATGAGCTTGAAGGGGGCGAGCAGGGGCGTGATTCGTTGCTGGGGTACGAGTCGATTCGCCGGGGCCTGCGTGACACGGTGATGCTGCACATACTGGAACTGGTGGCGCCGGACGAGGCGCCGCCGCTCAGTCCCACGGCGCGCAAACGCATGGTCGACCGCGCCCGGGAGTACGCCCTGGCCCATGTCGATGAGCCGCTGTCGATCCTCGACCTGTGCAACCACATCGGTGCCAGCCGACGCAAACTGCAGTATTGCTTCCAAGAGACCCTGGGCATCAATCCGGTGGCTTATCTGCGGGCGTTGCGCCTCAATGCGGTGCGCCGTGAGCTGCGCAATGGCGATCAGGGGCTGGGGGTGCAGGAGGTGGCGGCACGCTGGGGGTTCTGGCATTTGAGCCGGTTTTCCAGTGATTACCGGACCCTGTTTGGTGAAACCCCGTCACACACCTTGCGTCGCACGCATCTGTGCTGAAAACGGATAACGGCTGACCGACCGGCTCCCTAGGATGACCCCAACACCACATGGTCGGAGGGGCATTCGATGTACCAAAACAAAAAAACAAACGTCTGGCACTGTACGTGGTTGACCCTGGGGCTGATCGGTGCCTGCACCGCTGCCCATGGCACCGAAAACGGCGCGCCGACCACGGCGGTCGGGGTCTATGATTTCGGCGCGGGCATGATGCCGCCGGCCACGCCCTTTGGCACCGTCGGCCTGCGTACTGCGTTCTATTCGGCCAACGTGCAGAAGGATCGCCACGGCAAGTCCGTGGACAACAATTTCTCCCTGGATGTCTTGTCCATCGGCGTCGCCTACATGCGCATGACCGATTACACCGTGCTGGGCGCCAAGTATGGCTTCGGTGCCGTCGTACCGTTCTTCCAGATGGACGCGTCGCTACAGGTGCAGACTCCTGTCGGCCCACTGAACCTGGAGGCCGATCCGTTTCGCATGGCCGACATGCAGGTGCTGCCGGTGATCCTGCAGTGGACCCTTTCGCCGAACCTGTTCGTCAATGCCCAGTTCCAGATCCAGGCGCCCACCGGCGACTACGACCAGGATCGCTTGATCTCGCCGGGTCTCAACCACTGGACCTTTTCGCCGATCCTCAACGCCACATACATCTCCGACAGCGGCTTCGAGGTGTCTTCGAGCTTTGAAGCCGACATCAACACCCGCAACCACGCCACCGACTACAAGAACGGCGTCGAGTACCGTCACGAATTTGCCGTGGGCCAGCACGTCGGGCCATGGACCTTGGGCGTGGGCGGGTACTACTACCGTCAGTTCACCGATGATGACGCGCCGGGGCTGGAAACCGGCAATCGCGCCCGGGTGCTGGCCGTCGGGCCGGCGGTGAGCTACTTCAAACCCGGCATTCCACCGGTGTGGCTGCATGTCTACAAGGAGCTCGATGCGCGCAACCGCGCCGAGGGCTATACCGCGGCGCTGCGTATTTCCCACAGTTTCTAAAAGGGGCTCGTCATGAACCAATCAAGTTCCGTTTCAACGGCGGCCATCCCGTCGCGCCAGGCCAGTTGGCGCGAAGGCGGGGTGCTGATGCTGGGCAGCAGCCTGACGATCATGGGCGCGGTGATGGTCACGCCGATCCTGCCCCGGTTGGGTGCCGAATTCGGTCCCTTGGAACCGCGCGGCGATCTGTTGGTGCCGTTGGCGATTACCGGTCCGGCCCTGGCGATTGCCGTGTGCGCGCCGTTGGCTGGCTGGTTGGCCGACCGGGTTGGACGCAAGGCTTTGCTGGTGATTGCCACGGTGCTCTACGCCTTGCTCGGCGCCTTGCCGGCCCTGCTCGATAACCTGCCTTCGATTGTCGGTGTGCGGCTGTTGTTCGGGTGCACGGAGGCGGCGGTGATGACCTGCTGCGCGACGCTGATCGCCGACTATTGGCAGGGCGAGGAGCGACTGCGCTACGTCAACCGGCAGGTGGTGACGATCGGCCTGGTGGGGGCGCTGTTTTTCGTGGTGGGCGGTGTGCTCGGGGAGCACTCGTGGCGTGCGCCATTCCTGTTGTATCTGCTGCCACTGCTGCTGGTGCCGGCCATGATGAAAGTGCTCTGGGAACCGCCGGTGGCGAAGCGGCAGAAGATCGAGCAGCACGTCGATGAGTCGGCTGCGGCGAAGGTCGCCGTACTACCACTGCTGGTCGGCTACCTGATGATCCTGGGCGGCATGGTCCTGACGTTCATCATGCCGATCCAGGCGCCGACGCTGTTGGTCAGCTTGGGCATCACCTCCAGCACGATGATCGGCCTGGCGGCGGGACTGAGCCTGTTGGCGACCTTGGGTGGTTCGCTGATGTGGCCGTTGCTGCGCCGTCGCTTCGGCATCGCCGGTTGCAACGCATTGTTGCTCGGCCTGATGGGCGTGGGGCTGTGGTTACTGATGCGCGGGCAAAGCTACAACGCTGTGCTGGTGGCGGTGTTCATCCAGGGCCTGGGGGCCGGGTTGCTGGTGCCCAACGTGATGGCGCCGGTGATGAATGCCTTGACCGCCAGCACCCGCGGCCGGGGCTTGGGCGGGTTTACCTCGTGCCTGTACATCGGCCAATTCGTCAGTCCACTGGTGGTGGCGTTGGTGGTTGTCTTCGCCGGTGACCTGCGTCACGCCATTCAGTGGCTGGCCCTGGCCAGTTTTGCCTTGGCACTGCCCTGGGTCATTGCCGGCCTGCGCGCACGGGGCCAGGGGCAGGCGAGCACCGTCGGATCACATCAATCGTCGTGACATAAGGAATCTGAAACATGGGTATGCAAGACATCCACCATCTGATGGACAGTGAAGACGCCACGGCGCTGGCCGAGTGGGTCAGGCGTGGCGAAGTCCAGCCCGGCGAACTGCTGGAAACCGCTATCGAACGCCTGGAGCGGGTCGAGCCGCAGCTCAATGCGGTGGCCGAGCGGCTGTACGATTCGGCCCGGCAAGTAGCGCGCACGCCACAAGTTGGCCAAGGCCTGCTCGCCGGTGTGCCGACCTTGATCAAAGACCTGTTTTCGCCGGTCCACGGCGCGGCGATGACCAACGGCTCTCGCGCACTGGGCGACTTTCGGGCGGATTTCGAATCGGAAGTCGTGACGCGCCTGCGCCGTGCCGGATGCCAAGTGATGGGCACCAGCACTTCGCCGGAGTTCGGCACGTCGTACTCCACCGAGTCCGCGCGCTTTGGTGCTACCCGCAATCCTTGGAGCAGCGAGCACAGCGCCGGTGGTTCCAGTGGCGGCGCGGCGGCGTTGGTGGCGGCCCGCGTGGTGCCGTTCGCCCATGGCAACGACGGCGGCGGTTCATTGCGAGTGCCGGCGTCTTGCTGTGGTGTGTTCGGGTTCAAGCCCAGCCGTGGCCTGATGCCGTCGGGGCCGATAGTGGGCGAGGGCTGGGCGGGCATGGGCACGCCCCATGCGATTACCTTGTCGGTGCGTGACAGTGCGGCGTTGCTGGACGCCACCGCCGGCATGGACCTGGGCGCGCCCTATGCCGCGCCGATCCAGGCGTTGCCGTATGCGATGGCGGTGCAAGCCGATCCCAAGCCGCTGCGCATTGCCCTGGTCGAACAGCTCGGCCCTTGGCCCACCACGCCGCAAAGTCTCCAGGCCGTGGGCGAGGCGGCCCGGTTGTGCGAGGCCCTGGGGCATCGTGTCGAACCGGTGAGCCTGCCGGTGGGGTTGCTGGAGTTTCTCGACCACGTGTTCACCATCATTGGCGCCAGCTCTCGTCACTATGTCGACCTGCTGGGCCAGATGCGTGGGTTTGCCGTGCAGGCCGAAGAACTGGAGGTGCGCACCCGGATCATCTTGCGGGACAAGGGCAACGTCAGCGGCGCTCAATATGCCGCGGCGGTGGAATGGATTCATGCCCTCGGCCGGCAGTTGGCGGTGTTCATGCAGGATTACGACGTGATCCTGACCCCGGTCCTGACTCGCGAGCCGGTGCTGATTGGCGAGCTGGACCTGCAGGATGTGTGCATGAGCCTGGATCAACTGATCGAGCGCTACCACAGCTATTCGCCATTCACCGCGCTGTTCAATGCCAGCGGCCAGCCGGCGATGTCAGTACCGTTGTCCTGGAGTGCCTATGGGTTGCCGATGGGGGCGCACTTTGCCGGACGCTTTGGCGAGGAAAATACCTTGCTGGCCCTGGCCGCCCAACTGGAACGCGCCCAACCCTGGCGCGGCCGCGTCCCAGCGGTCAACGCCTGCCAGCGGTGAAACTGTGGTGGTCGCGGATGCCTTGGACGACTCGGAAAAACTGTGGGAGCGAGCTTGCTCGCGAAGGCGTTGGGTCAGTCGGCATCATCATTGCTGACGCTCCGCTATCGCGAGCAAGCTCAGCTCCCACAAGGGATTGCGGG